>BTUC01000121.1:0-17168 GCA_045863575.1 Phycisphaerae bacterium
CCCTGAGCATTCACAGCACTTCATGGGAAGGTGGTGCATGTCGACTGGTTTTCCCAACGGACATCCGGGCATGTCAATGAACGGCCGTGAACGCATCCTGGCCACGATCGAAGGACGCCCGACGGACTGCCTGCCGTTCATGCCCATCACCATGATGTTCGCGGCCGATCAGCTGGGCGTGAAGTATGGGCAGTACATCCGCGATTATCGGGTGCTGGTGGAAGCGCAGTGCCGCGTGGCCGAGGAGTTTGACTTCGATTACGTCTCCACGGTGTCCGACCCGACCCGAGAGGCGGGGGACTGCGGGGCGGCCGTCGAGTTCTATGAGGATCAGCCGGCGGCCATCATCGAACATAAAGCGCTGCTGGCGGATGCAGGCCGGCTGCTTGAGCTGAAGGCGCCGGATCCCTGCGCGGGTGGACGGATGCTGGACCGGGTTCGGGCCATCGAGCTGTTCCGGCAGCGGTTAGGCGGCGCCAAACTCATCGAAGGCTGGATTGAAGGGCCTTGTGCCGAGGGAGCGGATCTGCGGGGCATCAACGCGCTGATGCTCGACGTCATCGATGACCCGGCATTCGTTCGCGATTTGTTCGACTTCTGTGTCGAGCTCGAGCTGAGCTTTGCGAAGGCCCAGATTGATGCGGGGGCCGATCTCATTGCCATCGGTGATGCGGCCGCATCGCTGGTGGGCCCGCGCATTTACGAGGAACTGGTCTGGCCGTACGAGAAGAAGCTCGTGGACGGCCTGCACGCCATGGGCACACGCGTGCGGCTGCACATCTGCGGCAACACCCGCGACCTGCTGGGAAAAGTGGGGGAGTTAGGCTGTGAAATCGTCGATCTCGACTATCCGGCCCCGCTCTCCAAAGCCCGCGCCGAAATGAGCCCGGAACAGGTTCTGCTGGGCAACATTGACCCTGTCTCCGTTCTGCGCAACAGCGGCCCCGACGAAGTCCTGGCGGCCATCGCCGAATGCCACCGCCAGGCCGGCAGCCGCTACATTGTCAGCGCCGGCTGCGAGGTCTGTCGCGACACGCCCCACGAGAACGTGCGGGCCCTGCAGGAGTACGCCCGGTCACATGGTTAACGGGAAAGCCGAACTGACGTAAAAGGAGACTCAGGATGGGGTAGGCCATAGACTTCGAGGCGTTGTGGTATTTACGAGGAGCTGGACGAGGACACCATTTACCCGGTGACGGCTTACGAAGTCCCCATGAGAAAACGCCCTTGAAGCGCATCACCCGCAGCCAGCGGCTTACGCCCGAGCAAGCCGCGAAGTACAACAGGATTCGAGCGCAGGTGCGGCGGAACTGCCGGATCTGATCGCACGACACGAAGAACGGATGGCCTTCCGTGATCAGCTCGAGGCGCTACTGTGCCAACTCAAAGCCGCTCGTGAATCCAGAGGCTTGGGTTTTGCCGACCTGACCGAGCTCACCGGCATGGACCGATCCGCGTTGTCCAAGCTTGAAACGGGGCAGCGTCCCAATCCGACCGTCGAGACCCTGGTTCGCTACGCCGAGGCCGTGGGCAAGCAGCTTGTCATGAGTTTGACAGATGTGGATGAAGGGACTACTGCTCGCACTCTCTGAGCTGGCGCAGTGCGAAGAAAACTGGCCGTTGTCGGCGGACAGTCCGTCGTCTGTAATCGACCCGCTGTTCTTTTCCGCCGATATCCCCTATGATGAACGATTACTGTGGTGTCTTGATCCCGTGGACGTAAGAGCCATTGGACTGCCAGGTACCGATGGCTCATGAGGACGCAAGCCGCGTCCGGCACATCCCGTCCTGGGGACCCCGGAAGAGGAAAACCTTTGAAGTTCCAAGACTTACGGCTCATCGAGCCGATCCTCCGCGCCGTAGGCGCGGAGGGCTACGTGACCCCTACGCCCATTCAGTTGAAGTCTATTCCGCACGTGCTGGAGGGCCGCGACCTGCTGGGTTGTGCCCAGACCGGCACGGGCAAGACGGCCGCCTTCGCCCTGCCGATCCTGCAGCGGCTGCATGCGTCAGGCGGGCGCCGCCCAGGCAAGGCGCGTCCGATTCGGGCGCTGGTCCTGGCGCCCACGCGGGAACTGGCCGCCCAGATCCACGAAAGCTTTCAGACCTACGGCCGGCACACCGGCCTGCGTTGCACGGTCATCTTCGGCGGCGTCGGTCAGAACCCGCAAACCCGGGCCTTGCAGGCCGGTGTGGACATCCTGGTGGCCACGCCTGGACGCCTGCTCGATCTCATGCAGCAGGGCTACGTCGAACTGAGCCGCGTTGAGGCGTTCGTCCTCGATGAGGCCGACAACATGCTCGACATGGGCTTCATCCATGACATCCGCCGGATTATCCCGAGTCTGCCCCGCGAGCGGCAATCGCTGCTCTTCTCGGCCACCATGCCCGAGGAGATCCGAAAGCTAGCGAACAACATCTTGAAGAACCCCGTCAGCGTGGCGGTGGCTCCCGTGGCTTCCACGGTGGACACCGTGCAGCAGGCGGTCTACATGGTGGACAAGCCGTTCAAGCCGGCGTTGCTGGCCCACTATCTCAACAATAATGCCACTGCTCGCGTGCTGGTTTTCGCTCGCACCAAGCACGGCGCGGACAAGCTGACCCGGCATCTATCGCGCGCCGGGATTCGTGCCGAGGCCATTCACGGCAACAAGAGCCAGAACGCCCGCAATCGGGCCATGGCCAGCTTCAAGTCCGATACTCCGCCGGTGCTGGTGGCCACCGACATCGCGGCGCGCGGCCTGGACATCGATGACGTATCGCACGTCATCAATTATGACCTGCCCAACGTACCGGAAACCTACGTGCATCGGATCGGCCGGACCGCCCGTGCCGGGGCCTCAGGCCTGGCCGTTTCGTTTTGCGACCATGAAGAGCGCCCGTTGCTGCGGGCCATCGAACGACTGATCCGCAAAAGCGTTCCGGTGTGCAGCGATCAGCCCCGGTTCTCGGCTGCCGATATCCGATCGGCGCCTCCCGCGCCCAGGCCGGAAAGGCTGCGATCACCCTTCGGGGACCCGCGTCCCCGGCGCCGCAACGGCGCTTCATCGGGCTTCAATGGGCGCCCCCAGCAGTTGTCCTACGCATCGAGCGGTGCGGAGGTCTCGACGCTCGAAGCGGCAGGGGATGGTTCCGGCCAAGCCTGCGCCGTGGCCTCACCTACGGGTGTCGGACACCGTATGCGCGGCAAGCGCGCCGGTCGGGGACGTCGGCCCGGACGCCGGTAACCCACGCTCACCTGTGCAGATTGCAGGACAAAGAAGGCCGGCTCCGCACCTGAACGGGGCCGGCCTTACCTTTTCGTCTCAGCGTCGTGCAGAGCCCTGCGCCAATCGTCATCGCGCGGCGAGCCGCAGTACGCGGCGATCCGGGTAACCTACGGTTCGCAGCCCTGGTTCGCCGGCTGATTGGCGCCGCTCAAGCAACCTTGCAGGATGCCGAAGTCCGACTGGTCCACATCCTCGTCTTGATCGAGATCCGCAGGTACGCAAATCGGGTCGGTCACCTGGAATCCGGCCCCCGTGTAGCACTTCTGCAAAAAGCCAAAATCAGTCTGGTCCACGTCGAGGTCCTTGTCGAAATCGGGTCCAACGGAGCGGACCGTGACGGTGACGCCGATGGTCTGGGGACTGTTGGTGGCCTGTGGTGAGGAAATGGTGATGGTTGCCGTGTGCTGCCCCAGTGGAAGGCCGGCTGTGTTGTAGAGGATGGCGATGGTGTCGGTTTCGCCGCTAGAAGAGCCGCTGGCGGGTGACGCGCTCAACCATGCCGCGTTGTCCGTGATGGAATAGTTCAACGAATCACTGCCACCATTGCGCACCGTAAAGCTGTCGTTGGGCAGATTGTTGGTTACCAGCGTCGTCCGGTTCAGGGTCTCCGGAGCGACTTCCAGGAGAGGTTCGGGAACGGCATACTCGACGATGGTCATGGACAGATCATCATTCGGACGTGCCTCGTTGTCCCGGTACGCGATCCCTTCCTCGAACCAGTCCGGGTCGTCGCCGCCGTTGCAGGTGGCCCCGGGTGAAGGATGCATCAGATAGGGGTTGAAGCCGTTCGATTCAGGCGGCGGGTTATGGATGTTGAATTCGATGAAGTATGTCTGGCCGGCGATCAGCGGTACCTCGCCGGGGTTGTAGCTGACTGCGTGTAGTCCGGCGCCGAAGGACTGAAAGGCGGCATTGGTGATTTTTGTGGGGCCGATCTGCTGGCCCGTCGGGCCGCCCTGACGCACCTTCCACAGAAACTGCAACTCCCATTTGTTGCTCGCGCCCGCCGCCCAGACGTCCGCACCGGCCAGCCCGCCACCATGGGCAACAAACGTCTGTCCCCAGCGCTGACCGAAGTAGCCGTTATCACAGAGCCACCCCAGCCCGGTGGTGCGCTTGTTCATGGTGACAAGAGTGCCGTCCGTGTCGCCGAAAACAGTGACGTTCAAGTCGAAATTCTGGGCCACGCCCGCTCCATTGTACGCCCGCCCCCCTGCGTAGCTGTTGGCGTCCTTGTCGCGCTTGTACGGCTGGATCGTGCCGCTGATCCGGCTGGTGAGCCGTACCGCGTAACGCGTTCCCGGCGTCAGGGGGACCTCCTGGGAGCGGAAGCGGACCCAGTTGTCGGTATCCTGCCCGACCTGCGGCTCGATCCGTGAGTTGACCAGTTGCCAGTTGCGCACATCCGAGCTGCCGTTGTCCCGGAGAATAGCCACCTCGACCGAGGGTGACGGACTGCCCGCGCAGGAGAAAGCCACGCCGCGTACACCGGTTCCTGTTGCCGTGAAGGTCTGATACCAGACGGTATCGGGCCCGGTCCACTGATTCGAATTCTTGAAGAAGGTGGAGAACTCGATGGGCAGCTCCGGGTTCAGATGGAGCGTCTGATTGTTGCTGATGGTGACGGCGGGCACCACCTTGGGGCAGATGAAGAACAGCGGCTGATTCATGAACACCGAGTAATTGCCGGCCGGCATGCTGTAGATGCAGTAGCAGCCATCGCCGGTGATGATCTGTGTCGAGCAGGTGATCCCGCCGCCGGGCTGGGAGACTTCGCACGTGGTTCCCAGCCGACGTGAAGGCCCCAGGGGGGTCTGCGCAGCCGGCGACAGGAACAGGTTGGTCTCGTACAACTCGACGTACCCCATATGGGGTTTGCCCTTGATGCGCTCAAATCGGCCGTGGCCGCTGACATTGCCGACCGCCCAGAGGTGAGAAGTGCTGATCACCAGCACTGTCCCGGCCACCATGAGACATCTGTTTTGGCGCACAAAGAGAGAACGCATGCTTGACCTCCAGGATGTGCGGGTTCCCCGGATGAGCGCTTGGCCTCCAGCCGGAACCCCAACCTTGGGTAAGTTACTCCGCGACGATAGCATTTTAGCGGCAACTCGCCAGGCCCGGAACGGCTTTTTTCATGCAGGCCGCAAACCCCAGCCGGTCAGACCGAGGCTGGAGTCATCCTCACACAGACTGCTATGGCCATTCGGCCTCAGGGTTCGTCGTCGCAGCTCGGCTCGGCCCGCACGTTTGCCCGCGTGTGGCAACGCTGGAATACGCCGAAGTCTGCCAGGTCCACGTCGAGGTCATTATCGAAGCTGGCCTGGGTACAGCCGGCCGGGGCGTTGATGCCGGAGCCGGTGTAGCAGATCTGGAAGAGGCCGAAATCCTCCTGGTCCACATCGCCGTCGCCATCCAGGTCGGGCTTGACCGTCTCGATGATGACCTCGACCGGCACGATCAGGGGGCTGTTATAGGCCCCAGGCGCGGTGATGGTCAGATCGGCGCTGTACGTACCCGCTTTCAAGCCGGTCAGGTCGAAGGTCAGCGTGATGGGGTCGGCCTCTCCGGTGGAGTCGCCCGTAGTCGGATGGATGGTCAACCAGGGGGCATCTTCGGTGAGCGTGTATTCGAGCGTTTCCGTACCGCCGTTGGCCACGGTCAGAATGCCGGGATCCAGGACGCCTCCTAGCCAGACGGAGCGCTCTACCGCCTGTGGGTCGGTGACGATCTTTGGGCCGGGCGGCTCGGGCAGGACGGCCAGGCCGTCGAGATTCCATTGTGGCGTGGAGAAGAGCTTCTGGGTCGCGCCGGTGGCCGGGTTGAATTCCCAGATGCCGTTGTGCGGGCTGGCCACCCAGATCTTGTCGCCCATCCAGTCCATGCCTTTGGGGCTGAAGGGCACGTTGTATTCGGCGATGGCCAGGCTGTTGTCGTTGTTGGGGTCCGCGTCATACAGCCGGGCCAGATCAAGCTTGTAAATCGTATTGAGCACCGAATCGGAGTGCCAGAGGTAGCCGGTGCCGGAAGGATCATAGAGGAGCCCCTGGCATATGTTGCCCGGAATGCTCACGCGGCCAGCCGTTCCCAGCGAGCCCGCATCGAACGGGGCAATGCGGTTGCCGGTTGCCGGATCCACGCGCGTCAGCACGCTGCCGTTGGGGCCGGAGAAGTCGCGCACCCCTGTGATCCACAGCCCGCTGCCATCCCAGGCCAGCCCTTCCAGGTAGGAGCCATGCACATGACCGGGGATGAACGGGAAGATCTGGTGCTGAATCGCTCCCGTTTCCTTGTCGATGCGCGTAGCGCCGTCCTGCACCTGGTCCGAGGTGTTCTTGACCACGCACCACAGGCGCTGCTGGTCATCGAAGGTGAGTTCGTCCAGAAAAGCGCCGGCGGGGCTGGGCAGCGTCTTCAGAATGATGACGTCGCCCTGAGCGTCGGCGGGCACTTTCTTGTTGAACGGGTCGATTTCCAGGATACGGTTGTTCGGGTTGGCGGCGCCGTTCTGGTTGTTGCCCTGGTCGGCGATCCAGACGCGCGGCTGGGCGAAGGCCGTGCTGACGGGCAGGCAGAGCAAGATGACAAGCAGCAGGGCGGTGTATTGCATGGGGCGACTCTCCCCTCCATCAGGTGCATTATCGGACAAAGGCCAACGTGCGGGTGGGGCGCGACTCATCCCAACCCGCGCTCAATCCAGCGTAGCGGGGCGGTAGGGGGGAAGTCAATCCGTTGCCCATCTGACTCGCCCCCGGGCGCTGGCCGGGATAAGCTGTTTGCATGAGGCCCAGACGCCATTTGCGATCCGTACGCCGTGAGCATCGGTCGGCCGGCGGTCCGCCGACCGACTGGGGGCCGGTTGCCTCGTGGTACGACGAACTGGTCGGCGAATCGGGCAGCGACTACCACCGCGAAGTGGTCCTCCCCGGGGCCCTGCGGCTGCTGGGCCTGAAGGCGGGGGACTCGTGCGTGGACATCGCCTGTGGGCAGGGGGTGCTGTGCCGCATCCTCCATGCCCAAGGAGTGCGCGCCGTGGGGGTGGATGCGGCCGAGCCGCTGGTACGCCTGGCCCGCCAGCGCAGCGAGTCCGGTATTACCTACCACGTCGGCGATGCCCGCGACCTCTCCTTCCTGCCGGCGGGAGAATTCATGACTGCGGCCTGTGTGCTGGCGATTCAGAACATCCATCCCATCCTGCCGGTGTTCCAATCCGTGAACCGCGTGCTGCAGCCGGCGGGACGCTTGGTCCTGGTGATGATGCACCCCTGTTTCCGCGGCCCGAAAGCTACGGGGTGGGGCTGGGACAACAAGGCGACTGTGCAGTACCGCCGTGTGGATCGGTACCTGATTCCGCGCAAGGAACCCATCGTGACGCATCCGGGCCGTGACCCCGGCCGATACACCTGGAGCTTCCACAAACCGATCGAGGCCTACGTCAAGGCCCTGCGTAACGCCGGCCTGCTTATCGACGCCATCGAAGAGTGGGCCAGCCATCGCACCAGCCCGCCGGGCCCGCGCCAGGCGGCCGAGAACTCCGCCCGCAAGGAAATTCCGCTGTTCATGGCCGTCCGAGCGTTGAAGGTGGAACTGCCCCGCAGCCCGGACACTCCGGCCGAAATGCAGATGTAGCGGCCGGCGTCCCTGCCGGCTGTTTGGCGCACGGATTATGAGCCGCGGATGCGCGCTGCTTGGCGTCCAATAACCCCCCTTGCCCCCTTGAAAAGGGGGGAGAGGCACTACGTTTCGGGGAAGAGGGCGCGAATCCGGACCAGGTCCAGCTCGAACCCGGGGACTGCCGAACTGTGGAACACATCCCCCTCCGGCGCGACCTCGACGAAGCGTCCATCCTGAAGCCGGAGAAAAGTCATCGACTTCTGCTCAGGATCCATGATCCAATACTCGCCCACACCGAACCGCTCATAATCGTCCCGCTTGGTTTCGGTATCGCGGCGGCGCGAACCACGAGAGATGACTTCGACAACCAAGTCGGGAGCTGCGCTCAAACATCTTCGCAGGCGGGATGCACGTTCAGTCCGGATAAAGACGACTTCAGGCTTATAGACCAACTCCTGACCGTCTGAACGTCGGCCAAGATGCACGTCAATCTCCGGCCACATCTTCCCCACTGGCCTCTGGCGGAGATAGACATAGAGTTGCCCCACGATCTCGGCGGTCAGATCCTGGTGCTCTGGGGTCGGGCTGGGTGACATCACAGCGATTCCGTCAATGAGTTCGTACGTGTAGCCGTCCTCGGGAAGCTGAAAGAACTCGTCAACCGACATGCGGAGTCCCTGGTACTGAGGCTCTGCGTGCTCGGTTTGCACCGGGTGGACTGCTGATTTGGGCGGAGCAGTGGCCATGGCTTCACCTTGCATGCACCAGTTTAGGGGCGCCGCTCGGGGGATGCAACCGTCTCAGATGCTGAACCGCACGTTGATCACGTCCCCATCCTGCACGACGTACGTCTTGCCCTCCAGGCGCACCTTGCCGGCGGCCGTGGCTCCCTTCATGTCGCCGGCCGCTACCAGGTCGTCGTAGGCCACCGTCTCCGCGCGGATGAAGCCGCGGGCCAGGTCGGTGTGGATCTTGCCGGCTGCCTCCAGTGCGGTGCTGCCTTTGCGGATGGGCCAGGCGCGCACCTCGTCCTCGCCGACGGTGAGGAATGAAATCAGCCCGACCGTTTCGTAACAGGTGCGGACCAGGCGGTCCTTGGCCGGCTCGCTGACGCCCAGGTCTTCCAGGAATGCCTTGCGGTCGGCGGGCTCGAGCTGCGCGATCTGCTCCTCCGTTTCGGCGCACAGTGAGATCGTCGCCTGGGCGGCCGCGTACTCGAACGGAGGCGGCTTGGCGGCGTCGGCCTCGTTCACGTTGATCACCGCGATCAGTGGCAGCTCGGTAACGAACTGAAATCCGGCCAGCAGCTTGCGCTCTTCGTCGTTATGCAGCGCCGAGGCCACCGGCTGTTCGGCCTCCAGCGCCGTCCGCAGCCGCTGCATCAGATCCAGTTCGCGCTTCTCCTGCTCGTGCGTTTTGGTCGGCTTCTTGAGCGATTTCTCCAGCCGTTCGATCCGGGTGGTGACCGCTTCCAGGTCGTTGAACATCAACTCGGCGAGCAACTCGTCGAGATCCGCGCGGGCATCCACCCGGTTGCGGTACGCCGGCACCGCCGGATTCTCGAAGGCCCGCACGACCGCCACCAGCGCATCGCACTTGCGAACGGACGGCAAGCTCTTGCGGAACTCACCCTGCGACGCGGCCGTCTCGTGGCTGAATCCGGGCACATCGAGGCACTCGATGGTGGCCTCTGTGTACTTCTTCGGCTTGTACAGGTCGCGCAGCCAGTCCAGCCGCGTATCCGGCACCTTGACCACCGCCAGTTGCTCGCCGCCATGGTGCCCGGCCGGCTCGTGGCCCGTCACCGCACGGAAAAGCGTCGATTTGCCGCTCTGCAGCGGACCGATGAAAGCAATACGCATAAAACCAGCCCAGTTGACAAACGTTCGTCAGCCCCGCCGTTGACCGCGGCGGGCGGGGAATTGTACGAATGTATCTATTAAACCGCAAAGGTCGCACGGACGCAAAGTCCCGATCGGACCAACCGCCCTACAATAGGATGACCGGCCGTTTGGTATCTTCGGGTCGGGGACGGCCATCCTGCGTTTCGCCTGAAATCGGCGTGAATTCGCCGGGAGCACCACCATGCTGACCGGAACCATGCTGGGTCGTAACTACATCAATGGCCAGTGGAAAGGAGTGGACGGCGGCGCCTCCTTCACCAGCGTCAATCCGGCTGATCGCGACGACGTGATCGGCGAGTTCCCCCGCAGCAGCCCCGCAGAGGTCGAACGGGCCGTGGCGGCCGCACAGAGCGCCTATCCGCGTTGGCGGTCGACCTCCCGTATCGCACGCGGCGAATGCTTCGATCGCTTTGCCCTGCTGGTCCGCGAACGGCTGGAGGAGCTTACCGATCTGCTCGCGCGAGAGGCCGGCAAGCCGCTCGACGAGGCCCGTGCCGACATCGTCGAAGGCATCCACATGGCCCAGTACGTCTTCGGCTCCGCGCGCATGACTCACGGGGACGTGATCAGCTCGGAGATCGCCGAGAAAGACCTCTTCATGCGCCGCCGCCCAAAAGGCGTGGTGGCCGTGATCACGCCGTGGAACTTCCCTTTCGCCGTGCCGCTCTGGTTACTGGCCCCGTCTCTGGTTGAAGGCAACACGGCCGTCTTCAAGCCCAGCGAGGAGACGCCGCTGGTCGGTCAGCGCATGATCGAGCTGTTCGAGGAAGCCGGCTTTCCGCCTGGCGTCGTGAACCTGGTGCAGGGCGTAGGGGAGGAGGTCGGTGAAGCCCTCGTCGGGCACCCGGACGTCAAAGTCGTTCTGTTTACCGGCAGCTACGAAGTGGGTTCCCAGATCAAGCAGGCCTGCGCGGCGGCTCCCGACAAGATGGCGGTCTGCGAGATGGGCAGCAAGAGCGCGGTCATCGTGTGCGAAGATGCCCGTTTAGACCTGGCGATCAATGCCTGCGTGCTGAGTGGGTTCAAGACGGCCGGGCAGCGCTGCGTCTCGGCCGGGCGGCTCCTGGTGCACCGCTCGCTGGTGGACCGGTTTTGTGAGGAATTCACGGCCGCGGCCCGTGCCCTGCGGATCGGTGACCCGCGCGATCCGCAGACGTTCATGGGGCCGCTGATCAACGAGGCCGGCGTGCGCAAGGTGCTGGGCTATAACCGCCTGGCGCGCGAAGAGGGGGCTGATGTACTGCTCGACGGCGGGCTCATGGATGGCGGCCTGTCCAAAGGCAATTTCCTCTCCCCGTTCGTCTATCGGATCGAGCACGCTCCGGAGATCCGCTGCATCCGCGAAGAGGTCTTCGGGCCGCACGTGGCCATCATCCCATTCGATGACCTCGACCAGGCGATCGAGGTTTACAACGACACCGATTACGGCTTGTCCTGTGCGGTGATCACCGAGAACTACCGGAACATGCGCGAGGTGCGTGAGCGATGTGAGTTCGGTTTGGGGTACGTGAATGCGCCTTGCATCGGGGCTGAAGTGCATCTGCCCTTCGGCGGCGTGAAAAAGAGCGGCGTAGGTCTGCCCTCGGCCAGCGCCCTGATCGATTCAGTCACCCACCGCTACGCCTGGACAGTGAACCACGGGCTGGAGATCAAAATGGCCCAAGGGATGGACGCCCGCGTGCGGCGGTAAGCGACTGTCCCCGCAGGCGTAGGCTCAGCAACGGTCGGTGCTCGGTGTGCCACTGCTGTGCTCGCCACGCCGAAGCGTGTTCGCGGAGGCGGGTCAGCAGTGTTGGAGACCACGGACGACTCCCTCGCGACGGCACTGCTCACAGTCACAGAGCAGTGGCACACACTGGCTCCCTACAGGGACGGGTTACAGGCACGAGGGTCGCATCGCACCCATTTACCTGTCAAGGCTTGATCGATTACGCTGCCGGCCATGGCGGCTGATGGCGATGCAGGTGCCCCCGAGCGCAGTGTCAGTTTTGCTGGCCCCGCCTTTGCGCTGGCAGGCGTGATCCTGACCGCGCTGGCTCTGCGCATTTGGCTCGGTTGGTGGATCGGGTTCCTCGGCGACCTTCAGGCCTACCAGGTCTGGTCTCTGGATCCCGGGGAGTTGCCGGCGCAATACCGCAGTCTTCCCATTCCGCCGAAGAACTATCCGCCGATTTATCCATCATTGCTCAAGCTCATGCGCTGGGCTCACCGGGAGCTGGGCCTGCCTGGCGATTATCGCTCGCCGTTTGAGGTGAACTACCACGGGGATCCGCCCGCGCACCGGCCGCTGCTTTTATATCTCAAGTTACCGTCCGTGGTGGCGGACGCTATAAGCGGAGTGATCATCTTTCTGCTGGCCTGCCATTTCCGCCGGCCCTGGCTGGGCGTCGGGCTGGCGGTGTTCTACCTGTTCAGCCCCGTGATTCTCTATGATGGCGCTTACTACGGTCAGACGGACACCATTCTGGTGACTTTTCTGATTGCTGCACTGGCGGCGTATGTCATGCGACGGGCGGGCTGGCTGGGGGCAATGCTGGTCGCGGCCGCGCTGATGAAGGCGCAGGCGGTTTTCGCGCTGCCGGTGTTTGCCGCGGGACTATTGGGCGAATGGCGGCCGGTGTGGCGGGCAAGGTTCGGGCGGCTACTGGCCGGCGCGGGGGCAGCGCTGGCGATTGTTGTCGTGCTGGCGGCCCTCACGGGCCAATTGGGCCAGTTCCGCGACGGCTATTTCGGCATCGTCGGGCTGTACCCGCGCGTGACCAGCCGGGCGTTCAATTTCTGGTGGCTTGTGACCCGGCCGTGGGACAAGGCGCCGGTGCTGGCGGATTTCCCCCCGGACACGGCCAAGTTGTTCGGCTTGATTGCCTACAAGTGGATTGGGGCGGGGCTGTTCTTCGCGGCGTTAAGCCTGATCCTCTGGCGACTGCACAAGGCACGATACACGCCTTATGCCCTGACTCTGGCCCTGACGGCTGCCGGCTGGTCATTCTTCAATTGGCCCACGCAGATGCACGAACGGTATTCCGTGCCGGCGGTTGGCTTGATGTGCCTGCTGCCGTTCTGGAAGCGGCGCTGGCTGGGCTGGGCTCTGCTGGCGTCGACCACCACCATGCTCAATATCGCGGAAGTCTGCCCCTTCTTCTTTCCGCCGTGCCGGCCGCTGGTGCGGCTGGTAAATACGTTCATCTGGGGGGAGATGCAGGTGACATGGACTATCTTTGCAGTCATTCACGTGTTGATGGTGCCGCTGACGATCGAGGCCTTGTGGCGCGAACACCGCCCCCCGGCCGTGCAGGCGAGTTCCGGCGGGTTTCCTGTGATGGCTGGCCATTCCGCCCCGTTGCCGCCCGCGCGATAAGCCGGCGCAGCGCGGCGAGATTCAGGCGATCCAAATCACGGCCGCGCTCATCCTCGCCTTTAGGCGTCTCCAGGATCATGGGGATGCCCGCGAAGCGCGGATCATTGATGAGGTTCCGGAACGGCTCACGGCCCATGCAACCCTTGCCGATCGCCTCGTGGCGATCGACCCGCGAACCGAGCGGCTTGCGCGAATCGTTCATGTGGAAGCACGCGATGCGCTTCAGCCCGATGATCTGGTCGAAGTCGGCCATCGTCCGGGCATAGCCTTCCGGCGCACCCAACTCATATCCGGCTGCGAACGCGTGGCAGGTGTCGAAGCAGACGCCCAGCCGTTCAGGCTGGCGCACCTGGCCGAGAATGTCGGCGATGTGCGCGAATCGATGCCCGATGCTGGACCCCTGCCCGGCGGTGATTTCCAGCAGAATGCGGGTGGTGAAACCGGCCGCTTGCTCATGAATCAGGTCGATCGCCTGGCCGATGCGGCGGATGCCGGCGACTTCACCGATCCCCATGTGGCATCCCGGGTGCGTAACCAATCCGCTGATGCCCAGCGACTGGCAGCGCGTCAATTCGTCCAGAAGAGCATCTATGCTGCGCCGCCAGACGACTTCGTCCGGTGCGGCCAGATTGATGAGATAGGTGTCATGGGCTACGATCGTATCCAGACCGGCTTGGGCCCGGGCTTCGCGCCAGAGCTGCAAGTCTTCATCACGGAGTGCGGGCGCCTTCCACTGCCGCTGGTTCTTAACGAACACCTGCAGCACCTCGCACCCGGCTTCGACCGCCCGGTCGAAGGCCGTATGCAGCCCGCCGGCAATGGATACATGCGCGCCGAAGCGGCACTGGCCGTCAGGGACTTCCGTACGTCTGGGCATGAGACCTCGTCTGGAAAAAAGGTGCGAACGTGAGAATGTGAGAAAGTGGCAAAGTGAAAAACGCGTTCATTCTCCAATGATCTTGACCAACACGCGTTTGCGGCGTCGGCCATCGAACTCGCCGTAGTAGATCTGCTCCCAGGGGCCGAAGTCGAGCTTGCCCCTGGTGATGGCGACCACTACTTCGCGGCCCATGAGTTGCCGCTTCATGTGTGCGTCGGCGTTGTCCTCGCCGGTCTCGTTGTGCCGGTACTGCGAGGTGGGTGCGTGGGGGGCGAGTTTCTCCAGCCACTCGTCGTAGTCGGCCAGCAGGCCGGACTCGGCATCATTGATGTAAACGCTGGCCGTGATGTGCATCGCATTCACCAGGCAGAGCCCTTCCTGAACGCCGCTCTCGCGCAGCGCAGACTCCACCTCAGGAGTGATGTTGACGTAGTCACGGCGGTGGGGCGTCTGAAAGGTGAGTTCCTTCCTGTACGATTTCATGCTGTCGCTCCTGAACTCGGTTGCTGACCGCTGGCCGCTGGCCCCCGACCACCGGCCGCTTCACTTGCGTACGTAAATCGTCTGCCCGCTGGCATGCCGGCAACGGTCGTCCAGCAGCCATTCAACCGCCTCAGCCACGTGATCCGGGCTCAGGGCCTGCTCGGCCGGAAAGTCGACCATGGCCGTACGCAGCAACTGCGTTTCCACCGCGCCAGGACCGAGCGCGAAGGCCCGGATGCCAAACGGCCGGCCCTCCTCCGCGATCGCCTTGGTGAACGTGTTCACCCATGCCTTGGTCGCCCCGTACGCCGCGAATCCGAGGAAGGGATCCATGGCCGCCATGCTGGAGATGTTGACAATCGTGCCCCCCGACGTCTTCATCGTCGGCCAGATCGCCTTGCAGGCCAAGAACACCGAATGGACGTTCACCGCCAGCAGGTCCGTGAAAATCGTATCCGTCATCTCGTCGAAGGGGGTCAGCGGAGCCACCCCGGCGTTGTTGACCAGGACATCCACTTGGCCATACGTGTCGAGGCAGGTCTGGACCATCGCCTGGACATCTTCGGCCCGCGTCATGTTCGTGACCGCCGCCGTGCACCGCCCGGGTGCGGAGGCACAGATCGCCACGGTTTCTTCGAGTTCGCGCGCGGTCCGGGCGGCAGCCAGCACGTCAGCGCCGCCGAGACACAATCGTCGGGCGATCGCCTGGCCGATACCCCGGCCTGCTCCGGTGACGATGCAGCTCTTGCCTTCCAGTATCATCTGCAACCTCCTTGCGGTCATTGCCAACAGGCCCGGAAGGAAATCGCCCGATTATAGGCATCGGCGGTCCGTGGGAGGCGGCGATCAGATGCCGGGGCCGGCCGCCGGAGTTTCTCGTTCGCGCGCGACCACTTCGATGAGCCGCTCACCGGTCAGCGTGCCGCTCACTTCGAAGAGGGCGTCACCGTTTTTGTCACGCCGGGTCTCAATGAGCCGGCCGTCGATGTAGACCCACACGTCGCGCTGGGCGACGCCGGTGAGCTTGAACACCGGCGAGAAACGGACGCGCTCGCGGCCGCTCAGGCGAACCCTGGCGATGGTGCCGTCGAGTTGAAGCGTGTAGTAGCCGCGCGCTTCGCTGAAGCCGTCGCCGTCGAAGTCCCCGGGATCAGTACGTGCCAGGCTGCCGGCATCAACGGCAATGGGCAGCGGCCGGCAGTAATCGACGGCCATCGGTGTGGCCAGGGCGGGCGAATCAATATCCGCCGGCCAGATCCGCATGAGGGTCGCGAAGCCGAATCGTTCGCCGACCACCGGCATCTGCCACAGTGCCCCCAGGCGCGGATCGTTCGGGTTGGTCAGTCCCCGGACGGTCAGAGGTTTAAACGGCACGATGAGCAGGTCCGATTCGCTGCGTCCCGGGCGGCTGAAAAGCACAAACGGATGTTGTGCCGATCCGGACGAGCCTGCGGCGATTCGGCCTTCGACCAGCGTTCGCGTGAAGCCTGCCTCGCCGTCGGTGGCAAAAGCCATCCCCAACCCCGGGGGCGTGAAGTTCGGTCCCTGGGCATCGCCGCTGCATTCGACGTAGACGCGGCCGTCGTGGTAGATGGAATAGACCCACTGGTGGGTCGGCGCTGTCTCGAGGCTGGTGTCATCCGCGCCGCGGAATCGCCACTCCCCGCGGACAACCACGCGGAGGGGCGATGCTTCTTCTAGTGCCTGGTGGGCTTCGACTGTTAAGCCCAGCCCTGACCACTGCGAGGCATCATCCAGGCTGACCATGGCCCGTACGTCGTCGGGAACCACCAGGGGCGTCGGCCCCAGCGAACCGCCGCCGGTGAGGTTGTGGGTCAGGGCCGGATCGCTGGACAGGTCGAACCACTGGCGGATCTGCCCGCGTGAGAAGACCAGCTCGAAGCGTTCTGCCGCGCCGGCGACCAGCCGCCGGCCTTGGGCGCGCACATACAGTTCGCCGGGCGAGGGATGCTCCGGGCCGAAGATCTGCTGGCTGTTGTTGACCAGCACCAGGTCGTCCAGGTAGAGATCCACCGGTGCTTCCAGCGGGTCGCACCAGAAACGCAGCTCGCGCACGTCGGCCAGGTTCACCTGGTCGGCCAGGTCGCCGAGGTCCACCCGGATGAGATTCCACCCGGGGGTCAGGAAGATCCGGGGATGGGTCCAGATGAGCGGCACATCGGTTCCGCTGCGGATGCTGAACAGAAAGCCGCCCAGTTTGCGCGGGCTGAACACGCTGAAGATCAGCAGGTGGTGCCGGGACCAGTCGCGGAACAGGGCCCATTGACTTTCGGGTGTGTCGGCGGCGACGACCTGCTGCGTTGAGCTGTTCAACGGCATCTTCAGCGCGCCGACGCCGGTTTCCAAACGGGCCTGTTCGGTGGACACGCGCGGGCCCTCGGCTCCGGCAGGCAGCTCGCGGAAAAGCGTGCCTTGGGCGGGGGCCTCGAAATCGGCAATGATCTGGAACTTCTTGGAGGCCAGGTCCGGGTAGGCGGCCACCAGCCGGTCGATGGTGGGGGCCAGGGCTCGGTCGTAACCTTCGCCGGCCGGAGGCGTGGTGCAGCCGGCGGCCAGCAGCAACCCCGCACCCAGCACCGCCGCCGGGAGCGCCCATCTTTCCCACTGGCAAAGAGCCGCGGGCTTCAGCCCGCGCGGCC
>BTUC01000122.1:0-17161 GCA_045863575.1 Phycisphaerae bacterium
CTGACGTTCAGCGCCATGGGGAAGGTCAACCCGATGCTGGCCGCCGCTCTGCATGCGGGGGCCAGCGCGCTGGTGATCTTCAACTCGGCCCGGCTGGTCCGCTTCGGCGAGCACCTTCAGACGGCTCCGTTGAGGCCAGCCCCGCCCAAGCGGCCCCCGCCCGCGTCGACGCGTCCGGTCCGACCTGAGCCGGTGCCGGTGACTGCGTAGAAAAGCTCCCGTGTGCCAGCAGTGGTTGGGCACCAGGGATGCTCGCCTTACTCATCGCGCTGCTCCCAGGGCAGTGGCACACGTTTCCGTGGAACAGTCTCGCAGTTATAGGACCGGTTTCCGTCTGCAAAACTACCGGCGGGAAACCGGTCCTCTTTTCGCCCCGGCTCCCTCGACCCGAGTGAAGGCGACCCAGTATCCGGACGATACATCCCCTACGGGTGTTGTGCGCCGCTATGGCCGGCGCGCGCTTCCGGTTCGTGTTCGTCCTGGGGATGCCTCATGGATCTGGCAACCTGCATCGGTATGCTCTCGGCCATCGGAATGTGCCTCTGGTCGCTGTGGAGCGGAACCGGCGGCAACATGGGCGTTTACTGGGACACGCCGTCGGTGATCCTGGTGATCGGCGGATCGATCTTCGTAGTCCTGGCCACCCAGCCGCTGGATCGCTACTTCAATTTCTGGCGCGTGATCATGCGCGGGTTCTTCGTGAAGCGGATGGCCATCGCCGAGATCATCGAGCAGATCGTCAAGCTGGGCGAACTCGCCCGTCGCGAAGGCGTGCTGTCGCTCGAAAACGCACTGGGTAACATCAAGGACGATTTCCTGGCCAATGGCCTGCGTCTGGTCATCGATGGCACGGCAGCGGGTGAAATCGAGCAGATCCTCAATTCCGAGCTGGAAGCGATGGATCAGCGGCACACGCAGGGCAAATCCATACTCGATCTGTTCGCCAAATACGCACCGGCCTTCGGTATGATCGGCACGCTCATGGGTCTGGTGGCCATGCTCAACAACATGGACGATCCGAAGAAGATCGGCCCGGGTATGGCGGTGGCCATTCTCACGACTTTTTACGGGGCCATCATCGCCAACGTGTTGTGTCTGCCTGTATCTGACAAGCTGAGCTACCGGCACGAGGAGGAGATGCTGCTGCGCACGGTCATGCTCAAAGGCATTCTTTCGTTGCAGGCGGGAGACAACCCAAGGGTGACGCAGGCGAAACTGGCCGTCTACCTGCCGGTCGGCAAGCGTTTGGCGATCAACGGTGAAGGCAAGCGGGAAAAGTCGGGCGAGTAGAAGACGGGAGAATCGTGGGGCGGCCGCCGTTCCTGCCGGCCGTCAGGACAATACGTGTGCATTGAACGGCCGGCAGAGATGCCGGCCGCTACGCGGACGGGTACGCGGGCTACTGAATGGCAATCAAGAAGCGAGCTGCGCCCAGTGGGGCACCGGAGTGGGTGCTCACCTATGGCGACATGATGTCGCTGCTGCTGTGCTTCTTTATTCTCCTGGCCGCCTTCGCGGATTTTGAGCAGGGGGCCAACAGCGACCGGGTTCGCGAGGCCATCCTCTCCATCCAGGAAGCGCTGGGGATGAAGACCCCCTCAGGCAACTCGCTGGACACCAAAATCAGCTTCAACTCCGTGCTGGAACAGGTCAAGATCGCCATCAGGGATTTCCAGGACAAGCACCGGGGCGACGCGCGGGAAGAGGGCCTCAAAGGCAAAACCTTCCGGCTGCGCCGCATGCGCGATGGCATGGAGATCACCATTGGCGGGCCCATCGTGTTTGAACCTTTCGCTTCGCGCCTGAATGAAGAGGGCCGGGAGGCGGTGGCACGCATCGGAGATGTTCTCAAGGGCCACCGCAACATGGTGGAGATCCGCGGGCATGCGGCCGAGGGGCCCTGGCCGACGGACTGGACCTATCGCGACGCCATGCGGCTCTCTCATGCCCGGGCCGAAAGTGTCGCCGACGAGCTCGTCCAACGAGGTATTGATCCGCGAGCCCTGCGCCTGGTGGCCGTCGGAGCCAACGAACCGGTGGCCAAGGAGGTCTACGACCCCGCCAAGCTGGCCGACAACCGTCGCGTTGAGATCATCGTCCGGGAATCCATCCTCGACGACTATGCGGGGCAGACGCCAGCCGCCCTCGTACCCGCCACGCAGCCGGTGGCCAGTTCCGGCGTTCCCGGATGGGCGACCTCGCGTCCAGCCACCGGTATCAATTGAACCAACTCAGGATCTGCGGTCCCAGTGCGTTTACCAGGAAGCTGCCCCGAATCAGGGAGGGATTCGCATCGGGGGCGAAGAGCACCTCGATTTCCTGCTGAAGGATGCGCACGCAGCCGGCTTGCAGCATCCAACTACCCGCCAGCAGGGTGATCGCCCAGCGCAGGCCATTTCGCGCCATTCGCTTCATGGTTTCTCCTCGCATGTACAAACCATCCGGCCGCAGCCGGGACAACCCCGCCCGTATTTCTCGTGCAGGGCATCGCTCAAGTCAATGCCCTCGACGTTGGCAAGCGTGGCCAGCCAGGCCAGCACATCGGCGAACTCTTCCCGCTTGTTGGCCTCGTCGGTGCCGTGGGCAATGGCCGCCGCCAGCTCACCGACTTCCTCCATGAGCCACAGGAACGTTCCCGCCGATCCGCGCGCACGGTCCTTATGCGAGTACATTTTTTCGATAAGCTGTTGGAAGTCCCGCAGATCCATGGATTACTATCCGCTTACGAAGTTTGGCCGGGGGGCGCGTCCGGCAAAGCGCACGGGCCTGGCGTTGCAGAAGGCTGCGCCCGCAGACACCATAGCGGTTTGCAGGATCGGCGGCAAATAGGGTGCAGTCTCCAGGTAGGCCGTCAGACTGCCGATCCCTTTATAATGCACGACCATGGCCGAGCAACGCTCAAGTCAAACTCTGCCGAGGAGCGCACGACTGCGCTCGCGGATGGACTTCGATCGGGTATTCAAGGCTCGCCAACGCGCCGCCGATGAGTGGTTGGTGGTACAGGCCGCCCGCAACGAGATGGGTCTGGTTCGACTGGGGATTTCGGTCAGTCGCCGCGTTGGTGGCGCGGTGCGTCGCAACCGGCTCAAGAGGCTCATCCGGGAAGCGTTTCGTCGTCGGCGCGCCGAACTGCCGCCGGGAACAGACTGGATTGTGATTCCTAAAGGAGGCAGTCCCTCGGCGGCAGAGGTTGCCGGCTCATTCGAAAGACTGACTCGCCTGCTGAACCAGAAGCTTAACCGGCCGGCCGATGCGCAAAAAGAAAGCACCAGGGGCCCTGAGGGCGATCCCGGTGCTTTCCGGAGGGGAAAGAAGCCGAAATAAATGTCCTCCGACTCAAGCGGGCCGTGCCGCTTCGCGGTCAAGCATCCGCTGGCGTTTGTTATCGGCATTCGCCACGCAGAACCTTAACCTGCGATACATTATACCGACCTTGGACAGAAAAGGCAGCAAATTTTGCCCATTTTTACCCTATAGTCAGCTGGGCCTGTTGAATTTCAGTGCAGGCTTCCTTGGAACCGCTCGAACTGTACAGATCCCCTTGAAATGGACGGAAATTCCTGTGCGGCCGGGTGCACCTCCCGGAATCTCACAGGTTTATGTTTCAATTTGAACATTGTTGCTTTACTCAATTGGGTCCTGCTGTGCTGCCGCGGCGGTCCGGCTTTCGGCGAGTAGTTCATGGATTCGCAGGGGATTTGACCGCCGGTAGCCAGTCCTCCAGGACGAAAGTACACGCGATCACTTTTTCCATGAGATCGACGGGCAGGTAGTAGTAGTGGTTGGAAGCTTCAAAACCGATGCGGGCATCCTCGCGGGTCAGGTCAAACATTCGGCGGGCGAGGGCGATTTCGTCCCGGGTGGTCGCTTGGATTTCCTCGGTCAGCGCCTGCCGGTCTGTGTCCGTTTGGCCCGGTTTGAGAGCGTTTCGCGCGCGGGTGAAGCGGATCTGGTTGGCCACGCTGCGGAAGTGCAGGCCGGCGGCCTCCGCGAGACGCAGGTCTTCGCGTGCCGCGGGTGCGTGGTCTCCGGCCAGGCGGACGACTATCTCGAACAGAGCCATACCCTCCTGCCAGCCGCGTGCGATCTTGTCGAACTGCTTCTGGAATACATCGACGGGATACGGTCCGCGCCAGCCATCGACATTGTCATAAGGGATGCCCACCATGGTGGCGTGGTAGCCGGTCGGCTCCGGATAGAGCGGATTGGCCGGTCCCCACTGCTGCGGGCCGGCGTACACCACGGTGCCATCATACGGAAACTCGGCAAATGCCCGGCTGAAGGTGGCCCAGGCCGTCAGCGCCGGCTCGGCGGCATCCCGGCCATAGCGCTCCTGGGCCAGCGATCTGAGTACATCCTCCATCGATGCAGCGGTTCCGGGAGCCATCATCCTGCGAACCAGCTCCAGGTTTGTGGAGGGATAGCCGCCCAGGGTCCAGCTCAGCATCAGGTCCGCGCTGCCCAGCTCGCGCAGGTTGGCACAGTGTTGAGCGACGAGGTTCATCGTCGGCAACGCGGGGACGGCCGAGAGCTCCCACGTGCAGTTGACCTGCACCTTGGCCATGGGTTTCAGCCCTCGCTTGCTGGCCAGCGACCAGTTCCGCTGGGCACGCGGGCCGGGCCCGACCGCGGAGATGGAGTACTCACCCACGCGGTGCTTGACGCCCCCGCGCTCGATGGGCAGGCTCCACTCGCTGACGCTCATGAGGCGTACGTTGTCCGGCAGGCCCGCGATGATGGCTTCGGTCGCATCGTCCGGCCAACCCCAGTCCCAGACGATCACCCGCGCATCCGGGTTGCCCTGGCGGACACCGGCCGTGATGGTCCGATTCACCTCCGCGATAATCTCCGCCACCGGGCGTTTCGAGCATCGCGGACATTGCGCCTGTCCTCCCCGGCTCGGGCAATTGGTCAGATTCTCCGAGGCGGTGATGGTGAACACGCCGCCTAAGTCTGGCACCTGCCTGAAGACGTAGGCCAGCGCTTCAGTCATCCAGGCGTGAACCGCCGGCACGCTGGTGCACATCGCGAAGTGGTTGTCCTCGGCGGCACCTTTCATTTCCGTACGCTGCTCAAAGAAGGCGGGCGGCATCGCCCGTGGCTCATTCATGTACAGAATGATGTCAATGCCGTAGCGGCGGGCGCGCTGCACGAGGCGGCGGAGATTCTCGAGCCGCTGCTCGTGCCCCTGGCCGAACTCCGGGAATCGTGAGCTGGGCGCCAGATCGCGCAGGACGGTATGCATCCACACCGCGTTGACTCCCTGGCGGGCGAGCTTCTCGAGCAGGCCGTCGGGGTAGGGGTCAAGGTCGGGCTGGGTCAGCGGATCGCCATAGATGGCAAAATATGAGTACAGCATGCGGATCGGCCGGTCGGGGCCGCCTGAGGGCGCCGCCGGCGGCGCGGCATCGGTCTGCGACAGCTCCCGCACAAAAGCAAAGCGTGGCTGCGCCGGCCGGGCCAGCTCGTCGGCGAAATTCGCCTCCACGATCGCCTTGATGCGGGCGCTGCGTGACTGGGCCGCTTCGGAAGGGGCAGCGTAACGCAGCGGCTCGGAAGCGGGCTTGAGCCGGCCCAGCTTGACCCACAGGAAGTCATCTTCCTTGAGCGTGGTGGCCATCTGCTCGGGCGTCCAGCCCAGAAGCATCAGCAGTTGCTCGTAGGGCAGCAGGTGCCAGTTGCGGCGGATGGTGGTGATGTAGCCGCGGCGGCGCTGTTCCTCGGTCGGGGCAACATGGGGTGGCAGGCCCATCGACCTGCCGATGGCCCCAACCCGCTCCGGCGTGGTGCTCAGCACCTCTGCCATCCGGGCGAGGTCCGCCGACTCCCAGTTCCGCCACACAAATGTATGCACACGGTCCGGGAACCACGGCGCCGCCAGCGCTTGCGGGGCGGGACCCATGGGCAGCAGATCGTCCGCCCGTGCGATCGCCGCAAAGCAGGTGATGACAAGAGCGAACCGCAAGGGCACATTTGCCCATTGAGCATGTGTGTTCATGGGCGGAAGTCTAACCGATTGGCGCGGGGTCGGAAATCCCGCCGGGCCTGACAGCCTCTCCGGCAGGTCTATGGCACCTTTTCGATTCGCAGATGGTCGAGGCCGATGGTGGCCTGGCCGGAGACCACGATGGTGATCGTCTTATCTGCTGACGTCGCGCGGCCCAGATCGACGTAGGGGACCTTGTGCTGCTGGTCGCCGGGGCGCTCCATGATGTGAGCTTCGCCTCCCTTGATGCTCAGATTGATGCTCTCTTCGATGAGCGGTCCGACGGGACGCACATGGACCGCGTAGGTGCCTGCCTCGGGCACGGGAATGTTGATTTCCAGCGGCCCGACCAGCTTGTCGATGCGCAGATAGCCGCCGTTCTTGAAGCCCGCGTGCAGGCTGGTGGTGATCGAGCGGGCGGCCGCACCGCGTTGATTCAGGTCGGCCTCCAGTTCGGTGCCATCGAGCTCAAAGCGCGTGGGCGCGGGCTGAGTAGAGGTGACGTACTGCCGAGGATGGTTTTCCTCCATCCGCGGCAGGGGGGCGCGCTTGTCGATCGGCTGGAGCTGGTACCAGTACGCAACGCTGGAGTAATCGTTGGTCACCTTGTCCGAGTAGATATGCTCCATGGTCACTTTGATGGATTTGCTGAAGCGGATCGGGTCGGGAATATGCCAGCGGTAGACAGAGGTGAAGGTGCCCCCGTCCGGCCGTTTCTCCAGCAGCGGGCAGCCGTAGTACGGATAGCTGAAAGGCTCCTCAAAGCCCCAGGCGTTGTTGAAGTAATCCTCCGAGCCCGTGCCGATGATGACGGGGTTCTCCGACCCGTCGATGAAGATCATGTCGTCGCCCTCACCCCACCAGCCGCCCGGTTGGGCGTCGATGAACAGCGCGCAGCCGACGTATTGGCCTTTGCCAGTCGTTTCCAGAATGACGTAGTTGTCTTCGCCGCTCAGGTTGCCACCGTGCTTCTGCGTGCGGAGTTCCTTCTCGCGGCTAAACACCGCGTGGAACAAACCCTGCTCAGGTGGCAGGGGACCTTTCTCGTAGTCCACGTGGAAGTAGATGCGCCGCAAGCTTCTCCGGCCGTTGTTGTACAACTCGATGCGGGCGTGCTGGTAGAACGGCATGGGCCAGTAGCAGTTGAGGGCCTTGTTGTTGCCCCCGACGGCGATGGGCGCGGACTCGAATACCGCCCGCTGGGAGTGCCCCTGGACGAAGAAGTCACCCAGCGGGACTTCGACGGCCGGCACCGGGTGGTTCTCCCAGTACATCCTCAGGACCAGATCCCGTAAGTAGGTGTAGTGGTACGGGAACACGCTGATGGTCATCCAGATGTGGGTGATGCGGCCGGGGCCGTCGACATCGAGCAGCGTTCTCGTCTCACCGGGCGGGAAGCTCTCGATATTGTCGATGTTGCCGCCGGTCCGATCATAACTCGATTCGCGGTGACTGGTGAGATCGCGCACGGCCGGGAGGCTGTCGAGGTCCGCCCCGACTGCCCCGGCCGTGAATATGAGAAGCGGCAGTAGCCCACCCCATGCCGACCACAACAGCAGCGGGTTGGACCCGTCCGCTCTGCGTGCTGCGCCCCGGATGGACTCACTTGTTCTGGAAGGCTGGCGAGGGCGGCTGATACGAGGCATATGCTGTCTCCTGACGAAGCGATCCTGACGCACCTTAGCCGCTGTTCGCAACCGCGCCAATGTTGAGCTCGGTTGGCGGGGAGATGCTATCTCAGCAGGGCGTGTGCCACTGCTGTGTCAGTACCGTTTCCACCTCCGCAGGGGCGGCAGGTCCGATCGGTTTGATCCGTCTGATCCGTCTTATCGCTGGTCGATAGACCAGAGCGCACGCCCAGAGTGGCGCTTGAAGCGGGCGAGAGCCCCGCAGGGGCGACAGTTGGGCGCGAGCTTCTGGTGCCCTTTCAGGGCTTGCCGCACCATCAGCCCGCTCGCGAACCGAGGGTTTAAGCACCTCGGCTATCGACTACCGCCCCTGCGGGGCAGAAAGCCGCCGTCGATTTGTGGGTAACAGCAAGCTGTGTCAGCAGTGTCTGGGCTCAGGTTTCCGCATCAGGCGGCGGCGGCGAGAAAGGCTCGTCCGGCTGCCGTTGACGCCGCCTTCGCGACCCATATCGGGCGAATTCGTCGATCTGCTGGGCCAGGCCGATGAGGATCTGGGCTTCGCCGCGGGTGAGTCCGGCACGAGACAGAATCGCACGGAGAGGGAACATCAGATGGTCGGGCTTGTCCGGGTTCAAGTAGCCGACGGTGAGCAGCGCGTGCTGGAGCTTGACCATAAGCCGCTCCATCAGGGCCAGGTCGGCCGGCTCATGCCGTTCGGGGCGGGAAGGCGGCTGGGGTTCAGGAGCTGTCATTAGGCCATTAAATATCTCGTAGAGGCAGACGGTGGCGGCGTGCGAGAGATTGAGTGTGGGGTACTCCTCCCACGCAGGGATCTGAACAACCGCGTCGCACGCCAGCAGATCCTCGCGCGAGAGGCCGTTGTTCTCCGTGCCCAGCAGCAGGGCGACGTCGCCTGAAGTGACGTGCTCGCCCGCCAGCTTGCCCAGATCACGCGAGGTGTACTCCCGCTGCTGGTGGACGGGGCCGCGCCGCCGGCTGGTGCCGATGGCGAACACGGCGCCGGCCAGCGCCTCCTCGAGTGTATCGACGACCCGGGCCGAGCGCAGGCGATGCTGCCCGTGCGTGCTGCGCTCGACGGCCTCGCGGTGTGTCGGGGGAACTTCCGGTGCGACCAGCACGAGCTCGCCCGCGTCAAAGTTTTCCATGGCCCGGGCGATCGCGCCGATGTTGCCGGCCACGTGCGGCCGCACCAGCACCACGCGTACGCGGTGCATGGGAGAGGCGGCACGGTTGGCGGTTTCGTCGGTGGGCATGATTGGTTGGTTGTCAGTCGGCAGTTGTCAATCGTCAGCAGTTGGGTCAGTTGCCCTCTGGTCAGTTGTTTTCGCCGATAGCCTGCCGAAGCCGTCCTGCAACCGACCACTGACTACTGACTACTTCAACATTTTTTGGGCGTCGGCGACCAGTTCTTTCACGTGCTGGATGCTCACGTCGAAGGCGGCCTTTTCTTCGGGCGAGAGCGGCACCTCGAGCACCTTCTCGACGCCGTTACGGCCGAGCATGGCCGGTACGCCCACAAAGTAGCCGCCGATGCCGTATTCTTTATCGCAGTATGCGGCCACCGGCAGGATGCGGCGCTTGTCCTTGATGATCGCCTCGGCCATCTGGACCGACGCGGCGGCGGGGGCATAGTAGGCGCTGCCCGTCTTGAGCAGCGAGACGATTTCGCCGCCGCCCTTGCGGGCACGGTCCACGATCGCGTCGAGGCGGTCCTTAGGAATCAGGTGGGTCACCGGGATACCCGCGACGGAGGTGTAGCTGGGCAGCGGCACCATGTCGTCGCCGTGGCCGCCGAGCAGCAGGGCGGTAATATCCTCTACGCTGCAATTGAGCTCCATGGCAATGAATGTCCGGTAGCGGGCGGTGTCGAGCACGCCGGCCTGGCCCATGACCCGGTGCGGGGGGAAGCCCGAGACCTTCCAGGCGGTATAGACCATGGCGTCAAGAGGGTTGCTGACCACGATCAGGATCGCGTTGGGGCTGTATTTCGCCGCCTGTTTGGTGACCTCGCCGACGATCTGCACGTTCTTGCTGAGCAGGTCGTCGCGGCTCATGCCCGGTTTGCGGGCCAGGCCGGAGGTGATGATGATCACGTCGCTGTCGGCCGTCTCCTCGTAGCCGTTCGTGCCGATGATGTTGGCGTCGAAGCGCTCGACCGGGGAGGCCTGGCGCAAGTCGAGGGCCTTGCCCTGGGGCATTCCTTCGACGATGTCTACCAGGACAATGTCGCCCAGTTCCTTGGCTGCCGCCCAGTGCGCGCAGGTTGCGCCGACGTTACCCGCTCCAATGATGGTGATCTTGGCCCGCTTGGTCATGACAAATGTCTCCACTCGTGTTGCTGAGGATGATCAGCCCGTCTCGGTTAGCATCGGCGTCCTGCCGGTGGACTCCCGCTGACGGACTCGACAGCCCGAATCGTGCGGAGATTATAAAGTCGGGCCGTCACCGATCCAAGTGGCGGCAGGGGATCGATCGGGGAAGCCTCGGAGCCGCGAGCGCCAGCGAGCGGGAGCGGGCGGCGTAAGACCCTCATGACGCCAACACGGATTCGCAGGCAAATTTGCCGCCAAGCCCCCACCCTAACCCTCCCCCGGAGTACCGGGGGAGGGAATGGTCAGAGCCCCGAGCGCCAGCGAGGGGGCCGGGGTGTTGCGTTCTCCGAAGTTCAACTCGCATTCGCAGGCGTGTTTGCCACCAGGTTCTCCCCCTGGGCCTCCCGCGGTGTGCCGGGGGTGGGCACCGTGGCGCCGAATGCGATGTCCTCCGGTGAGACGCCGAATTCCTCGAACGTGAACGGCCGGCCGCACTCCGGGCAGCGCTGGGCGGTCAGGCCGTAGAGGGAATACTCACAGCGCGGGCAGCGGGCTGTTCCATCGAGCAGTGGCCCCACCCGGCAAATGAGCAGGCGGCCGAGAGTCCGCCACCAGCCACGGCCAGTCAGCGCGCGTGTTTCTCCCAGCGCCGCCAGGACCAGGAGAGCGCTGCCCAGCGCGGAGAGGAAGAGCCCCGCGCAGGCGGAGTTGTCCATCGCCATGCAGAACAGGAACAGGCCGAAGAACAAGAGCAGCATCACGTTCGCAAAAAAGGCGCGGGCCAGAAAACCGCCGGCCTTCAGACGCAGACTCCCGGCGAAGTAGATCAGCCCCCAGACGGGAGTGACGAAGAACAGAAACACCATGCACAGTTCGGCCCCGCCCATTCCGGAAAGTTGCGGCGGACCGTCCCTGACCCATGCCGATACCGCCCCGAACGCAATAATCGCCAGGGCCAGCACCGCCAGGAATGTGTGCAATCGATTGCATGCTCGGGCGCCACGGGCACGTTTCGCGAGCCGCAGCGTCGCCGCTATGCTGAGAATGCATCCGGAGAAATACAGGACCAGGGCGACAAAAGCAGCGGAGAGGGCGGCGGCGCAGTCCAGCCAAGAGGTCGGTGGACTGAATGCTCCTTTTGTACTCTCGTACACTTCCTCTACGGGCACATTGACTGAATTGCAGACCACGTAGGCAGGCAGGAAGAAGGAAGCGGCGACCAGCGGTCCCGCCCCGAGCGTGAGGAACCGCCAAGGCGCGGCCCTCCTTCGGACGACCCGCGGTTCGGTGGGCAGCGGTTGCATCCGATGTCCCTTTCATGTTCGGCAGCGGCGGGCCGCAACGTCATCATACCGGGTCACAGGTCGGAGATAAAGCAGGTTGTGGGTTGTTGGTTGTGGGTCGTGGGTTGTCGGGTGCGGGCGGGAGGCTGCTGCCTGCCTCAGTGTCGTGACGAGTGACAACCCACTACCCACAACCCACTACCCACAGCTTGAACTCCGCATCCGCTGCGGACGCGGTTACAATGCTCCGGCATCCGCTGCGCCGGGTCTGGAGTGCCGGCGTGACGGCACGCTGTATCTATCTTTTGGAGGTTTCCGTGGGACAACCGCGCATCGCGATCATCGGGGGCTCCGGGCTGGGGCAGGCGTTCGCCGGGGAGGTCGGCGGCGAGCAGGTAAACATCGAGACGCCGTACGGGCCGACCAGCGGGCCGATCCTGCTGACGCGCTGGCAAGGGGTAGATCTCGCGTTCCTGTCGCGGCATGGGCCCGGCCACCTGCTCAACCCCTCCCTCGTACCGTACAGGGCCAACATCTATGCCCTCAAGAAGCTCGGGATCACGCACGTTTTGGCCAGCGGAGCGACCGGCAGCCTGCGCGAGGAAATCGCGCCGCGACATCTGGTGGTCTGCGATCAGGTCATCGACAAGACCACGCGGCGCGAGGGTACCTTCTTCGATCGCGGTATCGTGGCCCACGTGGAGTTCGCTGATCCGTTCTGTCCCGCCCTGCGCGCGCTGCTCGTGGAGGCGGGTTCCAGCGTGAACACCACGGTCCACTCGCACGGGACGTACGTGTGCATGGAGGGTCCCCCGTTCTCGACGAAAGCCGAGTCGCAGATGCACCGGCAGTGGGGGGGCGACCTCATCGGCATGACCTGCCTGCCGGAGGCGAAGCTGGCCCGTGAGGCAGAGCTGTGCTACGCACTGATCGCACTGCCAACGGACTATGATTGTTGGAAGCCGCACGAGCCCGGCTGCGACCGGCAGGCCCTGTTAAGCGAGATCATCGGGCACCTGCAAGCGGCCACGCAGCAGGCCATCGAACTGCTGCGCGTCGCGGTGCCGCGCCTGGCCGGTCAGCTCGACCGCCCGTGCGCTTGTCGGGAATCGCTGGCCCTGGCCATCTGGTCGGACAAGGGGCAGGTGGAGACCGCCACAATCGAGCGCCTTCGTCCGATCGCGGGCCGATACTTCCCTGGCCGCTGAGACCCTGCAGCGCCGATGGCCATTGCGGTTCAGTTTGGAGTCTGGAGCAGGCCCGCGACAAGTCCAGCACGATGGTCGTGGGCTCCTGACCAGAATGTGCCAACACCCCTGGTGGGAAAGTGTGAACGTGAGAAAGTGCGAACACCCCTGCGGCGAAAGTGCGAACGCGAGAAAGGGTACAAGCAGTGGCGCACCGGCAGGAAGGTGCGCGAGAACGAACGCTGATCGGGCGTTTGGGCCATGGTTTGCCCGCTTGCCTGCATTCTCTCCCTCACGCTTCTTCTCTTTCCCACGTTCCCACTTTTTTGCACCTGCGCATATTTCCGCCCTCGCACTTCTCACCGCCGCGTTCCTCCTGGCGCCCTCCCTCGTGGCAGCACAGGCCTCGGTGGCTCCCGACGGAGGACAGCCTCCTGGGCGCCTGTTCGTACAGGAAAACCCCGATGCCGCCGAAGTGCTGGAGCGCGTGCGAAAACTCGAGGAGCAATCCCGCTGGGGCGAGGCCGCCCAGCGCTACAACCGGCTACTGGGGGAAGAGCCCAACGGGCTGGTACGCACCGGTGAGGGACGGTTTCAGAGCGTGACCGACGCCGTGGCCGCGAGGCTGGCCGCATGGCCGCCAGCGGCCCAGAAACGATTCGCGGAAGTACTGGCCGATCAGGCGGCGCGTGAACTGGGCGACTCACCGGAATCGGCACGGCAGGAGGTGTTGCAGGCGGTCGCCAACCGGTACTGGTGGACTCCGTCCGGCGCCCGGGCCGCCGCGCTCTTCGCGCGTAGTCAACTCCGGATAAACCGACCGGAGCTGGCCGCTTCCTGGTACGGCCGGCTGCTGCAGGAGCACCGTGATCTGTCGGACGAGGCCGAGGTGAAGGAAGCGGCGGCCGCGGCGGCGACCCAGGCGGTGAACGCATTTCAAACCGCCAAAGCGTGGCCCTTGCCGGGCGGCAACGCGGCGCGAAGCGGCGGCGTGCCCAGGCCGAAAGCCCGTGAGTGGCTCTGGGAACTGGAGCTCGATCAAGCCGGCCGCCTGCTGGGCCTGCCGGAGCGGCCGGAGACCCGCTGTGCGCCCCGGCAGCAACCGACTGCTGATTCGATACTTGCTTACACCTCTGAAAGCGGCGGAGTGGTGGCCGACGAGGAGCGGGCCTACACGCAGCATGCGGGGTGTGTCTGGGCGTTCAATCTGAGCAGCGGCCGACTGTTGTGGTGCTACCCGGCACGGGAATCGAAGCCTCCCGAACCGCCGGTGCCGCAACGACCGCTTTCCTCCGGTGCCACACCTGCGCTCACCGGACAGAGGGTGGTGGCCAACATGAGGTTCGAGCCGTCCACCGCGGGCGTGGGGCCGCCGCGGGCGCATTCCGAGCTGGTCGCTCTCGATCCGGTATACGGCACCGCCGACTGGAGCGCTCCCCCGTGGGGCGAAGGATTTGCGCCGAGCCTGCTCAGCGTGGAGTCGTTCGAAGGGTCGCCGCTGGTTTACGAGAACGCGGTGTATGCGCTGATCCGGCGGCAACGGGAGTGGGGATTAGAAGAGTACTTGCTGGCCTCTCACGAGCTGCACACCGGCCACCAGCGCTGGCGAACGTTTCTGGTCAGCGGTCATCCTCCCGGGAGGGCTGGTGAGCCCGGTCCTCGTGGGCTGCTGGCCGGCGCGGGAGGGATGGTTTACGTGCTGATGGATCTGGGCGCGACCGCAGGTGTGTGGACCGACACCGGGCGCGTGGCCTGGATCTCGCTGGAAGAGCGACCCCGGGAGCCGGGGAGCGCGACCAGACCCGCCAGACCCTTGAACGGTGAGGGACGTTCGGGTCGTGCGGAACTGATCGTTGCCGGTTGGCCTCCGGCGGCGGCGTCTCTTGGGTTCCCTCGGCCCCAAGTCGTGGCCAGACCGGCAGGCCGCTCCGAAGTGATGATCCACGATGGGTACACGGGTGAGTTGATTCAGGGCTCGACCCCAGGCCTGCAGATGCGCGCAGTTCGCGCGACTGAAGGACGTCCCGATCAATGGGCAATGGTGGCTGGTCTGGTGGTGGGCAGAGTCGGAGGTCGGCTGGTCAGTGCTGCAGTGGACGGAAGCGCGGTCCCGTGGTTGGAAGGGCGGATCTCGCATTCGCCTCAGGACTGTTCCGCCGGGTTTGGCTTGGCCCGGTATCTCTTCCGGCACGATGCGTGGGATCGTGGATGGGCCGCCTTTAACGCAGCGTTGGTGTGCATCGAAGCACATCACAGAAAGGACCCCAAGCGTGTGTTGGATCTCACGGCCGAAGGGCTGGATCTTATGCTCGAGGCCGCTGACCGACAGCTTGCAGGCGCAGTTGGCGATGCTGGCCGCGAGCCAGTAAACCGTCTCGCTGCCTTCCTCAAGCGGGCCGAGGAGCTGGCCAGGTTTGGCTCCGGCCGGAAGATGCGCGTGCGGCTGCACTTCGGCCAGCTCTACGAGCGGGCGGAGCGGTTCGACGTTGCCGCTGGCCAGTACCAGAAAGTGCTGGACGATCCTTATTTGCGGCAGGAACGATTCGCCCGCCCGCCTGAACAGCCCACCGTGGCAGCGCTGGCAGAGCGAGCCATCGATCGACTCATCGCGGCACATGGCCGTGAAGTGTACGCTCACGTCGAAGCGCAGGCTGAAGCGCAGTGGCGACAGGCGCTTGAGCCGAAAGAAGACGCCGCACGTTTGCGGGAAGTATTCCTCCGGTTTCCGCACTCTGCAGTCGGAGGTCCCGCGATCATCCGCTGGGCCGAGATCAGCTTGGAGAGCTTCGTCGGCCGGCACGCCTCAGTGGGACTGCCAGCATCTCGTCCACGTGCAGATTCACAACCGGCGTCCATGGGGCCACGGGAAGTCGGTCACGTTTTGGAGGATGCGCTCGTCCGCGGCAGGATCACGACTGCCGATCAGAAGATGGCAGCCGTCGCGCTCATCGCCCAGGCCCACCTCAGGGCGGGCGATCTGCTTGCTGCGGTGAACTGGCTGGTGCGCGGCGAGCGAGAGTTTCCCAGTGCCTCAATCCGCTTCGCCGGCAGGGAGCAGACTTTTGCTTCAGCCCGGCGTCAGGTGACCTCAGAGCGGGGAGTCACGGATGCACTCGCGCCGGTGCCGGACGCTGCCCTGACCGGCTCGTGGCGAATGAGCCTTCCTGACGGCGCAACGTTGCTGATTCCCCCCGGCGCGACCCATACTCGCTTTGAATCGTGCGAGGTCGTCCTCATCCATCGTGAAGCCCGCATTGAGGCCATCGGGGCCGTGGATGGGAATCCCCGATGGAAAACGCCTCCCGTCTTCCAGGTCGTGCCGAGCTGCCTGGGCGCCCGTGGCCCGCTGATCCTGTTGGCCACGCGCTATCAGATGATCGCGGTGAATCGCGACAATGGCGCGATCGAATGGATCGCCGGAGATCGACCGGCCGCCGCCGACTCGCCGGCGATCGATCCGGAGTTCCTGCCGGCGGCCGTGCTGCAGGTCGCCGGTGAGGTGCACGTGGTCAGGGTGGCGCAGGGTGGTTGTGCCCAGGCCATCCGCATTGCCGACGGGGGCACCCTCTGGAACCGCCGGCTGGCACCTGTGCCCAATGGCCCGGCAGATTTGAATGACGCTCATCTGGTGTATGTATCCACCGACACACAGGGCAGCCGCCTGGTGGTGCTTGATTCGGCGACCGGGCAGGACGTGCGGATCATCGGCTTAGACCCGCGCGGAGTCCCCCACGCCTGTATTCTGACCCCCCAGCGGACCGCGCTGGTTGCCGGCAGCGACCGGGCAGGTTGCTATGATCCCGCGACCGGCCGCGAACTCTGGGCGGTAGAGCTTCCCGGTATCCGAGTGGCCCACCTGCGCGTTACAGCGGAGGCGGTCTACCTCACCGATGGCCGGTGCATCTGGCGCCGGGCGCTCAGTGACGGGGCCGTGGCGTGGCAGTCGAAGCCCTGGCCCGACGCCTCCGCCATCCGCTTCGTATGGCCGGCAGGTGATGAGGTTTATGTCCTGGATGAGCGAGGTGGAGCCGTGCTGGATTCGGCCGACGGGTCGATCCGTCATGTCTTCAACGAGCTGCCAGCCGACTGGAGCCTGCACACGGCCTGGCCGGGGGAAGAAGGTCCGGTTGCGGCGGGTTTCGCCCGTCCCGATACGCTGGAAATCGTCTGGTGGGGACGTGGGCCGCAGCCTCTGTCACGCAGGGCACTGGAGCCCGCAGGGCAGGGGCCGGTGCGAGGCTTGTATCGGGTCGACGGCGGATGGGTGGAGCATTCGGGTAGTACCCTGCGCGGCTGGATCAGCAGGTCGGCGGCCACGGAGCCGGTCCGTGACGATGACGGGGGATCAAGCTCTTCAGAGCCCTGAGCCCAAGCGATGGGCCGAATCGCCGCGGGTCCTGCAGCATCCGAATCCCCCTGGCTTGCGCTCGGGGCTCTGATATTGGCCGAGCGTGTGACCCACAGGACCTGCCGCTTCACGCCGCCTCGGAGGTGCGTTGACAGCCCCTGCTCAGCTCGGTAGTTTAGCTTGCCATGGGGATGATCCTCGTCCGCTATGCTCGCCTTGTTTTGCTCATGGCCGTCAGTCTCCTGCCCGCAGGCTGCGCCCATTGGTTTGCCGGGCCCGTGCAGCCGGCCACCGCGCGCCCGGCGGGAACCATGGAGAACCTGGCGTCCTACACGGCCATGCACTCTTCGGCGGCCCTGGAGGGCACCGTCGGGTCAGTGACCTATCTCGAAGGCG
>BTUC01000123.1:0-6962 GCA_045863575.1 Phycisphaerae bacterium
ACTTCACCCGCATCAGCAAGCCCCGGCTGTCGATCCGGGAGGTGCTCGAGCGGCTTCGCGAGGCTGGGCTGGGCAGCCTTCCGGGCGGGGGGGCGGAGATCTTCGATGACCGGGTTCATGAGGAGATCTACAAGAACAAGGTGGGGGAGCAGGGCTGGTTCGACGTGCATCGCGTCGCGCATGAGCTGGGCATCTACACGAATGCGACCATGCTCTACGGCCACGTCGAGCGTCCGGAAGAGCGCATCCGTCATCTCATCAAGCTCCGCGAGCATCAGGACGCCTCGCTGTCCGGCCGGAAAGCCCATTTCAATTGCGTGATTCCGCTCTCGTTCATCCCCGACGGCAGCGCCCTGGCCGATCTGCCCGGCCCTACCGGTTTGGATGATCTGCGTACGCTGGCCGTCACACGGCTCATGCTGGACAACGTGCCCCACGTGAAAGCCTTCTGGATCATGCAGTCACCGAAGCTTTCGCAGGTCAGCCTCGACTGGGGCGTTGACGACCTTGATGGGACAGTCGTGTATTACGACATCACCAAGCGGGAGGGAGCCGGGAGTACGCACCAGGAGCTGACCGTGGATCGGCTCCAGCGGCTGATCCGGGAAGCGGGTGGCGAACCGGTGGAGCGCGATACGCTCTATCGCCGCGTCAGTCGCGACGGGCGCCGGTGGGGTGTAGCGCCAGTTGAGCAGACGGCCGGATGAGAAGCGTTTCCTGGGCCATCCGTCGATGGCCTGATGCTACTCAGCACAGTGTGCCACTGCTTTGGGAGCAGTGTTGGAACGTAAGGGGCGTCCGAGGTCTCCAACCACTGCGGACCCGCCTTCGCGAACAGGCTTCGGCGTGGCAAGCACAGCAGTGGCACAACCGTTTTTAACTTCAGAGCGTCCCCGGGTTGATTAAGCGCGGGTCAACCGCGCAGGCTCAGCATGTAATCGAGCAGCTCACTCAGCGGGCAGGTGGCCAGGGCGATGGCCGTATCGCACACCCCGTAATAGAGGTGCACGACGTCATTGATGACCACGGCGCCGGTGGGGAAGACCACATTGGGGATGTAAAGCCCGAAGCACTCGTAGTATTCGGTTGGCTCCAGCAGGGGCCGGGGTGAGCGGGCCAGCACCCGGGTCGGATCTTCGGCATCCAGCAGCAGGGCCCCCATGCGGTAGCTCACCCGACGGACGGAAGGGTCCTGGTTCTCCACGCCGTGGTAGAACACCAGCCAGCCGGCCGGCGTGCGGATCGGCGGCGTGGACCCGCCGATGCGGTTCGTCTCCCACGGCAGGGCGGGCTCGATGACGGTGGCCGGCGAGCTCCAGTTCCGCAGGTCGTCGCTGTAGCTGATCTTGATGGCCGGATGAGCGGTGCCGTGCCTGGTGTCGGTGGCCACGAAGGGGCTGGGGCGACGCAGCACGGCGTAGCGGCCGGTCACCTTCTCCGGGAACAGAATCACGTTGCGGTCGTCGATGTCGGGTGTCGAGACCCACGAGTGCAGCTTCCAGTGCACGCGATCGCTGGAGACGGCGATGCCTGAGCGCGTCTGGTTGTCTTCGTCGCGTCCCGAGAAGCCGGGGAGATTGGGTTGAGCGGCCTCCGGGACGCCTAGGCCGGTCGGCCAGCAGTTCCATGCATACGGGCGGAAGGCGAAGGTCAGGTAGTAAAGCCCGTCGAGCTTCACGATGCGGGGATCCTGCACGCTGCCATAGGGGTTGCCGGCCATCTCGGGGGTAAAGACCGGCTGGTCGACGACATGGCGAAAGTGTACGCCGTCGTCGCTTTCCAGCAGCCCGAAGTAGCAATGGAACGGCCGCAACCCGCCGGCCGTGCGCTCGTAGAGGTACACCTTGCCGTCTTCATACAGAGCGGCCGGGTTGAACGTCACGGCCATCCGCCAGGGAAACAGGCCCGGCCGGATGATAGGGTTCTCAGGACAACGTCGGAAGTGAACGGCGGGCATAAATCCAAGCCTCCACCCGGCGATGCGGGGTGGGCATCGTCGGTTGAGCTCAAAGCAACAGATATCGGGCGGCGACCTTACCTGCTTCTTGCCGGCAAGACAAGCGAATGGAAGCGGTCGTCGAGGACACGGGTTGAGTCTTGAACCGGATCGCTTTGCTCACCTTTTCGGCAGTTGCATTCTCTTGCCGCCCCGGCTTTGATATGCCGGTTATGAATGCTGTCCTGATTGGTAGCGTCAGCTCCAGTGCCGCCGCTTTGCGCGGTCTTATTCGCGGCGGATTGCCGGTGGCGGGAGTTTGTGGACTTCACGAACGCCATGCCGCCCGCATCAGCGATTTCCACGACCTGCGTCCCACGGCCGAGGCGGCCGGGCTGCCTTTCATGGCGTTCGACCGGGTCGTCGAGCCGGCAGTCACTGCCGCACTGACCGGCTGGGCGCCGGACTGGCTCTTTGTGGTGGGTATATCGCAGCTTGTCCCGGCGGCCGTCCGCGATCTGGCCCGGGTGGGTGCAGTTGGCTTCCATCCTACCGTGTTGCCCGAGGGGCGGGGGCGGGCGCCGGTGGCCTGGACCATTCTGTTGCAGAAGCCCGCGGCCGCCAACCTCTTCTTCCTGACCGATGATGCCGATTCGGGCGACCTGATCGCCCAGCGGCCGGTGCCCGTTCTTCCCGACGACTATGCCGCCGACCTGATCCAGCGCACCAACGACGTACTTGAGCAGATGATTGTCGATCTGGCCCCCGCGTTCAGATCCGGGCAGGTCCCCCGCATGCCCCAGGATCACACCCGCGCGACCTACTATCCGCGTCGCCGGCCCGAGGATGGCCTCATTCATGGGCAGCACCCCGCCACCGACATCCATCGACTGGTTCGCGCCGTCAGCCGGCCTTATCCAGGCGCGTTCACGTTCCACGCGGGTCGGAAGCTGACCATCTGGCGGGCTGAATTGGTTGACGATATTCCGTCAGGTCCCGCTCCGGGCACAGTCGCGGTGCTGCGATCCGGCCTGCCGGTCGTTCAGACGGGCAAGGGGGGGCTCGCGCTGACCGATATCCAAATGGAGGGGACAGGTCCGGCCGTCGTGGTCGGGGACCGGCTGGGTTGGTGAGATTTGCTCGCTGGGCAGTGCAGTGCCGCCGGGCCGGCTATTCGCGGGTATATCCATATGGCTGAGGTGACGAAACAGGAGCGATCAACGGGTAGCGTACTGGTCATCGCACCCCATCCGGACGACGAGGTGCTCGGCTGTGGCGGCACGATCCGACGCCTTGCCCAGCGTGGCGACAAAGTCACCATCGCCATCGTGACCAAAGGCACGCCGCTATTCCCTGCCGCACAGGTCCGCCGGGTGCGGTCCGAGGCCCGCAAGGCGGCGGCGTTGTTGGGCGCGAGTCAACTTCTCTTCCTGGACCTGCCGGTGACCACCTTGCATCTCATGCCCGAGCACCGCCTGAATGCGACCTTCTCTCGGCTGATCGATCGTGTCCGGCCGGACCTGGTGTTGTTGCCCTTTCCGGGCGATCGCCATGAAGATCATCGGCAAGTCTTTGATGCAGCGATGGTTGCATTGCGACCCGATGGTCGCCGGCATGCGGTCAGGCGTGTGGCCTGCTACGAGACGGTTTCAGAGACCCACTGGTCGGCGCCCGGTATCGAGCCGGCGTTCGAACCCAACTGGTACGTGGATATCAACGGCACGCTGGCCGACAAGCTGGAGGCCATGCGGCTATACGGCTCCCAATTGGAGGCCAACATCCCCGCCCGTTCCCTTGAGGCCATCGAGGCCTTGGCCCGCTTTCGTGGCAGCGTGGTTGGCGTGGCCGCGGCGGAGGCGTTCTGCATGGTTCGAGAACTCTGGCCGGCTGGAGGCGTTTAGGGATCGTAGCGGGCAGCAGGGACTCCGGCTGCGACGTCGCCTGCTACCACACATCCAGGGTGGCCGAAGTCGGGTAGCCCAGGCGGCATCGGATGCCCATTTTGTGCTTGCCTGGGCGGGGCCGGGAACTGATAATAAGAAGTGCCGCGTAACTCCACCGCCACGGATCGAGGAAAGGAAGGCCCGTCATGACGCTGGGCGAGAATGCGGTGCGGACGCTGTGCGGCTGCCTGATCGGTGCCCTGAGCTCCTGGACCGTGGCAGGGGCGGGCGAAGCTTCCTCTCCTCGATCCGGCGGTGGGGACGTGCCATCCCTGTCAGCCACGGCTGATCAAGCGCCGGCCACGGCACCCGCCGCTGAGGGTGCGGTGCAGCAGGCTCTGCGGCAGATCTACACGATACCCAGGAAACCGGCCCTTCCTGACCGGGTCGCCCGGCCGGCTTCGGACGCGCCGACGAATCCCCAGCGCGCCGAGTCCACCACCCCCGTGTCGCCGCCAGCGGACCGTCGGAGCAACGGTGAGGTTTCTGGATTCGACGAATCCGAGGGTGTCGAGTACCACAAGGATCCGCGGCCGCCGATTCGGGACGAGGATGGCCCTTACACCGGCAACGCCCTCGGTGGCTATCCCGGCACGTTCGTGGGGCCGTACTTCTATCCCTACTACCGCAGCGGCGGAGGACTCAGCAGTCGTCAGCGCCGATGGAGCGATTACCGCTACTTTGGTGGACGTCCTTCGCAGTATGGCTTTGGCCGTGAGGACTTCTTCGGCGACAGCTATGCGGGAGGCGCGTACCGCTTCGGTTTTAACCGCGGCTACAACCGCGGTTACTTTGACCGCCGGGCCACGGAACGCGAGGAGTCGCTGCTGGCCCACTCCGGCAACGCCATGTCCCGCGGCTTGCAGGCATTCCGAGAGGCGCGATACCAGGAGGCGGCCGATGCCTTCCGCCTGGCCACGGAGTTGAACCAGGGTGATCCGGCGGCCAGGATCTACGCCGCACATTCGCTGTTCGCCATCGGTCGCTACCGCGACGCGGTAAAGCACCTGCGGCGCGCGCTGGAGCTTCAGCCGAGGATTGCGCTGCTCACCTATGACCTGCGCGAGGATTACCGTGAGCGCGCGGACTTCGAGGACCAGCTCGCCGCGCTGCGCGGTGCGCTCGCTGCCTCGCCGCGGGATGAGGATCGCCTCTTCATGCTGGGGTACGTCCAGTACTTCACCTGGCAGCGTGCGGAGGCGCACGCGACGTTTCAGACGCTGTCGCGGATGAACCCCCATGATCGGGTCGTTAGCCAACTGGTAGAGATCGCCCGGCCGGCCGACGTCGTACTCGACGCCCGACGCGTGCCCGCGAAGCCGTGACGGACTTCCCTCAAGGTTCTCGCGCTTTTCGCCCGATAATCCTGCTGGTCGGCGGCTTCCTGCCGCCGTCTGCGTGTTCGAGCGAGGAGCCATCCGTGAACTATCCGCGCTTCCTGTGCCCATACCTGGACCGTCGGGATGCGCGCTGCGCTGATCAGCTCACGATGACCAATCTTCGTGAGGCGTTTCGCCTCTGCGCGGGTGACCATGAGTCGTGCACCGTCTACCACCAGATCCGCCTGGCCGACATCCGCCGAGAACCCGTGCCCGCCCTCGCCTGCTCCGCCTGAACGCCGGGTTGGAGCCGATTCCGGACTGCGCGCGCTGATCGATCGCTTCCTCAGCGAGCTGTGGGCCGAAGCGGGCCTCGCCGAGAACACCATCAGCGCCTACCGCACCGATCTGGTCTGCTTTGCCGACTTTGTCGAGTGCAGCAATCTGGACTTTCGCAGCATTGCTCCCGTGGACGTCCAGGCCTTCCTGGTCGCGCTCAAGTCGCGCGACGGGCTGGCCATCAGTTCCATCGCTCGACGTTCCGTCGCCCTCAAGATCTTCTGCCGCTGGTGCTATCAGAACAGGCACATCGACCGCGACGTGTCCTCACTGATGGAAATGCCCAAGAAGTGGAAGACCCTGCCGCACGTGCTCAACTATCGGCAGGTCGACACGCTGCTGGGCCTGCCGGAGGATGACGATCCGCTGGCCCTGCGTGACCGGGCCATTCTGGAGCTTTTTTACGCCACCGGTGTGCGGGTCAGCGAACTGGTGGGTCTGCGGATTGAGGATGTCCGGCTGGACATGGGCTATCTTCGCTGCATGGGCAAAGGCCGGCGCGAGCGCGTGGTGCCGGTGGGAGAGCGCGCCGTGGAAGCCGTTCGCGAGTACCTGGATACCTTGCGTCCGCAGCTCGCCGACGGCCATTCGACCGACCGCCTGTTCCTGTCCCGGACGGGACGGCCCATCGACCGCACCAACTGCTGGCGCCTGGTCGTGAAGTATGCACGCCGGATGGGGATTACCGGCAAACTCTCCCCGCACACGTTGCGGCACTGCTTCGCCACGCACCTGCTGGCCGGCGGGGCTGATCTCCGCGTGGTTCAGGAGATGCTCGGCCACGCGGACATCGCCACGACTCAGATCTACACCCATGTGGACCACTCCCGGCTGAAGGCCGTTCACCAGAAGTTTCATCCACGCCAGTGAGTTTCCCGCGCGCTGCTTCATGGAGATTTGTCCACGGGGGGCTTGCGTGCCGGCGGATTCTCGGATGTAATAGGGCCGTCGGAGCAAATCATTCAGGACAATCGGATCGGGAAAGGAGATCACCATGTGGCATCGGCTGCCGTTCAAAGCGCTGCTTCTGTGCGGGTGCCTGGTCGCATTGCTGTCTGGGGGTGTGTACGCGTTGGTTGGGGAGAGCCCATTCGCGGCGCGAGCAGATGAAGTCGGCCGCTCGCCAAACGGGGCCGACGAGACGCCGCCTGTGCTCCTGGCCGCGGTTTCTCGACGGCCGCATGGCGTGGTCGGCTCGTTTAACGTGGATCTGCCCCTCGGTCCCGTAGAGGAGTCCGGCGTTGAGCCGCGCTTCGGCGGGCCGACGCTGCTCCTGCTGACCTTCAGCGAGCCGATCAGTGCCCTCGACGGGACGGTAAGCGACGACGAGGTCATCCTGTCTCACGGCACGCTTGATGGCGTTTTCATCAACGGGGAGTTGATGGCGATCTATCTGAGCTTCGTTCCGGACAAGTCATGCCTGTC
>BTUC01000123.1:6972-17141 GCA_045863575.1 Phycisphaerae bacterium
GACCGGGCTGGCAGATGAAGCCGGTAACCCCCTGGCGGGTATTCACACTTTCTGGGTGCGGGTGCTGTTCGGCGATGTTAATGGCGACGGCGTCGTGGCCAGCGGCGACATCACCCAGGTGAAGTCAGTGAGTGGTCAGACCGTGAACGAGAATATCTTCCGCCGTGACGTTAACGGTGACGGTGTCGTGGCCAGCGGCGATATCACTCAGGTGAAGAGCCGGTCAGGCTCGGCCGTCGAGTGCCTGGCGGATTGACCTCCGCTCGACGCTGCAAGCGCCGATCGTCTGAATCGTCGGGTATTGCCTCGCCGCGTCGGCCGGGCTAAAACGGCTCGCATGAACAACAGCAACACTGCGTCTCAGCCGGCGGTTGTTTCTGATCGGCCTCCCAGTCAGACGAAGATTGTGGCCACGGTCGGACCCGCCTGTGACCAGGCCCAGACGTTGGGGGCCCTGATTCGGGCGGGCGTTGATGTGTTCCGCCTGAATGCCGCCCACGGCACGCGGGACGACCATCAGCGGCGGCTCGATATCATCCGCGCATCGAGCCGGGAAGTGAACATCCCGGTCGGCGTTCTGCTCGACCTGGCCGGCCCCAAAATCCGTCTGGGGGCACTGCCTGGCGGGGTGCTGGAGTGCGTGGCTGGGGCAGTCGTGCGGTTTGTCCGCGGACCGGCGGCGACTGTTGACTCCAACCTCCATGCAGAGGTTTATACCGGTAAAGACGCGCCGGCCGCTGAGGCGGGCGGGCCGCCGCGAATCCTGACCACCACCTATCCAACGCTGGTCGACGAACTCGATCCGGGTCATCGGGTGATGCTGGCCGACGGCACCGTGTCGCTGGTCGTCGAATCGAAGGAAGCGGACGCGGTCAACTGCCGCGTCGTCCAAGGCGGCACCATTCGCAGCCGGCAGGGGGTGAACCTGCCGCGTGTGCGCCTCCAGGTACCGCCGCTCAACGAGGAGGACCGGGCCAACGCCGTCTGGGCCGCCCGCGCGGGTGTGGATTTCGTCGGCTTGAGCTTCGTGCGCGCTGCCGGGGACGTCCACGAATTGAAGCGTGTGCTGGCCGCTGAAAACGCGACTGCCCAGGTGGTGGCCAAGATCGAGAAGCCTGAAGCGCTGGATGATCTCGAGGCCATCGTGGCCGCGACCGACGCGGTGATGGTCGCTCGCGGCGATCTGGGCGTGGAGATCGACATCGCTCAGGTGCCGGCGGCCCAGAAAAGGATTATTTCGGCTTGCACCCGTGCGGGAAAACCGGTCATCGTGGCCACGCAGATGCTCGAGAGCATGCATGCGTCGCGGATGCCTACACGTGCCGAGGCCGCCGACGTGGCCAATGCCATCCTGGACGGAGCGGACGCCTGTATGCTCTCGGGTGAAACGGCCATCGGGCAGTACCCTGTCGAGGCCGTCGAAACCATGCACCGCATCGCGCTGGCTACCGAGCCTCTGCTGCGTGAACGGGCCCGCACGGCCGGACCGCCGCCGGATACGGAGGGACTCGATCCGATCACCCGTGCGATCGCCTGCCACGCCGGTCGCCTGGCCGAGACGCTGGAGGCGCGCCTGATTCTGGTGGCCACCGCCAGTGGCACGACCGCCCGGGCACTTTCGCGTGGGCGCTGGTTCGTGCCCACCCTGGGCATCAGCGCCAACGAGGCCACGTTGCGGCGCATGTGTTTGTATTGGGGTGTGATCCCGTTGGCAAACGTGCGGGCGGACAGCCCGGACGCCCTGCTTCAAGAGGTGGTCACACGCGGGCAGTCCCGCGGCTGGCTGGGCGCCGGTGACCGTATCGTGCTGCTGGCTGGAACCGGATTGACCACCACGGCCCACAATTCCATCGTCGTTCATGAGGTATGATGGGCGTGTGGGTTGCAGGTGGTTGGTTGTCGGTTGGCTCCGGGGTAAGAAGCGGGGGCCGTGAGTGGGTCTCCATCGGGAAATGCTCACGGGCCGATGCGCAATTCGACGTCCTGGTCTGTGGGGATGTTCACGGTGTGCTCTGAGGCTCGCCATCGGATGGTGAGCCTGAAGGCGCCGTTCGCCCGCACCCGTACGACTCTTTGACCGTTGCCGCTATCCGGCTCACACACGAGCGAAACCGTTCTGCCACCGAACCACAGCCGCTCCACGCCGACCTGCTTTGGGCTTTGGATGTGCCAGTGGATCTGGTTGCCGGGCGCATCGACGTGGATGCCGATCGCGTGCTCGATCAGGTATACGATGGGCCCGATGCCGCTCCAGCCGACGAACTCCTTGCGCGTGTCGTGGCCGGGCAGGGCGCCCGGTTTGGTCGCGTCGGGGGCGTAGAACTCCCAGATGGTGCCGGTCTGCTGCCAGACGCGGACGACGTTCTCCAGATGATTGAGCGCGATGGTGCGGGCGAGTTCTGGCCGCCCGCTGCGCTCCAGCCCGCGGATGATCATCGTGTTGGTGGGAGTCCAGACGCCGCCGCGCCAGTAATGGCCGTCGCCGTGGTACCCGATCTCATCGGCCGGTACGGTGGGCACGCGGTGCAGGCGGTTGAAGGCCTGGGGATCCTCCAGATGCTCGACGAGGCGCTCGACCTGGGCGGGGCGGGTGATGCCGGCGAGCATCGGCCAGAAGGCGGCAATGGTGCGTACGTTGTGCCGCCGGCCAGTGGTGCCCCAGTCGTAGTAGAAGCCCGTGGTGTCATCCCAGAGCTCAGCGTTAATCCGCTCGCCAAGATGCATTGCCTCCTGCTCCCACTTCTCCGCCTCATCGTCCCGGCCGATTGCCCGGGCGATGGCCGCCAGGTCGCGGGCGAACAAGGCGACCTCCGCAGTCGTGTCAATGCCGCAGAGCATCCCTTCGATGCGCGGTGAGTTGTCCATCGCCGCCCAGGTCGTGAGGTAGAAGCCGCTCCCGGCATCTTTGATCTTGGCGTACGAGCGGTAGTAGTGCACCAGCGGCTGGTATACGAGTCGCAACCGGTCCACGTCCCCGCTGATGTGGAATGACTCGCGCTCGGCCCAGGCCAGGATGGGGTGATTGAGGCTGTCGGGTGTGCCCGGCTTGGACATCTTGTGGGGCTTGCCGTCCGCCTCGCTGACTTCGCGGACGATCTCCCCGTCGGACAACTGCGTGCAGTAGAAATTGTCCAGCGAAACGATGCCCGGCACGTACGGGTGGGCATAGTTGCAGAACATGGTCATGAAGGCCGTGTCCCACAGGAAAATGGAGTTGTTGAAGTTCTCGTCGATGTAGTTGGACACGAACGGGCTGCCGGGCATGGGCCGGCGGAAGCGATCAAAAGCCATCCGCCAGGCGGCCCAATAGCAGTCCACGTATTCAGGCCGTTCATCGAAAATGGGGCTGGGCAGTCTGTCTTTCGTTCCGGCGAACGTCGGCAGGGGCTGAGGCTTGTACAGCTTTTTGGCAAAAAACGCGCCGCGGTTTTCGAGGCTCGCCTCCGGGCGGGTGGTGGCGCTGCGGACTGCCGAAGCCGGGGCACCCTCAGGCGCAGCGCAGGCCGGAAGAGCTGGAACGAACGCAAGAAAGACGGCGCGGATCGCAAGGTGTGAACGCATGGTGCTACTCCTGTCGGGCTAAGGTGATGTCTCCACAGCCGGCCCACTCGCTTGCGCTCGGGGCTCTGTCGCTCGTCATGGTCAAGCCGTTGGCCCACTCGCTTGCGCTCGGGGCTCTGGCCGTTCGCCCGGGCTTCGGGGGACGGTACCTTCTCCCTCCCCTGGTACTCCGGGGGAGGGTCGGGGTGGGGGCTTGGCAGGCAACGGGCGCTCCCGTCTTCCGCCGACGGCTCCTGCAGCGGCCCCCTGGCCGAGTGCATCCCTCTTTTTCATCGAAGCCCCTTGGAGCGTCAACGCCCCGCCGAGCGGTATCTGCCCCGTTTCGGCTGCCAATCGAACCGGCGATAACTCTACCGCGGCGGGACGCGGCCTGCCACTTGATGCACGAAGAGGAAGAGAATCGGCTTGGCCCGGCCGGACCAGCCCTGAAAGGGACTGGCCTGAAGCGGCCTTCGGCGGCAAGCCCCGTGGAACGGGGCTCAGCGCGAGCGGCGATCCTGAGACGCGATGCGGCCTCGCGCGGGACATATTGCGTCAAGAGGGATCGTCAATGTCCCGCGGATTCTTGTCATGGCCCCTGCTTGCCAGTAGAGCAGCCGCGCGGTCTAATGCTGCGAGGCCGTTCGCAGCGGAGGCGGGCGGGCCGCTTTCAGAGCTGAGCAGCACTTGGAGTCTTCCATGAACGCACCCGTTTCCCGACGTGATCTTCTGGCCGCGGGCACGTCAGCCGCCGCGGTATTCGCCACCGCGACCCGTTCTACCCGCGCCCAGGTGAGCGCCAACGAAAAGCTGGGGCTGGCCACAATCGGCTGCGGCGGCCAGGGAACGCACGACACCCGCTCGATCCTGGAGGCCGGCGGTGGTGCGGTCGAACTCGTGGCCATTGCTGATCCGGATCCTCGCCATACCGACCGATTCGCCGGCCAGATGAGCGAGCGCGGCGTGAAGGTGCAGGCGTACAAGGACTTCCGCAAGCTACTGGAGCGCAAGGACATCGACCTGGTCGTCGTCGGTACGCCGGATCACTGGCACGCCATCGCAACCATCCTCGCCTGCCAGGCCGGCAAGGACGTCTACGTGGAGAAGCCCTGCTCGCACAACATCAGCGAAGGCCGGGCCATGGTGAATGCCGCCCGCAAATACAAACGCATCGTGCAGGTGGGCCAGCAGCAGCGGAGCGATCCGCACTTCATCGAGGCGATGAACTATCTGCGCACCGGCAAGCCCCTCGGCCGGATCTCCCGCACGCTGACCATGAACTACGATAACGAGACGCCCAACGGCATCGGCAACCCGCCCGATGAGGACAACGCGCCGGCCGGCGTCGATTACGATCTTTGGCTTGGCCCGGCGCCCAAGCGCAAGTTCAACCGCAACCGCTTCCACTGGAGCTTCCGGTGGTTCTACGACTATGCCGGCGGCATGATGGGTGACTGGAACGTGCACATTCAGGACATCGTGCACTGGGGCATGGACGTGAACGCGCCGCTGACGGTCTGTGCCACCGGCGGCAAGCAGGTCCTCGCCGACAACCGTGAAACGCCCGACATGCTCGACGTGCTGTACGAGTACATGAGCAAAGACGGCCCCTTTACGCAGCTTTACACCATGTCCAAGGTATATCACCGCGGGCGTTACCCGAATGGCTACGGTACCGAGTTCTTCGGCACAGAGGGTTCGCTGTTCATCGACCGCGGTGGATGGGAAGTCACGCCGGCGATGCGGGGCCGCCAGATCGACGATCCGGACAATCCGGGCAAGAAGAAAACGGTGCACGAGCCGCGCACGCCGGCCGTCAAGAAGGGCGGCGGCGACAGCGTGCTACCCCATGCGCAAAATTTTCTGGCCTGTGTTCGCTCCCGCAAGTGGGAGGATCTGCACTGCGACATTGAGGTAGGGCACCGGACGGCCACCGTCTGTCACCTCGGGAACATTTCGCATCGGCTGGGCAACCGTAAGATCTACTGGGACGCCGAGAAGGAGATCATCACGCTGGCCGACGGCCGGACGCCTGACGCCCAGGCCAACGTTCTGCTTGGCCGGGAGTACCGGAAGGGCTTCGAGCTGCCGGAGGTATGAGCGCTTCTGCCCATACGAGCGGGTAGCCGCCTTTGGAGCCTATCCAGGTAGAGCGTGTGCCACTGCTCTGTGAGCAGTGCTGGAGCAGAGGAAACGCCTGTGGTATCCAACACTGCTGACACGTCTCCGCCGGGCGTAACCCGGCTTCGCCGTTGCGAGCACAGCAGTGGCACACTCCCTCAAGCAGTCTGCGGGGTTACTGGCAAAAGCCATGGGATGCGAATCAGGCTGGATATCGACGATGAGCTGTTGGGCAAGGCCGCTCGCCTCACCGGCATCAAAGGCAGGACTGCCCTGATTCACGCCGGGCTCGAGGCGCTGATCTTGCGTGAAAATAACCGCCGGCTGGCAGAACCCGGTGGGACGGAGAAGCGCCTCACTCGTCGCCGGCGACGGCGTCCGAGCTCATGAAAATCCGGTAGATAGCATCCAAAGGGACGCTCCCATATAATCACGCCCGGTCGTGCCGGCGACCCATCGAAGGAGTGGGCTTTCACGTGCGGCTTGGACGGCTGTGGCTGGGGGTATGCCTGGTGATCTGCGGGTGCGGTCCGAAGCGGACCCCGTACCCGGAGGCGCTGCTTTCGGAGCGGCCTGGGGAACGCATCCTGGCCATTCAGCAGGCCGGCGAGTCCATGGACCGCTCGACCGTGGCGGTGCTGGTGGATTCCCTGGAGGATGAGGACGAGGCCGTGCGCTTCTATGCCATCCTTGCACTCGAGAAGCTGACCGGGACGCGGATGGGGTTTGAGTACCAGGCGTCCGAGGTGCAGCGTGCCCGATCGGTGGATCGCTGGCGGCGATATGTCCGCGAGGGGCCGCCGGCCAGTGCTCCGGCGGCTCAATGGGCCGGGGGCCCGGGGGATGGCTCATGAGCGATGGACCGGTCCGTGACGCGGCGCCCTCGGCTGTCCGGAGCGTGAGCATCACCAGCGAGTCCAAGCAGGCGGCCGTCGTCCGTGCGGCCGTGGACGCCTTTGCCGCTGAATTGGGGGCCAACCAGTCCGATCGGTCAAACCTGGTCCTGGCTATTGATGAAGCGGTCTGCAACGTAATCAAGCATGGCTACCGAGGCCAGCCGGGCCAGCCGATCGATGTCAGGCTGGAGAGACTGTCGCAAAAGGGGCGAACCGGGCTACGGGTGGTGATTCGCGACCAGGGCCGGCAGATCGATCCCACCGAGATTGTGGGTCGCGATCTCGATGATGTGCGGCCCGGCGGCCTGGGCACGCACATCATTCGCAGTATCATGGACGAGGTCGAGTACCGCCGGCAGGAAACTTCCGGGATGGAACTTCGAATGGTCAAATGGTTAAGCGGCACGCGCGGTTCTTCACCCGCGGGTGGATCTGCGCAGAGGGGGATTTCCGCATCATGAGCAAGGACGGCAATTGCATTGCGGATATTCGACGCGAGCGGCACGCCATGGTCGTGCAGCTCGCCGGCGAGGTGGATATGCACCACGCGCCCGCGGTGCACAAGGGCTTGCTGACGCTGTGCGATGAGAAGCCGCCGCGGCTGGTGCTGAACCTCGAAAAGGTCAGCTACATGGATTCCTCAGGCATAGGTACGCTGGTGGCTACGCTGCGACGAATTCACGGGTATGGCGGTCGCCTGGCTCTCTGCTGCATGCAGGAGCAGGTCCGGAATGTTTTTGAGATCACGCGACTCGATAAGGTCTTCCTGATCTGTGCAACCGAGACGGAGGCCATCTCGGGATGAGCGAGGCGCTGCCCGGACAGCATGGCAACCCGGTCGTTGCGGTTATCACCGCGGTGGGGCGGTGGGGCTTTGGCGTCGGGCGGCGCTGCACCCAGTCGGTCCGCTACCTGGGGGGAATTGGTTACCTGCTCTACGATGCGCATCGCTGGTTGCTGCGCGGCGTTTGCACCCGCCGCGACCGAGTGGGTGCGCCCGCGGTCGCGTCTCAGATGGTCCGCGTCGGTGTGCGCAGCATCCCCATTATTGTCCTGGTGCAGACCTTCATTGGGATCATCCTCACGCTTCAGATGGCGCCCACGTTGCAGGCGTACGGCTCACTGGACCGGGTGGCGAATATCGTGGCCATCGCCATGTTCCGGGAGCTCGGGCCCTTGCTGTCCGCCATCGTGCTGAGCGGCTTTGCGGGGGCCTCCATTGCCGCGGAGATCGGGGCCATGGTCGAGGCGGAAGAAATCAAGGCCCTGCGCGCCCATGCGCTGGATCCGATCCGCTTTCTCGTATTGCCGCGCTTTCTGGCTACCGTGGTGATGCTGGTGGGACTGGCCGTCCTGGCGGACGTGGTGGGTGTAGCGGGTGGACTGTTCACGGCCTGGGGCGTGCTGGACATCAATCCGGCCGCATACCTGGAGAATACCCGCTTCGCACTGGTCTATACCGATTTCATTACCGGGCTGGTCAAGGCGGGCGTGTTCGGCATGCTGATCTCCATGATCGCCTGCTACGAGGGGCTCACCGTGAGCGGCGGGGCGGAGGGCGTGGGGCGGGCGACGACCTCCACCGTGGTCAAGTCGATCGTTGCGCTGATCGCCACCGACTGCGTGTTCACTACGGCGTTCTATATGTTTGGACTCTGACATGGCCGTCACGCCCGCCGATGTCGTTATCTCCATCGAGAACCTGGTCAAGGTGTTTCCGGATCAGGCGGGGCGGCCGGTGCGCGTGTTGGACGGTGTGAGCTTCGACGTACGGCGCGGTGAAACGCTGGTCATCATGGGGGGCTCCGGTTGCGGCAAGAGCACGCTGCTCAACTGTCTCATCGGCGAGCTGCGCCCGGAGGGCGGTGAGATCCTCTACCGGACGCGCTCGATGAACGAGCCGTCGGATCTGGCCGCGATGGAGGAGAACGAGCTCAATGAGCTGCGCAAGCGGTTCGGCATCCTCTTCCAGAGCGGGGCGTTGTTCAACTCGATGACGGTCGGCGAGAACGTGGCCCTGCCCTTGCAGGAGCATTCCTACGTCGATCCCTCCATCATCGACATCGTGGTCACGCTCAAGCTCCAGCAGGTGCACATGCTGCCGCACCGCGACAAAATGCCGGCCCAGCTCTCGGGTGGTCAGAAGAAGCGGGCCGGGCTGGCCCGGGCCACCGCCTTGGACCCGGAGATTCTCTTTTACGACGAACCGTCGGCCGGGCTCGACCCGGTGACATCGGCGGCCATTGACAAGCTGATCATGGATCTCTCCGGCAAGCTCAAGGTGACGTCCGTGGTGGTGACGCACGAGATGGACTCCGCCTTCCGCATCGCCGACCGCATGGTCATGCTCGACAAGGGGCGTGTGCTGAAGGTCGGCTCCCGCGCGGAGTTTGAATACATTCGCGACACCGCTTCCGAGGCCCTCGCCGGCGACGACGAACGGCTCATCCGGCAGTTCCTGCGCGGTGATATGGAGGGCCCGCTCATGGACGTCGAAGGGATGAGTGATTACGAAAAGTGGATCATGGCGGGGTGAAGAAGGAAGTGATGAGTAATGAGTGATGAGTGTGGTACGATGAATGACGAGTGTGGTGCCTGAGTGACGAGTGCTACTCCCCCCCTTTTAAAGGGGGGGCAGGGGGGGGTAGGTAGTGGAGAAAGACTTGCGTGGCCGATGCCTGGTTCATCGGGGCCTCAGCTTGCGTGCCCGGCCGACAACGAGATGCGACGCCCATTGCCTGCCAAGCCCCCAAACCGGCCCTCCCCCGGAGTACCGGGGGAGGGAGAGCAGCAGCCCAACCGCTGACAAATGACGGCTGAGGAATAACGGCTGACCAACAACGGCTGACAAATGACGGCCGGCACATGACGGCTGACACATGATGGCTGACACATGGCGGCTGAAGACTGACAACTGAAAACTGAGAACTGAACACTGAAAACTCAGAAACGAGATCCAATCCTATGCCCCGCGAACGTAATGCATTCCGGCTCGGCCTGACGTTGATCGTGTTCTTCATCCTGTTTATTGCGGTGCTGGTTTTCCTCGCCCCGCGCGGCGGGGGAGACCTGCGCTTCTCCGTCCGCTATCCGCACGATGCTTTCGCCACGGTGCTCAAGCCCGGCGGGGAAGTATCCTGTGGCGGCGCCGCGGTTGGCACGATCAAGTCGGTTGATCTACGTGAAATGAAGAACGGAGAAGCAGGAGAGGGTGCGACCCTGTATGTGGTTGTGGATGTCGCCGTCGATTCCTCGCTGGGTCTGCGCAAGGACTGTACCATTATGCCTGAGGACCTGCTGCTGGGCGGGCCGGGCAAGCTGGTCATCGCCAACCGCGGCGTGGGCGAGCCACTCAAGGGCGGCGAGCAGATTGACGGTGAGACCGTGGTGAGCGTGGCCGCGTTGACCCGCCTTCTCGGGGCGCAACTGGACCCCGACGACCCGCGCAGCCTGCTGGCGATGATCCGCGGTCAGCTCGATCCGGCCGACGCCCGCTCTATGGTCAGCAAGCTGCATACCTCCATGGACGACCTCAACGTGGTGACCGCCAGCATCCGTAACCAGCTCGATGCCCGCGAGAGAGCCGCGCTGATGGCCAAGCTGCACGGCATC
>BTUC01000124.1:0-17032 GCA_045863575.1 Phycisphaerae bacterium
TGAACACGGACGCGAGCACTGCCCCTGCCTCGCCTCCTTATGCCAGCACACAACCGGCGATGAACTTCTGGGTTTCGGACGCCGCGCAACTCACGGCCGGAGCACTGCTCCGCGCCCGGCCTATCGCGGTAGAGGCTCGCGTCCAGTACCGCCTCGCGATTTCGTCGTCCCCGCGGCTTGGCCCGGACGATGCGCATGTCCTGCTGGCGGGCTGGGCGGAAGCCGCGCTCAGGGAGGCGGTTGCCGCCACGCCTGGGTCTACTGCACTGGCAGTGGCCAAGCCGGCCATCGAGGACCGCTTCAGCGAGCTGCTCACCGGACGTCTGACCGCAGCGCCCTGCGGACTCGAACTCGTCGATGCCGTCATCCTCGATCTGGACCTCTCCGAAGGCGGACCGGCCGCTCGCGTGAGGGATGCCGTCGACGCGCTCGAATCGGCCGTGGATCAACGCAGGGCGATCCTCGGCGAGGCCGACAGCGCGGCGGGCGCCATCATTCACGAAGCCCAACGGGCAGCAAACGACATGATCGCCGCAGCCAAACGCGAGGGCCTCGCACAACTGCAAGCGGCCCACGCGCAAGCAAGAAGAATTCCCGAAACCTCCCCCGCCGGCGACGCCGCGTTTCACCATGCGGCAGCGCTGGTTCACGAACTGCTCCAGGAACTCCCCCCGGAGCGACTCCGGCTCCACGCCGTATACAGCCTGGGCCATGCCTGCCGCCTCATCGTCCATCCACTCCAGGGCGGCGATCCGTTCGTCGTACCTGTCCCGGCAGCGGCGACCCGACCCGCCCTTTCGATAGGAGACGCCTGGCCGTGAACGCGCCGGTCACCCGTTTTCGATCGATGATCCGCGGGCGCGGCGCATGGCTGCCGGGCAGTGTCCTGGGGCTGGCCATCCTCCTCATCCTGGCCACCCGGAGCTTCTATGTCCTGGATGAGACGCAGGTGGCCTGGCTGACGGACCCGGCTGGCGGGCACGTCGTCTCCTCCGCCGGCCCGCATCTCAAACGGCCGTGGCAGCAACTGCGCCGCTTTGACGTTGGGCTGCGGTGGAAGTCGATGGAACTGGCGCCGGCGCGTTCGCAGGACGACCACGTGGTGCGGGTTACCCTGCTGGCCTGCTGGCGGCTGCCAGTGGCAGGCGCGACTACGCGGGCAGCGTTCCCGGAACCCGATAACGCCATGGATGGCCACGTACGGCCGATTGTCGAACATGCCTTGCACGCCGCGATCGCCGCAGCACCGCTGGCTGACCTGGTCGTTGCCGGTCAGAATCCCGATCCCTCTCCCCTGACCCGCTTGCGTGAGGTTACCACCGCCACCGCTCGCCCGCTGGTCCGCGAGCGACTGGGGCTCGAACTGTTGGACCTCAGTATCCAGCGCCTGGTTCCGGCAGACGAAGTGGCCGACAGCCTCTATCGTGCGGCAGAAGAGCAATACCGCCGGCAAGCCGGGGAATTGCTTCACGGTGCGGGCGTGGACGCGGGAAAGTTGCAGGCGGCGGCCCGCGAGGCCGCCGATCGCATGGTCGCCGAGGCCGCGATTACCCGGGAGGCACTCCTGGCGGAAGCGCGTCGCGAAGCCGGGCGCATCCAGCCGTCGCCGGCTGCCGGGGTTCAGCGGGAAGCTTCACTGCATCGCGGGCTGGAACGGACGCGGCTGGCCGTCCGGCATGGTGCGGCGGTAGAACTGGAAGCCGGGCCGGAGTTCTTCCGGCTCCTGGGCTATGCGCCTGCATCGGCCGCCGGGGCGCCGCAGAGCGCGACCCCTCCCCATTCGACCTCTTCCGCGTCACTGGCCGCGCCATCCACAACGTCGCAGCCGGCTCCCGAGCCGGCGCAGATTTCACTGCCCGCGTCGCGGCCTTCAGATGATGGCGTGGACGCATCCCTGTGCGAGCCGTGCCGCTCTTGAGTGATCAATGAAGAAGAATTACTTGCCGACCAGCACCGCGGGCGCGGCGGTTATGGTCAGCATTGATCCGCTCTGGTGCCGAAGCCGCACCTTGACCAGACCCTTGCGGCGAAGCTTCTCGCGCTCGGATTCCTTGGCGATGTAGACGACCTCGCCCACAATCCGGGGATCCCCCTTGAAGAACGAGGTAATCAGCCGTTTCTTAAGCAAACCGGAAGTCCGCCCGGCATCATCATCCCAGGTCACATCATCCGGCGGGTCCATCGCCTCGGCCACGCGAACCTTGGCGCCGACCGGCAGGATCTTCAGATTCTCAAAAGCCATACTTCAGCCGACCTCCATCACGCCTCGCGCGGGCCACTTGCCGCGCGGTCGGAAGATTGTAGCCAACTCGGCCACCCGACTCCAGCGCCGCTTTGCGGCGTGCGTGGTTGACGGCTCGCCAGGCTTCACCTAGAACATCGCGAAAGGGAGGCACAGCGTATGGCCCGGCCATCCGAGGATGAACTGCGCGGAGCACTGGCGCGCTACCTGGAAGCCGACGCGCTGCTTGGGGCGCGCACAGCTCCGGTGCGCTACCGCCCCCGAAGTGCCGCTTCGCCCGCGTCGACAGCCTCACGCCCGGCCTCCCGGTCCGCGGCGACGCCTGCCGGGCGTCCCGCAGCGGGCGCCTCACGCGCGACCCTCCCGCCCCCTGTTAAGCCGGCCGGCTCCAGCAAAGCCCTGGTCGCCGACCTGCCCCACGTGGTCGCGGTCGAGCCTGCGGAACTTGCAGCCCGCAAGGCCGTCCTGCGCAAGCTCGATGAAGAACAGGTTCAGGTATGCCAGAAGTGCCAGCTCTGCGGCACCCGCACGAAGACGGTGTTCGGTCAAGGGTACGTCGCTCCCCGGATCGCGTTTGTTGGCGAGGCCCCGGGCGCGGACGAAGATCGCCAGGGTCTGGCCTTCGTCGGCAAGGCCGGACAGCTTCTCACGCAGATGATCGTGGCCATGGGTCTGACTCGCGAGGAAGTCTACATCTGCAACATCCTGAAGTGCCGCCCGCCGGAAAACCGCACACCGGCTCCCGACGAGATTTCCGCCTGCTGGCCGTACCTCGATGAGCAGCTCCGCATCGTCCAGCCGGAAGTCATCGTGGCCCTCGGCAAGCCGGCCTCCCAGACACTGCTGCGCACGACCGAGCCGATCGGCCGTCTGCGCGGCCAGTGGTACGATTACTACACCTCCGGCACGCCGATGGTCGGCACCCCCACGCCGCTCATGCCGACGTTCCACCCCGCCTACCTGCTGCGCAGCCCCAACGAAAAGGCGAAGGCCTGGAGCGATCTCAAGATGGTCCTCGCCCGCCTCGGCCTGCCGGTGCCGCCGAAGGCCCGCTGAAAACCTACCGCCTTAAGCTCGCAACCTGTCCCCGAGCCTCCCTCTGCTGTGTCAGCAGTGCCTGGAATGCTCTGGACGTCCCCTTACCCCCCCGCACTGCTCACAGATCAGTGGCACACCGCCACGCAGTGGTGCACGCACCGCGCACAGGCTTCCCCCCACGCTGCTTGATTCCCGCACTCGTTGGCAGCACAATGTTGCTGGCCTACAATGACCAGCCCTGCCGCGGCTCAACAAGCCGTCGGGGCAGCCGTATGGCGGCGTAGCTCAGGTGGTTAGAGCGAGGCATTCATAACGCCTAGGTCACAGGTTCGACTCCTGTCGCCGCTAGTGAATCTAAGTTACGCCGAGTGCATGAGATAGCACACCCGCCCACGTCGGGCGGCGCGGCCTGAAACCCCGAAGCCAAAACGGTATGTACCGTTTTGAGCCCCAGACGGGAGGCCGCGCATGCCACGATTGAACCCCGATCGGAATCCGTCTTACCGCCGTCACCGCGCCAGCGGTCAGGCCATCGTCACCCTGAACGGCCGGGACATCTACCTGGGGCCGTACGGCACGGCTGCCAGCAAGGCCGAGTATGACCGGGTGGTCGGCGAGTGGCGCGCCGCCGGCCGCCGACTGCCGGCGTCGATGCAGCCTACTCAAGACCTCTCCCTGTCCGAGCTGATCGAAGCCTACTGGCCGTTCGCCAAGGAATACTACGCGAAGGACGGCCACCCCACCCGCGAACTGGGTCACGTCAAGCTGGCCATGAAACGCCTGAAGGCAGCCTATGGGCGAACACCCGCCCGCGCGTTCGGCCCGCTGGCGTTCAAGGCGGTTCGGGAGCGGCTGGTCGATGAGGGCCTGAGCCGGACGCACGTAAACACCACCATGGGGCGGATCAAGCGGCTGATCGCCTGGGGCGTTGAGAACGAGATCATCCCGGCCGACGTTCACCACGCGCTGGCGGCAGTCAAGGGACTGCGGAAGGGACGCACCAAGGCGAAAGAGGGCCGCAAGGTGCGGCCGGTACCTGAGCCGTTCGTCGAAGCGGTCAAGCCGCTGCTGTCCGCGGAGCTGCAGGCCATGATTGACCTGCAACTGTTGACCGGCGCCAGGCCCGGCGAAGTGTGCCAGATGCGCGGCATGGACATCGACACGACGGGGAAGGTGTGGACGTACCGCCCCGGCAGTCATAAGACCGAACACCACGATAAGGAACGCGAGATCTACCTGGGGCCACGTGCACAGGAGATCGTCCGCGACTTCCTCCGGCCGGACCTGTCGGCTTACCTCTTCAGCCCGTCGCATGCCGAGTCCGCACGCCATGCCGAGCTGGCCGGCAACCGCTGCACGCGCGTTCAGCCGTCTCAGCTTCGGCGGAAAGAACGCGCCGCCACCCGGGCGCGGCGAGGTAAGCGGGGTCGGGCGCCAGGTGCGTGCTACACCGTCACTGCGTACGGCAAGGCCATCGCGCGGGCATGCGAGGAACTCCACCCGCTGCCGGAACATCTGGCCCGGCTGCCCAAGGTTAGAGGGCAGAAACGGGAGTCAGTACAAGAATGGCACCAGCGGATCGGGCCGGCTGGCGTGGCGGAAGTAAAGGCATGGCGGCAGGAGCACCACTGGCACCCGCACCAGTTGCGGCACAACGCCGCAACGCGGCTGCGCAAAGAGTTCGGCGTCGAGGTGGCCCGGATCATCCTGGGGCATAGTTCGCCGTTGATTACGGAGATTTACGCCGAGGCGGACCGCAAGGCCGCTGCTGACGTGATGGGCAGAGTAGGGTAAACTGGTCAATTGCCGGGTGCGCCCTGATCAGGCGCAAGCGGCTGGGTGGAGTCTTCGGTTCGCTCCAGTTCCGAAGATCCACCCGGCCGGCCCGGTAAACTGGAGCACGAACATGGCACCATACGACCTCCTCAAAAGCTACCGGCCAACCCCAGCTCAGATTGCGCTGTTTGAGAAAGATCCATGGCTCCTACTCAATGCGCTTGATGCTTGGATAGTGTGTGCCCGCGAAGAAACTGCAAACGCCTTTTGTCCCGACTGGAAAGTCGATCCAATACCGACAGAAGCAACCGACACGCTGGTATTGTGGTGCGATCTGCATTGCGCCAACGTGGACCCGCTGCCACTGAAGACTATGACGGAGTTTCTGCAGACAATCGCCTGGCCGTCGATGCGCGTGTATGACCCTACGGCCCCACACGGCAGCCGGCTCGAAAGAAAGACGCCGCCGTCTCGAGAAGTACTTGATGCATGCCTCCGGGACTGCGAACTGGTAATCAACAGGATTGCCAATGTCGCCCAGATCCATTGGGCCAGGACGCCCGCCCCACCCGTGCCCGACGCCGCGATAATCGACAGTCTGCGCGTAGCAATCCGCAAGCTTGGCAAGATCGAGGAGAAGGACGCCAAGCCCGACGCCGTAATCGAGGAAGCTAAAGTGAACCGCTCGCAGGGACGGGCTGCTTTACGAGAGCTCGAAAAACGCGGCGAATACGACGGTTTCACCCGTCCGCAACGGGAACATCACGCCCGCTAAGTTCCAAAGTTCCGGAACCATAGAACGAAGGAACCAATCCGCAAACCCTCCGATCATCTTCGCAAAGGAATCCAAACCCTTGCGAGGATGATTAAATGATTGACCTCTCAACAGAACAAGTCATCTCCCTGGCTGAGGCCGCCCGCCGACTGCCCCGCCGTCGCGCGGGGAAAAAAGCGCACGTGAGCTGTGTTTACCGCTGGACCACTGCCGGCTGCAAAGGCGTGATCCTCGAATCCGTCCAGGTCGGCGGCACGCGCTGCACGAGCGTCGAGGCCATCCAGCGATTCATCGAGCGATTGACGACGGGCGGGACCGCTGCGCCGACGGTCCGCACGTCGCAACGACGGGAACGCGAGATCGCCGCGGCGGAGAAGCGGCTGCAGGCAGTGGGAATCTAAAGCAACGGGCCAGCCCTGACCGGCCGGCCCGCAAATACTGAGGAGTTGACACATGGATAGTAGCACGGATGCGAACCTGACGCAAGAGGCGGCCCCCATCCAGACAGCCGACAGGCTGGCAGAACAGATCCGCGAAGAACACAGGCAGGCCGAGGCCGCCATCGGCCAAGCCCTGGAGCACGCGCTGAGGTGCGGCGATCTGCTCATCGAGGCCAAGGCCGCATGCCCGGCCGGGACGTGGAGCACGTGGGTAACAGAGAACTGCGGGTTCTCCCTCAGGACCGCGCAGTCTTATATCCGGCTGGCCGGCCGCCGGGCGGACCTGGGTCTGGACGCGCAGCGCGCTGCGCCTCTGAGCATTCGCGAGGCCTGCCGGCTGATCGCTGATCCCCGCCCGGCAGAAGACGAATACGACGGACTCCCCGCCGAAGACCGGGTGCTGCTACGCGAACTGGACGCCGGGCTAGTTGAGGATCGCGAGCGTATCCGGCAACTCCGGGAGGAGGCCGACCAAGTGGACAGCCTCCCAGTGATGTTGCGGCTTCACAAGGAGTTCGAGCAAATCCAGAACAGGTGCGCTGAGCGGACCATCCGGTGCGAGCGGCGCCTAGGCCAACTGATCCACGAGATAACAACGGGTCGGCCGACCAGTGGAGCGGGCGGATTCCCTGCTGGTGTCCAATTCCTGTCGACCGGGCTGGTGCTGCCGCCGAATATTAGCTTTGAAGACTGGGTGAAGGTGGGCCAGTTCATCGCCAGCATGCCGGGCACCCCGCCGGAGTATCGCCAAGTATTCGAGCGGTTAGCGCAGTCAGTGAGCGGGGCACGAGTACCCCGACCCGGACACGCATTAATCGGCCAGAACGATACCACCACGATCATGATCCTGCCGTCCACGCACGACGGATATTACCACGTCGGAACCCTCGTCCACGACGGAGACCCCGAGGCCGACACGACGGCAGAGGGGACGAAGAAGCCGATCCGTGCCGACCATATCCAGACCGCGATAGATCAACTGGTCGCTCCCGACATCCAGCAATTGCTCGCATGGCAAGAAATCCCCCGCGAGCCCGTGGACCACAATCCGCTGCTGTTCGATTCGCACGAGCAATTCATGGCGGAAGTGCTGGGGGCTAAGCCATGAGCACCACGACAGCCACAACACCTTGCCCACTGCACCGTTGGCGACACGCCGTAGATCTTTCGCTCGGCCGCCTGGCCCGCCTCATCGAGGCCGGACTGGTGCGCGTCTCGGCTCCGCGGCTGAAACCTGTCTGGTTGACGGTGGAGGTAATCGCGGGCAGTGACGAAATCATGTTGCGGACTGCTGAATGGCGCGCGCGACTGCAGTTAGAGGGGGCCATTGGATGACCATTGACGAGATCGCCCATCGGTTCGCGAACGCCCGCCGCGAGGGCGCAGGGTATCGAGCCTGTTGCAGCGCCCACGATGATGGCACCCCGAGCTTGACCATCACGCCCGGCGACGGTGGCCGCGTGCTCCTGAAATGCCGCTCGCGAGACTGCCGGATCGAAGACATCCTGGACCGCGCCGGACTGACGATGGGCGACATCATGGGGAACGGCAGCGCTACTCCGCGGACTCCCCCGCTCAAGCCATGGGATTCGCCTGCCGCCTACATCGACTACCAATGCCGCAAGCATGGCTGGAAGCACGGCGGGACCTGGGCCTATCGCCGCGCGGACGGGACCACCCACTTTCAGGTGATCAGGTTCAATCTGCCCGACGGCGGGAAGCAGTTCAGGCCGCTGTATCCGGCTGGAGGAGGCTGGATACCCAGTGATCCGCCTGGGGCGCTACCGCTCTACAACCTCCCGGCCGTGATCGCCGCGGACCGCGTGCAGGTGCACGAGGGGGAGAAGGCCGCCGACGAAGCCATCAAGCTGGGATTCACCGCGACTACCAGCGCGCACGGATCGAAGAGTCCGCAGAAGACAGATTGGACGCCGCTGGCCGGAAAGCGGGTGGACCTCTATCCCGATCACGACGAGCCCGGCGAGAAGTACACCGCGACGGTGGCCGGTATCCTCATGAGGCTGAACCCGCCCGCCCGTGTCCGCATTGTTCGGCTGCCTGATCTGCCGCCGGGCGGCGATATCGTCGAGTTCGTCGAGGCCCACGATTCGACCGAGACAGACGACCTCCGGCGGATGGTTGAGAGCATCGCGGACGCCGCGCCGGAGCTGACCGCCGCGCCGGCCGTCGAGAGCGAAGGCCCGGAGCAGGCCGTGCCCGAGGCGCCGCTCGTGCCACTCGATTACTGTTCGCCTCCGGCCATGCCCGCGGGCATGCTGCCTGAGGGCTGGTTCGCGAACATGACCGAGGCACTGGCCGCGGCTCTCGAAGTGCCCCGCGAGTTGCCTACAGGCCTTGGTCTGGCCGTCCTTGCGACCGCATGCCAGAAAACGTTTTCTGTCCGCGTGGAGCCAGGTTATTTCGAGGCCCTGCCCGCATGGACGGCGCCAGCCTTGCCCTCCGGCGGGAGGAAGACGGCGGTTGTTAACGCGCTGACCGCGCCGCTCATCGACTGGGAGCGCGAACAGGCGCAGGTCTATGCAGACCAGATCGCCAAGGCCGAGAGCGAAGCCAAGACGACGCAGGCCCGTATCACGCATCTCCGCAATAAGGCGGCGAAGGGCGGAGAGGGCTTCCAGGAGATCAAAGAGGAGATCGCGCAGCTTGAAGCATCCATGCCCGTGGTGCCGAAGGTGCCCCGAGCATTCACTCAAGACGTCACCCCTGAGCACTTGGGAACCATGCTGGCCGACAACGGCGCGCGGCTTGGGATTCTGAGCGACGAGGCTGGGCTGTTCGAGCTGATGGCAGGCCGGTATTCCAATGGTGTTCCGAACCTGGACTTATACTTGCAGAGCTACACCGGGACAGCGGTTCGCGTAGATCGTGGCAGCCGGCCCTCTGTCGTTCTGGACCATCCCGCGCTGAGCATCGGCGTGAGCCCCCAGCCTGATGTTCTGCGCGGGCTCGCCATGAACAAGGCATTTCGGTTCCGCGGACTGCTGGCACGGTTCTGGTTTTTGCTGCCGGAGTCTCGCCTGGGATATCGCACCCTCGAAAGTCGCCCCGTACCCGAGCACATCACTGCGGCCTACACCGCGGGGATCCGCGCTCTGATAGATACACCCCCGGCCGTCGGCGACAACGGCCAGCCCCACCCCCGAACCATCTTCCTGCACGCCGACGCGCACACGACATGGAAGGTGTTCCAGAGAGAGGTCGAGACCGACATGCGGCCGGGTGGCCGGTTCGAGCACTGCACCGACTGGGGAGGCAAGCTGCCGGGCGCCATCGCTCGCATAGCCGGGCTGATCCATTGTGCCCAGTTCGCCCACGACGGGCCGGAGAAGTACCCCATCGACGTAGACACCATGAGCCGGGCCATCGAGCTGGGCAAGCTGTTCGCTCTGCACGCCCTGGCTGTCTTCGATCTGATGGGGCGCGACCCCGCGACCGAGGCCGCACGCCGGGTGCTCGCCTGGGTGGAGCGGGAGCGCAGGCCGCTCTTTTCCCGCCGCGACTGCTGGCATGATCTGCGCGGCACATTCAAGACCGTCTCGGAGATTGAGCCCGCCTGGGAATTACTGCAGGAGACCGGCCATCTCCGGGAACACGCCGGTTCCGGTGATCGAAAAGCCGGCCGTCCGAGCCCGGCATTCATCGTCAATCCTGAGATCGTGGCAAAATGGGGGGTTTCGTCATGACAGCCGGTTCTGGGGATTTTGGTCATTTTGGTCATGAGTCCCTTAATAAGACTTTTTACTCTTCTCCTTCTTCTTCTTTCAGCATTAAGGGGGATACTCCCCCCCATGACCAAGCGCCCAAAATGACCAATACCCCCAGCCGCGACGATTGCCCCAACCAGCCCCGAAGCCGCGAGTGTGAATCTAGGCAAGCACTGCCCCCGGGCCCGCCGGCAGACATGCCGCCCCCTCCGGCTGGCCGGCCGGGCTGCACGGTGGAACAGGTGTTCTCGAGGGGCCGCTGGCGTTGGCAGGTGCGCCCGACCAGTTCACTGGATCTGGCGTTCTGGGCCATGTGCCAACGGGAGGGCCTGACCCATCCGGGTGAATACGAGGTGCGATCATGACCACGGTCCCGACCACCATCCGCCCCGTCTACCGCGAGCGCCCCGGCGTTCCGGTCTGCTGGATCTGCGGGAGCCCGCCGCGGCGACGGTTCCCCATCGACAAGTGCACCGTCTGCCGGCGCCGGGTGTGCAGCCTGGACCTGATCGGCAACCGCTGCCGCTGCTGCGCGGCGAGCCTGGGGGGTGAATCGTGAGATACCGCCTGATCATCGACATTGACGCCCGTCGCATGGTGGCGCCCATCGAGCAACTGCTGCGGGCCGTCCTGAAGCTGTCCGGCCGGACATTCGGCGCCCGGGTGATCAGCAGCGACATCGAGATCGTGGAGAACGCGCCGCAGGCCGGCACGGTGCCGCCGCGGTGATCAGGACACGGAGAACGATCATGCAGGAAGACATTCGAGTCAAAGAGAGCATCTATCAGTGGGTGGAACGTGCATTCTCGGAAGTCGAGGATCTGGCCGCCGATCTGGAGCGGACCGCGCCGGAGGCCGCCGCCGCGTATGGCCACAAGCTGACATCCATCCGTGAAGGCCTCGTGCGGATCGGGCTGCTGGCCGGCTATATCACGCCGCATTACATCACCAACACACACACCGAAACCGACGATCGGAACTTCGGGTGCTGCCCGGTCTGTGGATCTGAAGGCGAGCAATTGGACGTCGGCGCCGATCATTTTGGCTGGTGCGAAGCCCATATGACCGCCTGGCACATCGGTAACAACCTCTTCGATCGGTGGCGACACCAGACACCAGAGCAACGCCAGCACGCTGAAGAGATTCTGGCCAAGTGCCGCCGCGATGAACTGCAGCCCAGCGACTGCGTTCTCGTGGATTACGCACGAGAGGCCGAGCGCGCCGTGGAACTGGCCAGCGCTGATATGGATGGGCCCACGATTGAGCAGAAGCGGGAGGCTTGGCGCGACGCGCTGCACCGACTGGCCGGCTTCGAGGATGAGCTGGCCGACCTGCACGGCCTCAAGACGCAGCCGGGCGAATGTGACTTTGCGGAGACTGAGCGCCTGATCGAAGAAAACGTAGGCCGCTACCGCCGCGCGCTGTGGATGTTGGACGGTGAAATCTTCGGCCAGCCTGCCAGCATGGAGAGCGACCAGTGAAACGAGGCAGACCGAAACAGCAACGGCATCGACCAGCCAGGCCGCTGGTGCTCATCACCGCGTGCTGGTTCAGCGGGGAGCAGCCGGACGAAGGCGCCCTGTACAGGCTCCTGCTGCCCCACGTGAAGGCCATGGGCGGATCATGCCTGAGTGTGGCCGTGGAAGGCGCGAGCGGCAAGGCCACCGACGCGCTGCTGGACGCCGACCAGGGACTGCCGGACCTGCTGCGCTTGCGGCCCGGCCCGGCGGACGCGGATTGAGGGAGGCATCATGGCGCGAGAGATTCCAACCATCCTATGGCCCGCGCCCGAGTGCCCCGACTGCCGCGCGGCCGGAAACAGGACGCTGCACGCCTACAAAACCGAGCGGCCCGACGACGACACACTGCTGCGGTGGATGCGGTGCGAAAAATGCGGATGCCGTTTTCGCCTGCTGACGGACCGGCACTGGCGCCGCGCGAACATCGGCGGACACGACGCCCTGCTGCACGGCGGACGATAGAAAACAATTTATCCAGAATCTGGAATTTGCCAGCACTCATCGGCAATGCGAAGTAGACTTCACCAGACGTGCAAAACGAAGGAGATTCGATGATGTCCAGAAAAGTTTATGACCCGCAGAACGAGACACGCATTCAGCGGAGCTCGTGCAACGTTCGCCGCGAGCAGGAAGCGACCGTACGAAAGTGGTTCCGGGGCCGGCCGAACGCTGACCTCGTTATTGAGACGCCGCTCGGCTTCCGCGCCGGCCGTTCACGCCGCGAAGTCCGGGCCATCGGCGACAACCCCATGACCGTCACGGCCGGCCCCTCCGGCGGGTACCTCGTGGGAGAGGAGTTCGCCGCTACCATCGAGCAGGCTCAGCAAGCTTATGCCCCCATGCTCGAAGTGTGCGACGTGGTGACAACTGAAAAGGGCGGCGACATGCCGTGGGCGCAACTGGACGACCTGACCAACACGGGGGAGGTCGTTGTTCCCAATGTTGCCCGCGATGAGGCCCCGCCCGTTGCCGGCGCCCTCGTGCTGGGAGCGTTTGCTGTGCACTCCAAGGGCGTCGTGATCCCCTGGGAGCTGAGCGAGGATGCGAACCCCGCGTTTCTGCCAGCCTTGTACGAGCTGCTTGCCGTCCGCATCGCGCGAACCGTCGGCAATTCGCTCACCACCGGCGCCGGCACTACCGCGCCCAAGGGGATCGTCACCTGCGCAGCCGTCGGCGTCACCGCCGCATCCGATACCGTGTTCACGCCGGACGAGCTACAGAACCTCGTTGCCTCAGTCGACCCGGCCTACCGCACGCAGTTCTACGGCGCGGCCTTCATGATGAATGACGCTTCACGGCTGGCCATTGCCTACATGAAGGACGGGATGGGCAGGTACCTCTTCCCCGAGGCCCAAGGGCCGGAGCCGACGCTGTTCGGATACCCGCTGCACATTAACCCGAGCATGGTCGACGCCGGTGCAGGAACGCGGCCTGTCATCTTCGGCGCGATGCGAAAGTTCAAGATCCGCACGGTCGGCGAGATCCGAGTTCGAGCCGATGCCGAGCGCTACGCTGAAAAGGATCAGCACTACTTCGCCGCGGTTCTGCGGTGCGATTCCGGCATCGCCAAGGCGTCAGCAACCGACCTGCCGATCAAGTGCATCGAAATGGCATCGTGACCGTGAATGGAGGCAATAGCCATGCGTGAGTGTGGAACACAAACAGCCAGCCGACACGAGCAACGCCACCAGATCCTTTCATCCGCGCTCGAGGCTGCACGCGAGCAGGTGAAGAAGTGGGAACACCTGGAGCAGGTTCGCCGCGATCCGAAGAGCAGGGAAGCTTGCCGTATGATGCGGTTCGATGCACTCCGGCAAGTGGCTGTCCTTGAAGATGCGGCAAAGCGGCACAACCAGCGCGGCGGACTCAGGATCGAGGTTCGCGGCTGATCGGGACTCGTACCCTCGTGGCCGGGGACTGGGATCTGTGCTTCCCATCCCCGGCCGGGGCAGAGCAGGAGCATCGCTGATGCCAGCGCGTCCGCCAACATTTCGGCCACCAGGTGCACCGACCCGACAGGAGCAGAGCCGGGCGTACGACCGCCGACGGGCCAGCGATCCGGCACTGAGGCAGGCAGCAGAGATCAGGGGCAAGCAGAGCTGGAAGCGCTTCCGTGAGATGTTCAAGCGTCGGCATCCGCTGTGCTGTGATCCGTTCACTGAGCACGGCCAGCGCGTGCCTACGGAAGATGTGCACCACGTGGCAGGACTGGTCAACAGCCCTGAACTGGCACTGAGCGAACGCAACTGCGTCCCGTTGTGTCGGGCATGCCATCGGCGCGTTGAGGTCATGGTGCAGCGCGGGCAGGCGACGGCGCAGCTGTTCGAGGAGTACCGAAAGCGGGTAGACAGAGGGGGGTAGGGGGTCTTTTTTTTAAACGCATCGACCCCCGCCACCGACTCGGCCACTCTTTCGACGCAGAGACCAAATTGGCGCAAGGGTATTGAAATGGGGTTCGCCGACAACCTGCCAGCCTTCAACGCCGCATCGCTGCCGAGCTTTTTCGGCGGAGACAATGCGGCCGCGGCCTGCACGAACGCGGCGGCTGGACTGAGCGAGGACTACCGCCTATCCCGTCGAATAAAGAAACGGACGATGCTGGACGCAACGAAGGTACCCAATGCGGCAAGACACCTGCAGCGGCTTCCCGAGCGAGATGAGGACGTGCACATCGTGTTCCGCGGCAACTTCGACGCGTTTGATCTGACGCCCGCGATTCTTGAACTTGCCCAGGTGAACGCCGATGAACTACTGATCGCGACCCTGGGCTTCAACGAAAAGGGCACGGCCCGGCTGCTGGACCTGATCGACACCGGCCGTGTCCGCTCAGTCTGGTTTTTGTCGAGCGTCTACTTTCAGGCATCCTGCCGAAGCTCGTTTGACTATCTGGCCGAAGGTTTAACCGCGCGAGGCCAGCGGGTGGCCGCCAGGCGAAACCATGCCAAGGTCCAGGCCCTGAAGTTGGCTGACGGCCGGCACATCGTGTGCGAAGGCTCGGCAAACCTGAGATCGTGCCGCAACGTCGAGCAGGCCGTGATTACCGAATCGCTGGCCTTGTACAACTTCCATAGGTCATGGATGGCAGAGCTGTTTGAGGGGGCATCGAAATGAGAGGCCGCAAACCGAAACCAACCGCCCTGAAGCTGTTGACCGGCGAACGTCGCCCGTCTCGGATCAACTACGATGAGCCCAGGCCGCCGGCAAGCGCCCCGCCCATGCCGTCCTGGCTACCCGACGGCGCGAAACCGATCTGGAAGCAGCTCGTTAAGCAGCTCGCGACGATGGGGACACTGAGCAGCGCGGACGAGGCGGTGATGACAAGCTACTGCGTCACCTACAGCCGCATGCAAGAGGCCGAAGGGAAGGTGGCTGAAACCGGCGGCGACATCGTGCGGTCCGTGAACGGCCATCCGCAAATCAACCCATGGCTGACGGTCCAGCGGAAGGCCCAGGAGCAACTGAAAAGCCTTGCCATCGAACTCGGCTTGACGCCCTGCGCCAGAACGAAAATCAGGGTCACCGCGACGAACAAAACCAACACAGGACCCAAAGCGAAGTATTTCACAGGAGGCGCCACGTGAAGAAGACCACTACCAAGAGGCCGACCGCAAAGGCCACCAAGCGGACCTCTGATCCGCTGGCCACCCTGACCCCGATGGGCAAGACGATCTGGCGCAGCGCCACCGGCCGCGGAAAGTGGCCGCCCGAGCGACAAGCGCTGCTGCTGGTGGCCATCGACGCGATGGATCGGTACACCACGATCCTGCACGCGGTGAACCAGTACGGCGCAACCGCCAGAACAACCGCTGGCACCATCCCAACCGCGCTGCTGGATGCGGAGACGACGCTGCGAGGGCAGGTGCTGGACGCGTGGTCGCTGCTCTTTCCTGCTGACACGGTGGCTGCATGCTGACCGCGAATGAGATCCAGCTCGCCAAAACGCACGGAGAATGAACATGCCAACACCCCCAACAAAGTTCTTAGTAGAGGGCTTTCGACTGGAGCAGGACGCTGGCCAGTACATTTCTGCCCAACAGGAAGCCCTGGCCTACGTCTCGCCGGATGAACTCTCTGTCGTGTCCGGCGAGGACATCATACAGGCGGCCCTGGACAAGCCGGACATGCCGCAAACTGCTGACGCGCTGGGTGGTGCGGATGGCTACCAGCGATTGAGGGTGCGCCGCCGAAAGGGCGCCATCGTCGGCAGGCAAAAAGGAACAAAACTCTGGCTAGTAAAGGTGCGGCTTGAATACGAGCTCGAGCCGCCAACGAAAGGATACCCCGCGCGCGGTGTTTGCTCACTGACGACGACCACGACGCCCTACGACGCGAACGGAACCCCGATCAGCTACACTTACCGGGGCACCACCAAGAGAAAGCTTATGCCAGTGTATGGAGTAGAAGCGGTAGAAACGCGAGAGACGACCGAGCTCACCAATGACCCCCTGGCAGTTGCAGAGCAGTTTGTGAACAAGGTCAACGGCGACACCTGGATGGGCGCGCCGCCCTGGAAGTGGCTGTGCACGCAGGCGGAATACCACCTGCTGAACGACGAAGAAAAACCAGACCGCTGGCGGTTTGTGTGGGAGTTTCGCAAGTCTGCCGACCCCAAAGGCTGGCGACGGTTCATTTACTTCATTGACCAGAACGGCGACATCCCGGCGGACATCGAGACAAAGGGCGAGGGATTTAAGGAAGTCGACTGGCACCAAACGGCAGAGTTCTCCAGCAAGTTCCCCCCACTGGACTATGACGACTAAGGGGTACGCCATGCCGATAGCCAGCAACCAGCACCGTTTATCCGAGCTTCCGCCCCTGGATGCGTCCAGCGTCCCGCGGCTGGTTGCGGCGCGCTGCAAGTCGGGCGAGACAAAAATTCTCATGCGGCCGCGACCGGAACCCGGCGTGGCCGGGAACGGTGACGCCTTCGGCCGCCCCATGCGGCAAGGCCGGCGCGTGGCCGGCCTTTGAACTTCTCATCCCCCCGGTCGGGGCGGCGCCTGGCATCCGTCGCCCCGGCCCCCTCTTCGGAGCACGATCATGGACATCACCGACGTACCCGAGCGATACCACAAGCTGTACCAGCGGGCCATGTCTGGGCGGAGTCAAAAGGCTGCCATCCGGGCTCACTGCCTCATGTGCTGTGGCTGGTCGCGCAGGGAGGTCGAGGCGTGCACCGCGCCGGGCTGCCCGTTGTATGCCCTGCGCTGCCCGTCAGCACGGAAGCCGGCCCGTACACCCCAGAAAACCGGCACTTGACGGGGCGCCATTGAACGATCGGCTCCTGGGTGGGCTGGTAACCCCCCTCGAGCGCCACGGGGCGTTTCGGAACAATTGTTCGCCAACAAGGCCCGCGGCCTCTACGACGATATGGCCAAGGAGCGGCAGAAGCTGTCGAAAGGAAGGGGCGAAAAAGGTCCGGTACACGTTCCGGACCTTAAAGGTGACGCCCGCGACCAAGCCGGGCGGGCGTTCGGGGTTTGTGTAATCTCGCCGGGCAGGTCGCCGCGCAGCAC
>BTUC01000125.1:0-16961 GCA_045863575.1 Phycisphaerae bacterium
TGGAGTGATAGAGGCCGCGGCGCGTCATCTCGAGGCTGTAGTCCTTCTCTGGATAGACGTTCTCGCGCACCCGGAAGCGATCCTCGAAGAACTTGGGCTGGCCCGGGAAGAGCGTCTCGATACCTTGGACATAGGTGTCATACGTGGGCCGCCACTGCTGATAGGAGGCGTAATCCAGACCGCTGTAGAACTGGGTCATGTCCGGCGCGCGGGCCCCCAGGTAGTGATTCCAGCCCATGTGCTGGTGCATGAAGGCGTGCCAGGCCTGCATCTGCGCGCCGGTGATCCACTCCTGAAGGTCGAAGCCATAGCCCATGCTCCAGTTGGGCAGGGGCCCCAGCCGGGCACAGATATAGCGCTGCAGGCGCTTGTCCACGGCGCCATTGATGCCCCATTTGACGGGGGTCATGCGCCGCTGCTCGTCGCCCCAGGCCCAGATGTGCACCATGCCGTTGGCTTCGGCGGCCTTGTTGATCATCAGTTCGAGGGCGGCGAACGTCCGCGGGTCGGGATTGGGGTCCATGGAGGGGATTTGATCGTGCGTTTCCTTGGTGATGTCGAACCAGGCGCACATGACACCGGTGTGCAGGCCGTTGAAGCCGTGGTCGCCGAAGAAGTTCTCCAGGTCGGCGTCGAGACGCCCCGGGTTCTCGTGGACGTGAACGGGCTGCGCGTACATGGCATACTGCGGCACAAAGGCCTCGTCCAGGCCGCGCCGGCCCCAGCGGTTGCCGCCGGCGTACTCGGTGACTACGCCCGCCTTGCCCGGGTTGGGCTGAACGTCGACGCTGCCGGTCCGGCCGTTCAGGTCGAGGTCGTTGCTGGTGGTGATGTAATTCCATGTCCCCACGCGCGGGCCGGTGAAGCGGAGCTTCCAGTTGCTGCCGGTGCCCTCATAGAACAGCTCCGTGCTGATCTGCTCGCCGCTGGCGGGATGAGTGAAGGTGGCGCTGGCGATCAGGTCAAACGGATTCCCGGAGTAGGAAGGGTTGCTGTAGGTCCAGTCGATGGCTTCCCAGAGCCGGACGCTTTCGCCGGCGTACACGGGCGGGGTCAGCAACATGACCGCTGCCAACGCGTGTGTTATGCGCATGACCGCCTGTCCTTTCGCTCGACTCGAAGATGTGTTTTTGACCTACTCGCTTGTCAGAGTGCATTATACCCCCATCCTGCCGAAACCAAGGACAAGTTGCAGCCCCGAACCCGCACCGAATCATTATCGTGCAGGGAAGGCTCTGTTATTCCCCTCCAGCCGTGCACATCGGCACAGAGCAGATCCATCAGAAAGCACCCGCGCCTCGCGAAATCGTGGTCCCGGCCTTCTTCCGATACGCCAGGGAATACGTCTACGAACACACGAATACGAAGCCTTACCTTCGGCCTGTGGGGACCAGTTGGTTCATCGGTGTATGGCTGTGGCCGGTGACGGTCGCATTGGCTCTCTATCCGCTGGTTGTCCTGATTCGCTTTCTTCGCACTCACCGGTGCGAGCGACGCCGGCGGCGCGGGCTCTGCGGCACGTGCAGATACGACCTGACGGCCAATGTGAGCGGCGTCTGCCCGGAGTGTGGTACACCGGTCCCATCGAGTCAGCCGGCGTCATCGAACGCGGCGAAATCGGGCTGATGGTTGCACCAAAGCTCTAAAGCCGCCCCGCACCGGTCCCTGACGCAATCGCGAGGCTATCAGGGCCCTGAGCGCCAGCGAGGGGGGACTCTTGCGGGTGGCCCCTGGCGATTGGGCCCCTCGCTGGCGCCCAGGGCTCTGAAGAGCCTCATCGCCCAGGATGTCGCGGACCCCCTCCAGTGCCGCGCCGCGATGTCTCTGGACCGGTATTTCGCATAACCGCAGGATTCTCTGCCGCTTACGATCCTCTGCGCCGGGTGCTTCCGCTGTCTGAATCGTCCTGCGACGGTCCTGGTCGGGCACGTCCGCGCGGGCTGAAGCCGGCGGCTCTTTGCCGCCTTACGATTGGGCGGCTTTCCTGTAAGAACCGGCTCGGTTGGAGGCAAGGAATGGAGGGAGGATACGGTGCGCGCGTGGCGTGAACGCATGGCAGCGGGGCCGAACCTGGCGAGCTCCGGGGCCGGGGCGGCGTGGGAGGCGCTGCGGCGGTGCGAACTGTGCGAGCTGCGCTGCGGCGTGAACCGTCTGGGTGGTGAAACTGGAATTTGCCGGCTGACCGAGCGCACACATCTGTTCCGCTTGTACGTCAGTTATGGTGAGGAGGTCGAGCTTTCGCCCGCGCTGATGGTCTATCTGGGCGGGTGCAACTTTCGTTGCGGCTTCTGCACGCAGGCGCCCGACTGCTTCCGGCCGGCGGACGGTCCGGAGCTGCTGAGCGATGAGGCGGTGGGACGCATCGAGGCGCTGGCGGCTGGCGTGCGCTGGATCAATCTGCTGGGCGGTGAACCGAGCCTGCATCCGCACACGTTGGCGGAGCTGCGCCGCCGCGTGCACGGCCCGGCCCGTTGGCTGCTCAACACCAACGGCTATTTCACGCGGGGGGCGTTCGAGTTGCTGGATCCCCTGGTCGACCTGCACCTGGTGGACTTCAAGTTCGGCAACGACGCGTGCGCTCAGCGCCTGGCCGGTGTGCCGCGCTACAGCGAGGTGCTGCAGCGCAACCTGGAATGGATCTATGCCACTGGCCGGGACCGCCTGCTGGTCCGGCATCTGCTCATGCCCGGCCATGAGGCCTGTTGCCTGGAACCGGTGGCCCGCTGGGTAAGCGAGCATTTGCCGGGGGTGCGTTTCCGGCTGATGGCCGGGTATGTACCCAACTACCAGTGCTTGAGCGAACCGGCCATGAGCCGGACGGTACCGGCTGATATCGTTCTGCGGGCAGAGGACTTCTGCCGGAAACTGGGTTTATGGATGGTAGAATAGGATATAGCCCCGCTGCTTCTCCGCTGGAGACGCGCGGCGAGATCGCCATCAGCATCGGGCCCGACGGCCGCCTCTATTTCCACGACTTGGACCCGGAGCTCATCGATGTCGCTCTGGCCGTCAACCCGGCCGATGTAACGATGCAGCGGCGCAAAGCGCTCTGTCCGCCGGCAGATGGCGACGGCCCCGCCCAGGAGACTCGGCGATGATGACACGCGATGCACTGGCGGAACTGGACGTTCTGATCCGGGCGCGCTATCCGATCATCTATGTGCTGACCTGGGAGGAGGAACGTGTCGAACGCGGTATCCGGGCGATCGCCCGACGGCGCAAGAAGAACGTGCTGAGCTGGTCGGTGACCAGCGGCATGTCCAGCTCGGACTCCAATGGCGAGCTGCCAGCCAAGGCCCGCGGGCCCGCCGATCCGATCCAGGCACTGGACACGGTCATCCAGCACAACGATCCGGCCATCTACATCTTCAAGGACTTCCATTTCTACATGACCGTGAACCGGTGCATCGGGCATGTGCCGATCATCCGCAAGTTGCGCGAGGTGGCCGCGGCACTGAACAACAGCTACAAGACGCTGATTATCACCGCGCCGGTGCTGGAGATGGCCCCGGAGCTGGAAAAAGACATCACCGTGCTGGACTTCACCCTGCCCACCCTGGCTGATCTCAGCGGCCTGCTGGATCGCATCATCGAACAGTTCAAGGACAATCCGCGGATCCGGATCGAGCTCGACGACGCCGGGCGGGAACAGCTCCTGAAAGCGGCCCTCGGGCTGACGCTCAAGGAGGCGGAAAACGTCTTCGCCAAGACGCTGGTCAATGATGGACGGCTGTCGGCGGACGACGTCACCTCGGTCTTCGCCGAGAAGCAGCAGATCATCCGCAAGAGCGGGTTGCTCGAGTATTACGAGGCCGTCGAGGATTTCGGGCAGATCGGCGGCCTGGACATGCTGCGTGAGTGGCTTCAGAAGCGCTCCGAGGCGTTCACCGACCGAGCCCGCGACTTCGGTCTGCCCGCGCCCAAGGGTGTGCTGCTGGTGGGTGTACAGGGATGCGGCAAGAGCCTGTGTGCCAAGGCGGTGAGTAAGCTGTGGCGGCTGCCCTTGTTGCGGTTCGACATGGGGCGGATGTTCGGCAGCCTGGTGGGCTCGAGCGAGCAGAACATCCGGCGGGCCATCCAAGTGGCCGAGAGCGTGGCCCCCACCGTTCTGTGGGCGGACGAGATCGACAAAGCGTTTTCCGGCTCACAGGCCTCCGGCAGCACCGACGGCGGTACCACCGCGCGGGTCATGGGCACCTTCCTGACCTGGCTGAGCGAGAAAACCAGTTCCGTTTTTGTGGTGGCCACGGCCAACGATATCTCGCACCTGCCGCCGGAGCTGCTCCGCAAGGGTCGCCTGGACGAGATCTTCTTCGTGGATCTGCCCAGCGACATCGAGCGGCAGGCGATCTTCCGGATTCACATCGCCCGGCGTGGGCGGGATCCGGCGCAGTTCGACTTGAACACCCTGGCCGAGGCCTCGGCCGGTTTCAGCGGCGCGGAAATCGAACAGGCAGTGATCAGCGCCCTGTTCGACGTCTTCTATGCGCGTGCTGAGCTGGGCACCGAGGCGATTCTGGGGGCGATCACCGAAACCGTGCCGCTGTCGCGAACCATGAGTGATCAGATCGAAGCCATTCGCGCCTGGTCCGAAGGCCGGGCGCGCAATGCCTCGCTGCGCACGTCGCTGAGCGCTGATCGCGACCGTCGCAAGCTGGAGCTGGAATGAGAGGAGGCCGTGATGAGCGCCATCTGCGTGTTGACGCCGGTCGTGATCGGGAGCTGGCCGGTCATACAAGCGGCCATCGCCGGAGCGATGGCGTCCATGGGTTTTTCGCTGGCTTCCACGGCCAAGCCTGCAAGATCTGCAAACCGGGTGGAGGAGTCCATCGAGAACAGCGAGGTGCTCGCCGACCACATGGCCCGCGGCGAAACCGTCGTCGCCCACCGCGAGGGCCTGCAAGTGGAGTTCGGTCGCGATCATCGCGGGACCTGCACCATCTGCGTCAGCGGCGAAGGCTACACGGACCGGCAACTCCGCGACCTGGCTCGCCAGATCAGCGCCAAGGTGGTTCAGCAGTACACCTACCACAAGGTGATCAGCGAACTTCAGCAGCGGCAGTTCTCGGTGTCCTCCGAGCAGGTGGCCGCCGACGGGACCATCAAGATCCACGTACGGCGATCGGGGAGCTGAATCATGGAGAGCCCGGAGTTCGAGATCGAAATTCGCCCCAACGGAGAAGTGAAGGCGCTGGTGAAGGGGATCAGTGGTCAGCGCTGCCTGAGCTATGCCGATTTGCTGGCCGAGATCGTGGGCAAGGAAAAGGCCCGCGAGCTGACTGCGGAATACTACCAGCAGGAGACGGCCGTCCGCATTCAGGCCCACCAGCGACGCACGTGAGACCGCTGCGCGCGGTACATCGGGGGGCGACGCGACCCTGTAACCGTTGAGGTCGTGCCATGCAGTGCCCCAGTTGTGCGTTTCAGAATCTGCCCGGCCAAAGCCAGTGTGCCCGCTGCGGCAGCATGCTGGCCTTCGCCGAGGTGGCCGTGTGCCCCTACCGTGCCTCCGACCGGTGGGCCAGGTGGAGGTACTGGCGCAGGCGAAGACGCGAGTGGCCGCGCTGGCTTCGACCGATGCGGGACGTGCTGCCATCCTCCCCGACCATGGTGGTGGCGTCGATCGTACCCGGCCTCGGGCACATGCTGGGTGGCCGGAGACGGCGCGGTGGAATTCTGCTGGCGGCATGGCTGCTGGTCCTGCTGCTGTGGGTTCTGTTCCTGTCGTGGGGCTGGATGCTCTTCGGCACTGTCTTGCTGGCCCTCCACACATTCGCGATCAGCGAGTGCTTCATCTGGGATGAGCAGGCGGTGCCCACTCCCAGGCAGGTCGGGCTCAGTCTGCTGGTTTTTCTGCTGCTGTGCTTCGGAGTCTATCCGGGTGTCGGTTGGCTGGTCGGCGGCTTCAGGCAGTTTGAGTGGGTGGGCAGTGATATTCGAGGCGACGTCCTGGCCCCGGGGGATGTGGTCATGCTGACCGGAAGATGGTTGGCACCGGAGGCCTACGGGCCGGGCGACATGGTGGGTTACGCTATGTCTGAACGCCGGGGACAAGGCTGGTATATTCCCGCCGGCGTTCGCCTGGACCGCATTGTGGCCGTTTCTGGCGATCGCGTCCAGTCTTCAGGGCATTTCCTGAGGGTCAATGGTCGCCCTTTGCCGCCGGGGCGAGGGCTCCTCGTTCCCACGTTCCTGCCCGAGCACCTCGATCTGATCGTGCCTCCGGGGCAGTTCTTCATCTACCCGACGCTGCCGAGGGTGAACGTGGCAATGAATGCGGAAGGGGCGCGCAGAGAGGCGGAATTGCGGCTGAGCGTGAGCCTCGTGCCTGCCGAAAGGATCCGGGGCAGAGTGCTGGGCATCGTGAACCCATTAGACCGGGTGCGCCGCTTTCAGGAGGGGCCGCCGTGACCAGCCGTTTTGAACACCTCGAGTTCGACGAGCAGCCGCTGCGATTTGAAGAGCAAGAACACGAGCAGCAGGCGGGTCAGTCTTCGGGCGTGCTGGGCGCTGAACCGATGCATCGCCATGCATATTACCAGCGCGCAATCGAGTTGCTGCACCGAGGTGATTTCGAACAGGCCCTGCGAGCTTTCACGCGTACGCTGGAGCTGGATCGCTCGTTTGTGCCTGCCTGGGTGGGGCAGGTGCAGATGCTGGTCGAGCTGGAAGAACTGCGCGAGGCAGAACTGTGGGCCGACAAGGCACTCGATCTGTTCAAGGATAATGGCGACCTGCTGTCGGCGCGGGCCGTGGCCGTCGTCCGCCGGGCAGACCGCCACGGCGCCCTGCGCTGCTCGGATGCGGGCCTGGCCGCACGCGGGGTGAGCGCCTATCGCTGGGTCGCGCGCGGCGAGGTGCTGCTGGCCTGGGGCTCCGACCAGGTCCAGTCGTGCTTCGACCGGGCACTGCTGGAGCAGGACGCCGACTGGTTCACCGGACTGAGCATAGCCCGGACTTATCGGCGTTATCAACGCTTCACCAATGCGCTGGCCGCCGCTCGCAAGGCGACCGAACAGGCGCCGCAGGCGCCGTTCGCATGGTGCATCCGAGGTCTCTGTGAGCGCGATCTGGCCATCGGCGCGGCGGTCACCTCCTTCAATCGCGCTCTGGAGCTGGACGCCACGTTCAAGCCGGCGCGCGATGCCCTGCGTATGCCCACCACCGGCTCATGGGTCAAGCGCCTGCTTCGACGCGCGCGCGGTGCTTGATGCTGCGGATGTGGATTGGTGAGTCGCCAGTCAGGTGTGTACCCCTACAGGGAGTAACGCATGGAGTTCAGCAAACTGGTCGAGGCGGCGCGTCGATTGGGGGCCAGCGACATTCACCTGCTGGCGGATATGCCGCCGTGTTTCCGCGTTCACGGCGACATCAAGCCGGCCCAGGTCCCCGCGCTCAGCGCGTCCGAGATCCGGACCATGATCGATACTCTGATCACGCCGGTGCAGCGGGAACAGTTTGAGCAGGAGTGGGAGTTGTGTATCTCCCAGTTGGTGTCTGATGCCGGCCGTGTGCGGATCACGCTGTACCTGCGCGCGGGCCAGCCGGAAATGGCGATCCGGCTTTGCGCCCCGGACATCGGAGACCGCGCCTTTCTGCGCCTGCCGCCGGTGATCGACGAGGTCTGCCGGCGCCCCAGCGGCCTGGTGCTCATCTGCGGGCCGACCGGCTCGGGCAAGACCACGACCATGAACTACATGCTCGACGTGATCAACTCCGAGCGCCGGGTCAAGATCATCACCATCGAGGATCCCATCGAGTACGTGCACCGGCACAAGCGCTCTATCGTGGTTCAGCAGGAGTTGCTGGGCGACGTAAAGAGCTTCTCGCGGGCCCTGCGCCATGCGCTGCGGCAGAATCCGGACGTGATCGCGATCGGCGAGTTGCGCGACCTGGACACCATGTACACGGCCATCCAGGCCGCCGAGACCGGCCACCTGGTGATCACCACGTTGCATACTCCGGGTGCCGCGGAGAGCATCCTTCGGCTGGTCAACGTCTTTCCCGCTGGCCAGCAGGAGGAGGTGCGGTACTCAGTGGGTACCTCCATCGAGGCCATCTTTGCCCAACATTTGCTGCCTTGCGCAAGCGAGAACCGGCGTATGCTGGCTTGTGAGGTCATGCTCGGGACGCCGGGGGTCAAGAACATCATCCGCGACGGCCAGACCGCCAAGCTGCACACTGAAATGCAGATGGGCCGCAAGCTGGGCATGCAGACGCTCGACTCCGTGCTGCTGGATCTGTACCAGGAGGGGGCCATCACCTACGACTGCTGCCTGGGCCACGCCCGCGACGTGAAGACCGTCAAAGACCGGCTGCACGGCGGGCGGGATCCGCACTGATCATGTGGCACCGCTGTTCAACCGGTGTGTTTCACTCGATTGTTGGGGCACCGGTCCCCCGGTGTACACAGGCTGGCAACCGGTGTCCCATGGGCCGGCTGCGATGGGGTCAAAGCGTCTATCCCCATGGGAGGGTGCCACTGCTCTGTGAGGCTCTGTGAGCAGGGCCGGGCGCAGAGGGGCCGCCTGTGAATTCCAAAACACTGCTGACCCGCCTCCGCGAACAATCTTCGGCGTGTCGAGCACAGCAGTGTCGCACTCGGGGGCAATCAGTCTCCGGGCCTACTGAGCTGGGCTCTTCATGAACGGCCGGCCCAGACGCCGCCGCTACGGCAGCGGGCCGGATCGAGCGGCGGGGGTATAGAATGGTTCGACAGTTGTTCTCGTATGATTGGGAGCTGCCCCGGCATGCGCATCGGACCTTTCCTGGATCTGCTCAAGACCTCCTCGATCGAGTGGTGGAACGACAACACGTTTCGCCTGGCCGCGTCGCTGGCGTTTTACACCGTTTTCTCTCTGGCGCCGGTGATCGTCATTGCGGTGGCCATCGCCGGCCTGGTCTTCGACCAGGAGCAGGCCACGCACCAAATCACGCATGAGATCGAGATGCTCATCGGGCCGCAGGGGGGTAAGGCCGTCCGGCAGTTGTCCATGGACATGGAAGCCATCGGCACCAGCCGAACGGCCGCCCTCATCGGGATCGTGACCCTTATCGTCGGCTCGACCGTCGTTTTTGCGGAGCTGCAATCCGCGCTGAATCACATCTGGGACGTCAAGGCAGACCCACACCGGGGCTTCTGGGCCAGCCTGATCCGCGAGCGGGCACGCTCGTTTGCCATCGTTCTCGGCGTGGGTTTCCTGCTGCTGGTCTCGCTGGTACTCAGTGCCGGCTTGTCGGCCGCGGAGACCTACATGGATGGCAGGATCACCAATCTGGCCTGGCTGTGGCAGGTGCTCCACACCGCCGGCTCGTTCGTCATCGTCTCGCTGCTGTTCGCGATGATTTACCGCTATCTGCCGGACGTGCGGCTCACCTGGCGCGACGTGACCATCGGATCGGCCGTGACCGCGCTGCTGTTCACGGCCGGCAAGTACCTCATCGGTCTTTATCTTGGCCGAATGGCCCTCGGCAGCACGTACGGGGCAGCGGGCTCGTTCGCGGTGCTGCTCATCTGGGTGTATTACTCGGCGCTGATCTGCTTCTACGGCGCGGAGTTCACGTCCGTTTACGCTCGCCGGTACGGATCGCGCATTCATCCCGAGCCGCACGCGGTGCGCGTGGGCGACAAGCCGAACTCCGTCTAGGGCGGGTAGTTCATTACCAGAGACACGGAGCTGAATGACGAATGTCGAACGGGACGCGGGTTAACTTGTCATGTTGTCATGTGAGTTGCGTTCCTCGGGCTTTCACTCTGCGCTACACCTTTCGTCATTCGGGCTTCGTCATTCCGTCGTCATTCGGATTTCGTCATTCGCATTTGACAGGTGAATGGGGCGGCGATGCAATAGGGCCCGAATTCAGGAGAAACAGCTTCATCTCGAAGATCTTCAGGATGATCTTCCGCACGAACCGCATCGGGAATCTGGTCCAGATCCGGGCGGGGGGCCTGGACGCCTTCAAGGACCAGCGCCGGGCGAGCGGTCGAAAATGAAGGACATTTGCATCTGTGCTGCGCGCATTCACGGTGCCGCGACTGTTTTCGAAACCTGTCATCTGGTAAGCTGCTCGCGCTGTCTTCGGCAGCACGTGGCCATCTTTTCATGGAAGGATGACGGTGAATCCCAGAAGCTTTGTTCTCGTGTCGTTTCTTACGCTCGCGGCCGTAACCCTCAACGGTTATGCGGCCGACGCGGACGGCCACTCGCGATCGGATGTCCGGGCGCAGGCCGCCACAGCACTTCCTGACGCCAAAGGCTACATCCAGCGGGTGCGCCGTTTCGCCGACGTCGTGCTCGCCCATGGCCGTGATAGCTATGGCCGGCAGAAAACGCCGCTTTTCGTCGATGGCCTGCATACCGGCACGCTGGCGCCGGTGATCTGGAAGGGAAAGGGCCGGGTTAAAGGCGAAGTTGAAGACTGGGTGCTGTGCAACTTCGCCAGCCAGCAGGCGCTTCTGCGCACGCTTGACGGGCTGAGCGGCCTCACCGGTGAGTCGAAGTACCGGCAGGCCGCCGAGGACGCCACGCGGTACGCGCTCGAGCATCTCGTCTCGCCCAGTGGCCTGCTCTACTGGGGAGGGCACCTCGCGTGGGACCTGCAGGCAGAGAAACCGGTGGGTGAGGGCGGGCCGAATACGCACGAGCTCAAGGGCAACCAGCCTCACTACCGACTGATGTGGCGGGTGAACCCGTCGGCCACGCGCAAGCTCATGGAGGCGGTCTGGGGCGGTCACGTCCTGGACTGGTCGCTTCTCGATTACAACCGGCACGCCCGCGTGCAGTCGTCCACTCCGCCCCAGTGGGACAGCGCTTTCAATTCCGACGTCGAGGTTCCCTTTCCGGCCGTCGGCAGAAATCTGTCCTTTGTCAACGTGGTCCCTCCGCTCATGCATGCGGGCGCCATGCTCGCGGTTCTGGACAACAACGATTCGGCCCTGACCTGGACGCGGCGTCTCGTGCATCTCTGGCAGGAGGGGCGCGACCCGGCCACCGGCCTGTGCGGCGGGCAACTCAGCTACCTTCCGCAGGACCGCGCCCAGGCGGCACTCGGCCACGTCCATCCCGAGATCAACGAGGCGAAGATCGTCGCGACGTATCACCAGACCGGGCGTTACCACCAGTTGCCCCTGGCGCAGATGCAGGCCGGCGAGGATCTCATCACGGCCGGCGGCGATTCTGCCCGCGTTGGCCGCGAATTCATCGCCTGGGCTTCGGACGATCTCAAGGTATACACCCGCCGCTGTTACGATCCGGAAAAAGGAGTGTTCGTCGCACGGATGACCGACGGCACGGCCATTCAAGGGGAGAAGTCCAAATCCGGGTATTACGTGGCCGAGTCCTTCGCGCCTCGTCCCGCCGACGGCCTGATTCTCTGGACGTACGCCACTGCCTATCGGGTGACCCGCGATGTGGAGCACTGGCGCATGGCCGGCGAACTGATGCGGCTGCTGGGCCTGGGCGAACTCGGCCGGCTGGAGGGTCCCCGCAAGCTGGCCGTGGGCACCGACCATGCTGACTGGCGGACGTTGTACGGATTACTGGAGCTGTACCGGGCCGCAAAAGACAGAGAGACCCTGGCGCTGGCCTGCCGGATTGGGGATAACCTTCTTCGCATGCAGGCCGGCAGCGGGCTCTTTCCGCGGCCCGGCTACGACTACGCCCGCACGGGGGACGAGGCACCGCTGGCTATTCTGCATCTCGCCGCCGCCATCGCCGGACGGTCCGCCCGGCTGCCGGCTCCCCGGTACGATCATGCCTTCTTCCACTGCGTCTACGCGGGAGAGCTCGCGGAGCACCAGCGCAAGCGCGATGATTCGCGCACCTACGATCACATGGTTTTCTATGGCCGTCACTGAGATTCGCCACAGAGGAGGCTGCAAATCCGAATGACGAAATCCGGATGACGAAAGAAAACGTTTGGCGGTCAAAACCCGGATGGCGCGATCCGCATGACGAGTTTACCGCCAAGTCCGCCGCTCGCCCGTCGCTCCTCATTTTAGGGCTTCGTCGTTCTTCATTCGGGTTTCTTTCGTCATTCGGGTTTCGACATTCGTCATTCGGTTCTATGGATCTTCCGGTCAATCGCGCCCGCAGCACTTCTTGTATTTCCGGCCGCTGCCGCAGGGGCACGGGTCGTTACGGCCGATGCGGCTGCCGGGGTTCTTGTGCGGCTTGGGCTTGCCGGAGGCGGTTTCGGCGAAGGATTCCTTCAAGGCGCGGACATAGGCTCCGAGCACTCTTCCGCCACCCAGCCGCCCCTGGGATTCCAGGTCCGCCAGCAGGGCCCCGCACAACCCCGGCACTTCCGACTTGATGCTCTCCGGCAACTGCAATTTCGCGAGTTTGAGCAGCGCGGGCTTGACGTCGGCTTGCTCGAGCTCGTCCGGCTCGACGCCGCGCACCTCGCAGGCCGTTACCAGGAAGCTGGTCAGTAACTCCGGCGCGTACTCGCGGGCACCGCTGGAGAACGCCCGAACGGCATCCGAGCCGCAGAAATCGCCGACCCAGTTCTCGATCTTCTCGCGCGTGAAAGGACCCATGAGACGCATCCCTGTCGTGGAATACCCCCGCCGCGCCGCAAACCGAGCGGCATTCTACGCACACGCGCAAGAGGAAGCGAGCCCTGCTCACTTCGAAGGTTTCCGCGCTGGCGCGTCGGCCGGGTGCCTGGGTCGCGCGGCGGCCTGGCGACTCGGGCTCGGTGGATGGTGTGAGTCGATGCTGCTGTGGTAAACTGTTCGCATCGGCTTTCCATCTGTGGAGAGGATCATGGCCACCGAAGTCCGTCACGACTTGCGGGATCAGTCGCTGGCGCAATCACTGCGCGAGGGATCGGCTGGGGTGGGCGTACGACTATTGGCTTCAGTGGGTGCGGCTTTGCTTCTGCTGGGAGCAGCCTCGATCCTGGCGTACCTTTGGGGCGCCCTGTTCCCGCCTCCGTGGACGAAGGCCTTTGCCGGCAGAGGTGTTTGGGTGCCAGGTGAGGGTGCAGTGGTCGTCTTCTTCTTCTGCGGCGTGGCGTGGATCTTCCTGGTGTGCTGGATCTGGACGCGACGTCTCTGTCGCCGGACCGTTCTCCGGGCGCGTATGCCGATTGGCCTGTGGGCGCTCGGAGTGGGCTTAACCGCGGCAGTTGGCGTGCCTGCTGTCCTCATTTCTGTGGTCCTTGCAGAGGTGCCCGGGGATAGCGAGTTCCTTTGCGCGGCAGTGATCTGTGCCGCCGGCGGACTGATCCCTTTCATCTGGATTCGACTCTATCGGCAGGCAGGAAGACGAGCCGTGCACGATGCGGCGGGCGTGATTGATCTGCGCTGCCCTGAATGCGGATACAGTATGATGGGTCTGAAGCAAGCCCGTTGCCCGGAGTGCGGGCGGGAGTACACACTGGACGAGCTCATAAGTCGGCAGAATTTCGAAGCCCTGCGCCCCCACACGCCTTCGTGGCGATCAGATCCGCGGGAGCCCCAGGAGGTCGGCGTGACCCATCGCGCGTGACCGTGGGATGAGCTGCACACCTGCTCAACGCTTCATCTTATCGTGTAGGTGCCCTCGACCGCCCGGGGCATTCTGTTGCTGAACCGGTCGTCGAGCCCCGCAGCCCTTTAAAAGCACCTTGTGTTCCGCTAAACTAAGCACAGCGGAGTGCGTGTGAATCTCATGCAGATTTCGTTTGTCACCAGGCTGTTGTCGGGAGGTATGGTCGCTCTGTCCCTGTTTGGGGCGCCGCTGCTGGCGGATGAGTACCACGCCATGAACGCCGGCGCGCCTGTATGGAACGGGGCGATCCAGTTTTCGTCGGCCAAGGCCGCGGCCATTGCTGCCACCGGGTGCCGGGCCGTCCGAGTCAATTTTCGGATGGACGGCCATTCCTCCTGGGACGCCGGCCTCCTGGCCCAGTACGATACCGTGCTCCAGACCGCCGCCAACAACAACCTGAAAGTGCTGGGGCTGTTATCCAACGAGTGCATGCCCGTCGGCCAGGCGCAGTACAACGACGATCCCGACGGCGACGGCATGAACGCCTACGTCACCGGTTACGCACAGACCGCGCTGCTGCTCATCGATCGCTACAAAAGTCAGATCAAGCGCTGGGAGGTCTGGAACGAGCCGAACGCCTGGACGAACGGCAATTACGCCAACGACCCGAAGAACGCCGGCGGCACGTACATCCTGCCGCGGATCTACGCCAGCCTGTTGAGCGAGGTGTACAAGCAGCTCAACTACAACAATGGCCGTTCGATCCTGACGGACCACGGCATCAGCCTGGTGAGCGGCGGCTTGTTCGCTCACGAGATCGGCGGGGGCTTCTCGCACGCCATGGACTACATGCAGCAGGTCTACGCACGCACGAGCGTGTGGGACTGGATGCAGGCGAACACCGGCCGTCGTTACCCCTGGCGATTCTTCGGCTACCATTTTTATCTGGCCACCGACACCACCATCACGACGACGCGGCTGAACCAGTATTTCAACGCGGTGCGCAACGGCCAGGCGGCCGCCGGCGATTCTTCGCCGCTGCTGATCACCGAGTTCGGCTGGAACTCGGCCAGCGCCGGGGGCGAAGCCGGCCAGCGCAACAACATGCGCATCGCCTACAACCACATGGAGTCCAAGCCGTACATCCTGGGAGCGTATTGGTACCAGTGGGTCGACGAACCGTACCCGTACTACTGGGGTGTCACCCGCGGCGACGGCAGCGTCAAGCCCGCCCACGCGGAGTTCACCGCCCAGAACGGCGACAACCTTCCGCCGCCTGAGCCGCAGGTGGCATTGGCGGCCGACCGGACGCAGATCGAGGCCGGCGAGAGCGTCCATTTCACGCCCACGTTGAGCCTCTTCCCGGGCGTAACGGCCAGCACATCCAACTGGTGGTTCGGCAGCCAGCAGCAGTCGCTTCCGGGGGCGCCCGCGGGCATGGACTGGACCTTCAGCGAACCTGGCCAATACGACGTTCGGTTACTGGTGACCGACAGCAACGGCCTGTCCGGCGAATCGAGTCCCATCACCATCCAGGTCGCCGCCCCGGCCGCGGTCGTGGGAGATTTCGACGGTGACGGGGACGTAGACATCGAGGATTTCGGTTACATCCAGGCGTGCTTCACCGGTGTCGGCATTCCCCAGCAAAACCCCGCCTGTTTTGACGCCCGGCTCGAGGGCAACGACAGCGACGTGGATCCGGATGATCTCCAGCGATTCATGCGGTGTTTCTCCGGCCCCAACGTGCCGGCTGAGCCGGGCTGTGCGGGCTGACCGACGGAAGAAACTCGAATGACGAAATCCGAATGACGAAAGAATGATGAAATCCGAATGACAAACTAAAACACGAAGCCTGCAGCCTATTCGTCATTCTGCTATTCCAGGACAAGAAGAGAGCCCCCGCCGATCTCACACCCGGCGGGGGCTCTGTCGTCTGATTCTGCAGCAGGGGCCTCAGGCTCGCGAACGGCGCCGCAGCAGCAGGCCGGCGATGCTCAGCAGTACCAGAGCGCCCGGTTCCGGTACTTGCACGACGTCGATTTCCAGCACCAGAGGCGACGTGTGGGCCGCCGTCAGACCGTCATCCGCGCCGGTGTAAGGGTTAACGCCGTCGTAGGGGTCGCGCATCTGACCACCGCCGTTGTCTACGGCGAAGAAGAGGAACTGCAAGTGGGTGACCCCGGGCAGCAGCGTAGCGCTGGCATCATCCGAAACGGTCAGGTAGGTGGACCCGATCTGCTGAGTGTTGTTGAGTGTGCCCGATGGGTCCGACTGGAAGTAGCCCAGCATTTCAAAGTTCGAGCCGTTGTCCGTCGAGTAGTTGATCACCGTGGTGGAGAATACCCGCCCGTCACGGCCGTTGTTCCCGGTGAGGATCCCGATCTCGGCAATGTCGATGGCGCCACCGAGATCATACTCGACCAGCTTGGCCGGGTTGCCGGCGCCCGGGAAGTCGTTGAGCAAGCCGGTGAGGCCGCTCGCGCGGATCCCGGCATCATCCGTGAATGCCGGCAGGTGATCGAGAGGATCCCCATTCGCCGGATGCCACCCGGTATCCCCAGCTAACTCTGTGGCCGTGAGGCCCGAAATCACGTCGCCGACCCGGATCATCCCGTCGAGACTGTTGGCCTGTGCCCCATGGTCGGTCGAGGTCGTTACCGCGCTAAAGGCCGGAACGGCCAGCAACAGACCGACAGGTAGAACCAAAGCGATACACTTGCCCATGTTCTCTCTCCTTCCCAAAAAGAAGTGTGAATGTAGGACGGAGACCTCTTTCTCCGCTCGCGTCCCGATTATCCCGCTCAAGCAGCGGGCGCTGTGGTAAACTGGCCTGACCGGTGGGAGATTATCCAGTTTCGCAGCACTTTTGTCAACCGGCATGGCTGGGGCCACCGCTTTGCAGTGACGTTGATTATAGCGGTTTCTGGAATTATACTGGAGAGTCCGGGAGTGCAGTGGAGCAGCCTGTCACGAGGAGTTTACGTCGGTGCCGGCGGCGGTCATTGGCCGTGCTGAACCACCATGAGGGCGATTGAATGGCTCAAGCCCAATCTGGCTCGCGGCGCGGTTTCACCTTGATCGAAGTCCTGGTGGTCGTTGCGATCATCGCGCTTCTGGTGGCCATCCTGCTGCCCAGCCTGGCCCGCGCCCGCAAGCAGGCTCGTCGCGCCGTCTGCGCCAGCAACCTGCATCAGGTCGCGATTGGCCTGATGACCTATCGGCAGTCCTTCAAAGCATTCCCCCACCAGGCCCGCGTGGGGGTGAGGAACTGCGATCCCAATGAGCCGGGTGGAAACGTGATCGGCGCGTGGCCCAGCAGCGTGCATCGTGCCTTGGCCCGCTATGTAGGCAAGACTTCCAGTGTCCGTCCCAATGAGGTGTTCTACTGCCCCTCGGTCAGCGAGAATGACCGTGGCACGGATTTCGACCGCGAGGAGCCGGCGTGCAGCGGCGGCTTGAACAACCCCGAGGCTTACTTGCACG
>BTUC01000126.1:0-16961 GCA_045863575.1 Phycisphaerae bacterium
GTCGTCATGGAGCCTTATCGGCAAAAACCGGAGTTTTGAGACAGGGCCTAATCCTGAAGCGCCGTGTCCCGAGGCGTTGCCCTGGCACAGAGTAAAGGTTACGCTCACCAGCATGTCAAATGCCCTGAAACCAGAGCCGGAGGAGAGCGACTCGCACGACGCGGCCCGGAGGCAGGCGGCTCGCCGCCTTCGCCTCGGCATGATCGTCGCACTGGGCGCGGTCGGGGCGCTCGGCGTTTCGCTGGGCGTGATTCTTCCCGCGTGTATCGGAGACGACCCGTTGATTGAACTACCCCTGCCGCCCAACCTGCATGCCGTCGAGACGGGGCGCGTGTACCGTTCCGCCCAGCCGACCGGCGGTCAGTTGGAGGCGGTCGTCCAGAAGTATGGGATCCGCACGGTCGTGAACCTCCGCGGTCTGAACACCGGCAAACACTGGTACGATGAAGAGGAGGAAGCCTGCCGTTCGCTCGGCGTGACGCTGGTCAATCACGCCATGAGCGCCAAGTCCCTGCCCTCGCCGGAACTGCTGGGGCAAGTGCTGGAAACGCTCAAGACGGCCGATTATCCGATCCTGATGCATTGCAGCGGCGGCGCGGATCGCACCGGAGCCGTGGCCGCCATCTACCGGATGCTGGTGCTGGGCGAGGAGAAGGCCGACGCCATTCAGGAGCTCTCCGAGGATTACCTGCACTTCCGGTGGTACGCGCCCTGCATGGATAGACTGGCAGAGTTGTACGAGCCGCAGCCAGATTGGATCGACAGCTACGCGGCACGGTACGAGCAGATCGACTGCGCCGGCGGCGCGGCTGAGGAATAAGTTGCATGAATCCCCTGAGTTATCACCAAAGCGGCGTCAACTACGATCTGCTCGACGCGTTCAAGCGCGCCTGCCAGCAGGCGGCGGCGGATACCGCCGGCACGCTGGCGGCCCACGGCCTGTCAGAGCCCCCGGCCGTGCGCGGCGAAAGCGCCTATCTGATTGAGACCCCCACCGAGTACCTCGCCCACGTCGAGGAGGGCTTGGGCACTAAGAACCTGGTAGCCGATGCCCTGTTCCGGCTGACTCACCGCAGCTACTATCGCAACATCGGCATCGATACGGTGGCCACCATCGTCAACGACATGATTACCTGCGGGGCCCTGCCCATCAGCGTGGCCATGCACGCGGCCGTCGGGGATGCAGAGTGGTTCCGCGAGCGGCGGCGCGGTGAGGACCTCGCCGAGGGCTTCGCCGAGGGTTGCCGCCAGGCCGGCGCGGTCTGGGGCGGCGGCGAGACGCCGGCGCTCAAGGGCATTGTCGAGCCGTCGACGATTGTCCTGGCCGGTTCGTCCATGGGCCGGATCGCGCCCAAGTCCAACCGCATCACCGGCGAAGTGCACGAGGGCGACGAGATCGTCATGCTGGGCAGTTCCGGCGTGCACACGAACGGCCTGACGCTATGCCGCACCATCGCCAATCAACTGCCGCAGGGCTATCTCACCCCTCTACCCGACGGACGCACGTACGGCGAAGTGCTCCTGGATGAATCGAGCATCTACGTCAACTTCGTGGCCGGCTGCCAACAGGCGGGCGTTCACCTGCACTACGCCGTGCATGTCACCGGCCACGGCTGGCGCAAGCTGATGCGGCTTGATGAGCCCTTCGTCTACCGGATTGAGCAGATGCCGCCGCCCCCGCCGATCTTCGAGTTCCTCATGAAGGCCGGTCCGGTAGAAGCCAAAGAGGCGTACGCCACCTTCAACATGGGCGCCGGCTTCGCGGTGTACGTCGATCCCTCAGACGCCGGTAAATGCCTCGAAATTGCCCGGCAGACCGGCCACGAAGCGTGGCTGGCGGGCACGGTCCGCAAAGACGGCTCCCGCAAAGCGGTGGAGCTTCTGCCGGCAGGGATCACCTTCGAGGGCGAAAGCCTGCAGATCCGATAGCGGTCGGTCAGCTTCCCCTCCACAAGCTCCGGCGGCGGAGCCTGTCCGCCTTTTTCAAAGGGCAGGACACGAGCAGAGCCTCTCCCCCCCTTTCAAAGGGGGGGCAGGAGGGGGTTGAACATTGCCGATCCGCATTCGCAGCCGACAGTCTTGCCCATGAGGAGACCCCGGCCAGCCTCGAAAGACGATGGTAGAAACCACCTCCCGATCCGGACCGCCTCGTGCTATACTGGAATAGAGGTGCACCATGTCATCAACCGTGATTGAGCCCAAGCGAGGAGCTGACGTGGGAAGGGTCGTGACTGAGGTACTCGTTGAGAACTACGGGGATACTGAGCGCGCAGCCCACGGCGAAATCTCCGAGGATCAAATCAGGCGGCTGAGAGTGGAGAGCCTGGTGGACTCGGGGGCCACCTTCTTCTGCATGCCCCGGTCCCTCATCGAACAGCTTGGCCTTCGCTTTTTGCGGCATAAGGAAGCACGCACGGCCGCGGGCCCGCTCACGCTGGGAATCTACGGAGCCGCCCGCCTGACGGTACAGGGCCGCGACTGCATCACCGAAGTGATGGAGTTACCCGAAGACCGACAGGCGCTGCTCGGACAGGTTCCGCTGGAGATGATGGATTGGTGGATTGACCTGAGCAGCCAGCGCCTCGTGGGCAATCCGGAGCACGGCGGACAGTGGATGGCGGAGGTGTTCTGACCTCAGCCTCGAACAGGCTGCCCACACTCCGGGCAGACACCTGATACGTTGCCCGTGAGATCATAACCGCACTGGCTGCAGCAACCCGGCGGCACCCCGGGTTGACCGGAGAACGCGAACAGCAGATGAAGGCCTATAGGGCCGCCCCCGAGTCCCGCCATCAGCGTCAGGCAACCCATCATCTCGATGCGGGTCCCAAACGAGAGGAGGAAGAGTGGAGTCAACACTATATAGTACACCGCCACCCATGGAATCACCCGGTTGAAGTAGGCACGTCCCTTAAACGCCGTGCCAACAACGCTGCACGCCAGAGGCATAGCGGGGCATGTGAAAACCAGCCACCAGAACCATTCGGGGACAAAATCAACAAGTTGCGCCAGCGGCGGCATTGCCTTACTCGCCAATCCGCGCATCCGGAGGAAAGAACGCGGACTCGTTCAACGCGGGAGGTAATACAGGTCAGCCAAACCTGCTCATGTCCCGCAGCCGGTATAAGATCTCCCCCGCCTTGGGCACCAGCAGCACACCCTCGTTCTCGCGGTTGGCGTAGTCCTCTAAGCGGATAGACCCCGGGTCCATGTAGCCCAGGTTGATGCGGCGGCAACGCTCCTCGGGAATGCGCGTGGCCAGCACAACGTTCACCCGCGGCTGCTCCACGCCGTCGTCGTACGTCCCGATGCCCTTCACATGCGTGCTGTGGGCCAGCACGCCCCAGGGGTGAGTCTGGAACCGCTCCCATTGCCTCACGAAGTAGTCGCGCACGTGGTAGCCGACCTCGTCGAGCACCTTGCCGTGCGTGTAGGAAACCTCGTCGATGTGCGGGGCGTAGATGATGAGCGTACCGCCGTCGGCTACCACCGGCTCGAGCTTGTACATGCACTTGCCGGCCGTCCAGATGTCGTCGTACATGGGCGGCGAGCAGGACAGCACCGTGTGATAAGGCTTCTCGTGGTAGACGATGTGCACCTTGTCCGACAGCTCGGTGGCGGCCTTCCACGCCTCGCGGACCGGCCCGGCAAACAGGCCACGAACCGCCTTGGTATCCACGACATACCCCAGCAGGCTGCGATCCACCGGGACCAGATCCGCGGCCGCCTCCACCGTCGCCCGGACGCGCGTGTCGCGCGTGCCGTTGATCACCGGGTTGGTTACCAGGGCTCCCACCCAATGCGTGAAGTTGATGATCTGCGGCGCCGCGATGCCCGGAAACAGGTACTTGTGGCCGCCGGAGAAGCCGACCACCTCGTGAGGGAACACCGGTCCGCAGATGATCAGGTGGTCGTACTCGAAGATGAGCCGGTTGATCTGGACCGGCACCTCCATGCTCAGCATGCCGCTGGTCAACTCCTCGACGCGCTCACGGTGAAGCTTGCCGATCTCGCGCAGGGCGGCCGGCGAGTCCCAGTGGTGGTTGTGGACGGTGACATCCCCATACCTGGAGCCCCGCTCGTCGACGCTCAGGCCCAGCAGGTGATTGATCTTCTCCTCGGACATGGGCGGGTGCGTGCCCAGCGCGATCAGGAAATCGATCTTCCGCACCTTGCCGCGCAGGGCGTCAACAATCGCCCGGAAGAACGTGCCCGTCGGGCCGCTGCGGGTGTGGTCGGGAATGATGGCCAGGACCCGCTTGCCGGCCACCGGCAGCGCGGCCGCCGCCCGGGCGACGAATTCTCGAATATCGGCTTCCTTCAGGTCGGCCGTGGGCGAGCCGTGGGAAATCACCATTGATCCATCATCTCCTCGGTTTCCCCCGCTTCAGAGCCCCGAGCGCCAGCGAGGGGGAAATCCCGCATTGCCCTGATCAAACCCATTATACGGGCGGACTCAGCAAGTCAGCATGCCGGGAAATCTCCGGACTTGAAGCCCCCCGTCGACCGCGTAGAATCACCCGCCAACCGCCCCGCACGCACAGGGGGCGGATCGGCCCCGGCAAGCATACATCCGCGCCTGGCGCGGTAAGCCACGAAGACTGGAGTAACGCAGCGATGTCCAAGCAGCAGTTCGGACTGATTGGTCTGGCGGTAATGGGCGAGAACCTGGCCCTGAACATTGAGAGCCGCGGCTACTCGATGGCCGTCTTCAACCGTACCTGGGAGAAGACGGAAACTTTCATCAACGGCCGGGCCAAGGGCAAAAAGTTCGTCGGGGCCAAGACCCTGAAGGAATTCGTCGATGCCCTGGAGCGACCGCGGCGGATCATGATCATGGTCAAGGCCGGCAAGCCGGTGGATGACATGATCGATCAGCTCGTGCCGCTCCTGGACAAGGGCGATCTGCTCATTGACGGTGGCAACAGCCATTTCAATGATACCATCCGCCGCAACCAGGCACTGGCCGACAAGGGGCTGATGTTCATCGGCACCGGTGTATCCGGCGGCGAAGAAGGCGCCCTCAAAGGTCCCAGCATCATGCCCGGCGGCCAGGAGGAAGCTTACCGTCTGGTGGAGAAGGTCTTCCGCGACATCTCCGCGAAGGTCGACGGCGAGCCCTGCTGCACGTACATCGGCCCGGACGGCGCCGGGCACTACGTCAAGATGGTGCACAACGGCATCGAATACGGCGACATGCAGCTCATTGCCGAGGCCTACTACATCCTGCACAACACCCTGGGCCTCGACGCGAAAGAGCTCCATCGCGTCTTCAGCGAGTGGAACGCCGGCGACCTGGACAGCTTCCTGATTCAGATCACGGCCGACATCTTCAAACGTGTGGACGAAGAGACCGGCAAACCGCTCGTGGAAATGGTGCTGGACAAGGCCGGGCAGAAAGGCACCGGCAAGTGGACCAGCGTCTCCGCGCTGGACCTGGGCATCCCCGCCCCGACCATCGCCGAAGCGGTGTTCGCCCGCTGCATCAGCGCCATCAAGGAGGAGCGCGTGGCGGCCGCCAAGCTGCTCACGGGCCCCTCGGCTCAATACACGGGCGACAAGGAGGCCTTCATCACGGCCATCCGGGATGCTCTCTATGCGTCCAAGATCTGCTCTTACGCGCAGGGCTTCCAGCTCATGCGCGCCGCCAGCGACGAGCACAAGTGGAACCTCAAGTACGGCGAGATCGCCATGATCTGGCGCGGGGGGTGCATTATCCGGGCCCGCTTCCTGAACCGCATCAAGCAGGCCTACGACCGCAACCCGAACCTGGCCAACCTGCTGCTGGATCCGTACTTCAAGGACATCATCGACCGCACGCAGCCCAACTGGCGCAAGGTAGTGGCCGCGTGCGCCGAGTTGGGCGTGCCGGCGCCGGCTTTCTCCTCGGCTCTGGCCTACTACGACAGCTACCGTCGGGACCGCCTCCCCGCCAACCTGATCCAGGCCCAGCGGGATTACTTCGGCGCCCACACCTACGAACGCGTGGACAAGCCGGGCATCTTCCACAGCGAGTGGAACCCGTAGCCTGCTCCAGCGGCCGCAAACGTACAGCGGCTTTCCCCGCCCCCGGTACGCCACGATCGGCGCAGCTTTTCCCTCCTCCGGTACTCCGGGGGAGGGCCAGGGTGGGGGCTTGTAGGGTGAAGACCATCGTCAGCAGGCAAGCGCCCGTCGCGTCTTGTATGTTTCCAATGTCGGCTTATGGGTTTCGAATATCAAAGCGAATTTCTTGCTTGCGCTTCGGTCAGGTAGGCTTCCGCTGGCTTTCGGGGTGGGGTCACCCCGCCGCAGCGGCGGTGGGCGCAACGCCGCGCCGCCTGAACACGAGATGGTACAGCGCCGCCATTCCAGCCGCCAAGGCGAGCTGCACCGTGATTCCCAGGTTGGTGCTGAAGTGGCGCGCATTTTCGCCCGCTCGATCGAGGTCGCCCCACAGGTAGATCATCGCGATGAGCGGGCTGGAGCCGGAAACCTGCCTGAAGACGTGGTTGCCCTTGAACTGCTGCATCGCCCCGTAGATGAGGAAGTCGATGGCCCCCGGCCCCAGCCAGGTAACGCCAATGAACAGGCCCATGATCCACCGCGTGCGCATTTCCCGACGGTAGCAGAGCCGGTACAGATAGCTCGCCGACAGCAGGAAGGCGAACATGATGATCGCCGTTCGGACCACGGCTTCCGTGTCGAAAGGCGCGATCATGCGATCTTTCAGGTCAGCACCGCTGAGGTTGGCGAGTGTTCCCGGCGGCGGGGGCACGGCCTGGGCGATCCTGTTGGCCAGCTCCGAGTTCCCCCAGCCGGACAGTGGTGCCATCACGACGACGAGCATGGCGGCAGCGGCGACCACCGGCAGAATGGGAATCGGCCGGCGATGCGGCGTGGGGTCTTTCAGATCCTCCCGCCGCCGCCAGAGCGTGTACTCCCACGCGGCCGCGGACACGGGCAGAAGAGCCAGCAGCAGCCCAGCCAGCAGGGCAATGGTCAGTTGTGCTTCCGGCTCGATACGCTCCATGCGCCAAAGCCGAGGTCTGGTGACTTCCCAGAACACGATGCCGGTCGCCGAGATGGCGGTGTGGGCCGCAACCACCACCAGGCCCAGCAGGGGTCCGAATGCCAGCACGTCGTCGCGCCGGTACTTGCGCACCGCACCGACATAGCACAACAGTGCCGCCAGCAACTGACAAGCCATTGAAACCTGCTGCCCCAGCGTGATGCGGCCGCTCCAGACGGTGCCGATGAGAGTCTCTCCCACCGCCGGCCCGATCAAAAGCGTGGGCCCGGGCACCAGGCCAGGCAGGACCTCGTGGCCTATTCCGGCAATCCACAGCAGGCCGAACAGCACCGTAACAGCACGCGGCATGACCAGCGGCAGGAACGCCAGCACGATGGCCGCACTGGCTGCGAAGACCCCCAGGATAAGATTCGCTTTCAGGAAACTGAACGGCATGAACCGGCTAGCCCCGCCGGCCGTGACCATGCCCAGCAGCAGGTTCACCAAACCCAAGGCAATCGCCTGGCTACCCGACCCGAGAATGTAGCCCGCGACTGCCTCCGTGCCCGACACCGGCATCAGGCGGTGAGACTCGATCATGTGCCCGGTGACGTCCTTCCGGATCGCCGTCCCGACCGACCACAGCCCGTACAGCACCACGCCCACTTGGAGGCCCATCAGACCCATCGTCCATCCGTCAAGGATCGCGCCGATCGAGCCCGGGTCCAGGCGCAGTGACCCGAGAATCAGCGCTCCAAGAATGGCGAAGTACGCGGCAGTGGTGCTGAGGACATTCTTCCATCCGCCGCGCAGTTGAAGTTGACCCCAGGCGATCGCGTTGCTGATCTGCATGGCTTTCAGTCCACCTGCCGGATACCCGTCCTCAGGTAAGCCTCTTCCAGGTCCGGCGCATTGGCCGTGAAGCCGGCCACCGGTATCCCCTGCCGCACCAGTTCGGCCAATAGCCCGGCCGCCCGCTCGCGGTCACCACTGAACTCCAGCAGAACCTGCTCGCGGTCTACCTGCACGCCCTCGACACCGGCAATCGCGTTCAGAATGTCCGGCAAGCCGGCCGTCGGACGGGCCAGCAGGACGGTGTACCGGCAGCGCTCCCCGTTGCCTGAGCTGGCGATCTCGGAGACGGTGCCGTACTGCACCAGGGATCCTTTGGCCATGATGCCGATATGCGTGCAGTACTCGTTCATGTCCGCGAGGATGTGCGACGAGACGATCAGCGTCTTGCCCTGGTCGCGCAGGCTGCATAGCAGCCGGCGGAACTGGACGCGCCCGGCCGGGTCCAGCCCCGCGGCCGGCTCATCCAGCAGCACTACTGTCGGGTTGGGCAGCAGGGTCCGGGCGATGCCGATCCGCTGGCGCATCCCGCGGGACAGCGCCTTGATCTTCTGATTGGCCTTTTCCTTCAGCCACACCTGGTCGAGCCAGAAATCGATCTTTTCGTCGAGGTCGGCGCCGCCTAGCCCATAGGCCTTGCCAATGAAGCGGAGAAACTTGCGAACGCTCAGGTCCTCATAGACGGGTGGGTTGTCGGGCGTGAAGCCGATCTGGCCGAGAGCGCGGATGGCGCCGGGCAGGACCGGTTCGCTCATGACCTGCACGCGCCCGGCCGTCAGCGGCTGCAAACCGGCCATGGCCCGCAGCAAGGTGGTTTTCCCCGCGCCGTTTGGGCCGATCAGACCGACCAGGTCGCCCTGATAGAGATCCAGCGACAGGTCGCGGACGGCCACCAGCGAGCCGAACTGCACGCGCGCCCGCTCCACGGAAACCAGGAGGTCGCGACCGGTTACTTCCTGCTCCATAGAAAGTGCAGGATAGAAGGAGAGGCCGCCAGGTTCAACCTGCGCCGATAGACGAGTTCTTTAAAATCACGATCCGTGGTCAAAATCACCCGATTCTCAGCTCTGGCCCAACGGAGAATGTCTTCATCTTCCATTGCCGCATCGCGGGAGGCCACCTCGACCACATCGTCCCCGCGTGCAGCGAGCCACTGCATCGTCGCCCCGCCTGCATTGACGTCGGCGAGAAAGCGCACAACTGAGCCTCACGCACTGGATCGAATCTCATGAACCTGCTCGCCTGCCACCAGCCGGCGCGCGTAGGCGATGGCTGCACGGATATCGTCGAGCTCCAGTTGTGGATAGTCCTGGAGAATTTCCGCTTCAGAAGCGCCCCGCTCCAGCAGCTCGAGCACCAGCTCGACACTGATCCGCATGCCTCGGATCAGAGGTTTGCCGCCGAGCACGCGCGGGTTGTGGGTGATACGATCCTGCCAGTCTCCCATGTGACAGCTCCAATTCCCGGCTTCGGATGGCCAGGAAACCAACTTGATTATGTCCGATTTACCTCCGGAAGAGCACCACCCACAGCCCGGCGAGCAGCGGGACGGCCAGCGCGGCCGCGGACAGCCATTCGCGCAGGTAGCCAACGGTTTCAGACTTATGGAGGCCATAGGACGCGATACTGATCCGGGCCGGTGCGAGCTCCTCCAGGTGTAGAGCATCGATTCGCTGTTTGATTTCGTGGCACTGAGCCTGCAACCGTTTGATCTCGAGCTCGTCCTGAGCCAGTTGGAGGGCCACTTCACTGAGTTGCTGTAGCAGCTGCTTCTGCTCTGTGATCTCCTGCCGCACCATCTCAAGCTGCTGTCGCTTGAGCACCAACTCGTCTTCGAGCTGCTGGCGCGTAACGGCCAGCTCCCCCACGGCTGGCGCGGTGCTGGATGAGGCCGCGGGGTGCAACTGCTTGAGTTTCGACTCAAGGGCGCTGGTCTCCATCTCCAGTGTTCGCGCAGCATCACTGAGCTTGACGTATTGGACGCTCAACTCCTCCCGGAGCCGCAGGGTGTCTATGGTGCCGAACTTCTTCGACCGGTTGTGCTGCATCTGAATCCGGCCTTCGATGAGTCCCTCCAGTGCGGTTTTTCGCTTCTCCAGCACGCCGGTTCGGCTCTTGCTTTCTTCGCCGCGGGTCTCTTCATAGAACCGGACATACTCCTCGACAACCGCATCCACGATCAACTTGGCATCGTCCGGCTGCCGGGTGCGCATGGTGACATCTATGTAGTATGTCTCCGGCCTCGGCGCGACACACAGATCCTTTGACAACCGCTCGTCCGGCCGCAACCCGTCGCGGAGCGATTGCTTCCCCTCTTCACTGTGCCAAACGGTGTCTCGAATAGACGGGCGATCGAGGACACGCTGCATGACCTTCGGACTGCGGATAACCCCAACCTGAGAATTCACGAACCGCTCATAGTGCGCCAGATCCCCGACAGCTCCGGTCCCGGTCTGATGGAGGAGTGGCGCCACGCACGGGGCTATCTTAATCACGGCCGTCGAGGCATACCGTGCCGGCACGACCAGCCAGATCACCGGGATCGCGATCAGCGGCACGAGCACAGCCACGGCCATCACCCGGCCCATCCGCCTGGGAGGCTGGCTGAACGCCCCGCTCCCCCCCGCACCCCCGCCGCCGATCCGAATGAGGCTGAAAAGAAACGCCGCCAGCGAAAAAGCCAAGGCCGCGCCCGCTACGAACCAGATGCTTGCAGACATGTGGTCCCTTCCTGTCGTGTTGCGAATCCAAGAAATGAAAACAACCCTTAACGCCAGTATACCGCCGTCGAATCCGCGGGCACAATGGCGATCCGCAACAATCGGGGTGATTGTCTGTTTCAGGGGCTAGAAGCAGGTTGTATGCGGGCGTTCCGACCCGTATCGGCCGATTTACAGGGTGCCAGGCTACTGGCAAGGCGACTCTGACCACCATTCTGAAGATGCCGCTCCCGGGTAGCTACTGCCGGGCGGCGGTCTTGTCCTCGCCGGTGAAGGCGATCCGGTAGATCACTCCGTTGGTGTCATCCGATGCCAGTAACGAACCGTCCCCGGCAACCGCCAGGCCGGCCAGCCGTGCGAGAAAGGCATCGCCGCCCTCGATCAGAAAGCCGGTCACGAAGTCCTCAAAACCCTGCGGCTCGCCACCCTCGAAGCGGAGCCGGACAATCTTGTAACCCGTCGGCGGCTTGCGGTTCCATGAGCCGCGCATGGCCACGAACGCATCGTGATGGTAGCCCTTCGGAAAAGCATCGGCAGTGTAAAACACCATCATCATGGGCGCGCTGTGGGCCTGGTATCCCAGCACGGGAGCCTTGGCCTTGGCCAGGATCTCACCCGCTTTTCCGTCTCCAGGCTTGACCTGCGATGGATTGAGTTGCCTGTCTCCGTAGACATACGGCCAGCCATAGTGCTGGCCTTCCTCCAGCCGGTTGAGTTCTTCCGGCGGGATGTCATTGCCCAGCCAGTCAGTTCCGTGGTCCATGCCCCACATCTGCTTCGTCTCCGGATGCCAGCCGAAGCCAAGCGTATTACGCAGGCCCTCGGCGAAGATCGATCGTCCGCCCCCATCCGCGTTGCAAGCGCAACATGGTGGCAGGCCGCTTCCAGCAACCCAATCAAGGCCGCGCAAGTGCTTGCTTTCCCGCAGCTTGCCCCGTAGCCTAGCATCCCGTGACGCATGAGGTCTGAACCGGACGTGATCCATCGCGTGGGCATCGGAACCGACCTGCACCGGCTTGCACCGGGCCGTCCGCTCGTGCTGGGGCACGTGGTCGTTCCCCACGAACTCGGGCCGGTCGGCCACAGTGACGGCGACGTGGTTCTGCACGCGCTCATCGACGCCCTCGCGGGTGCAGCCGGGCTGCCGGACATCGGCGAGATGTTTCCGGACACCGACCCGGCCTATAAGGGGGTAGATAGTGCGGAGCTGCTGAGCCGGGCGCTGGCGGCCGTCGCCGAGCGGGGCTACGGCGTGGTCAACGTGGATGTCACGGTCCACGCCGAACGACCCAGGCTGAAGGCACACAAGCCGGCCATGCGAAACGAGCTCGCCCGGCTGCTGGGCCTGGCGGCTGAGGCGGTCAGCGTCAAGGCCAAGACAAACGAAGGCGTAGACGCGGTAGGCCGCGGTGAGGCCATCGCCGCAACGGCCGTCGTCGGCTTGAAGGTACTCAGCACTCTTTGATGAGATTGCCAATGTCGCTGCGAGTTTACAATACGCTGACGCAGGAGAAGGAACTGTTCGAGCCCGTGCACCCGGGTAAGGTGGGCATCTACCTGTGCGGCCCCACCGTCTACAAGCCCAGCCATATCGGTCACGCTGTCGGCCCGGTGATTTTCGACACCATTAAGCGGTACCTGGCATTCAAAGGCTTTGAGGTGACGCTGGTCGTCAACATCACGGACGTGGACGACAAGCTCATCGTCGAAGCCCAGGCCCAGAAGACGACCGTTCCCGAGCTCGCCACGCGCGTGACGGCCAGCTACCTCGAGGCCATGCAGCAACTGGGCGTCACTCAGATCGACCACACGCCCAAGGCCAGCGAGCACATCGTCGAGATCATCGACATCTGCCAGCGGCTGATCGCCAAGGACGCCGCCTATGCCTCCGGCGGCGACGTCTATTTCGACGTCTCCAAGGACCCGGATTACGGCAAGCTGACCCGCCGTCGCCCCGAGGAGCAGCAGTCCGGGACGCGCGAGCTGGCCTCCGGCGAGAAGCGCAACCCGGGCGATTTCGCCCTCTGGAAGGCGGCCAAGCCCGGCGAACCGGCCGAAGTCCAGTTCGACTCGCCCTGGGGCAAGGGCCGACCCGGCTGGCACATCGAGTGCTCGGCCATGAGCATGAAGTACCTGGGCGAAACCTTCGACATCCACGGCGGAGGCATGGATCTCAAGTTCCCCCACCACGAGAACGAGATCGCCCAGTCCGAGACCTGCTTCGACAAGACCTTTGCCAAATACTGGCTGCACAACGGCCTGACCCGGTTCAACACCAAGAAGATCAGCAAGTCAGATGAGGCCATGGCCGCCAAGATGTCCGAGCTGACCCTGACGCATCTGCTCACCAGGCACTCGCCGGAGCTGCTGCGCTTCGTGCTGCTGAGCACGCACTACCGCGCACCGATCGAATTCTCCGACGAGGAGATCGCGGCGAAGAAGAAAGGACTGGAGTCTTTTTATCGCCTGCTGGAGCGCACGCAGCGGGTCACTGGCCGAGACCCCTACAACGGCGGCGACTCGCTGGACCAGCTCCATGCGGCCGCCGAGACGGAGGCTGAGCAGGCCTTCGTCAAAGACTGCCTGGAGCACCGCCTGCGATTTCTGGAGGCCATGGACGACGACTTCAACACCGGCGGTGCGATCGGCTCACTGTTCGAGCTGGCCACCACCATCAACCGCTTCATCGACGAGCAGAAGCTCGAAAGCGGCGGGTCGGGCCGCGGCCGGGAGCTCGTCGGCGGCGCCGTCCAGACGCTTCGTGCGCTCGCGCGAATCCTGGGCCTCTTCGAACAGCGTCCGGCCGCTCGCGACGCCGGACTGGGCGATTCCCTCACGGAGGACCTCATGCAGGTCATCATCGCGGTGCGGGCGGAGGCCCGGAAGAACAGGCAATACGGCTTGGCGGATCTCATTCGCGACCGCCTCGGCCAGTTGGGCATCACGCTGGAAGACCGCGCCGGCGGCACAGCATGGCGGAGGGAAGTCTGATCGCACACCGCCGGCCTGGAAGTCGGAGCAATCCGCCTGGAGCAGGCCAGCCAGGGAAGGCACAACGCATGACCGATGAGGCACAGATCATCTGCGGCATCGACCCCGGCCTCCGCCGGACCGGCTATGGTGTGTTGCGCATCGATGAGGACGATGATATCACCGTGCTGGATGCCGGCATTGTCAGCTGCGCGCCGAACGGCCCGCTCGACGTCCGCCTGGCGGAACTGGCGGCGGGAATCGACGAAGTACTGGATGAGCACCGCGTCGAGGTCGTGGCCGTCGAACAGATCTACTCGCATTACCAGCGGCCGCGGACCGCCATCCTCATGGCCCACGCACGCGGGGTTATCCTGCTGGAGGCCGCCCGCCGCGGGGCCAAGGTGGTGCACCTGCCTTCGACGACGGTCAAGCGCCACGTGACCGGCAACGGCCGGGCGGGCAAGGAGCAGATCCAGCGGGCGGTCACCCATTTGCTGCGTCTGCCGCGCGTGCCGGAGCCGCCGGATGTCGCGGATGCCCTGGCTATCGCCGTCTGTGCCACCAGTGTCCTTCGCCAGCCGGCCCGTTACAGCGCGCTCAACGACGACCTGATGCTGCATTAGAGAGTGCTCCATGATCGTCCGGCTCACTGGCGTGGTTCTTGAGGTGGATGAAGGCTCCGTGGTCGTGGACCGCGAAGGACTCGGGTACGAAGTGCTTGTGTGCGGCCACTCGACGCCCGAACTGGAAACCGCCAAGGGCCGTCAGGTCGTGCTGCATACGCTTGAATACCTGGAGGGCAGTGCGGCCGGCGGGAACATGATCCCCCGGCTGGTCGGTTTCCTCCGCATCGAGGACAAGCTCTTCTTCGAGCGATTCATCACGGTCAAGGGAATGGGGGTCCGCCGGGCGGTGAAAGCCCTGAACGAGCCGACCAGCACCGTGGCCGCGGCCATCGAGTCCGGGGACGCCAAGGCACTGACGAAACTGCCGGGTATCGGCAAGCGGGCGGCCGACCAGATCGTCGCCGAACTCAAAGGCAAGGTAACCGATTTCGCGCTGGGTGCACCCGAGCGCGTCGAGGCGCCTTCGAAAGCGGCTTGGACGCGCGAGATGCACGACGCCCTGGGGGTACTGCTCCAACTCGGCGAACGCCCGCTGGAGGCCGAACGCTGGCTGGACAAGGCCCGCGAGCTGTATCCCGACACGAAGGGCATCGACGAATGGCTGCGTGCGGCCTACCGGGCCAGCGGGAGGGAGTAGGAATGGGTGTTGGGTGTGGGATGTTGGGTGTGGGGTGTTGGGTGTGGGGTGTTGGGTGTGGGGTGTGGCGTGTTGGATGTTGAGTGCTAGGTGTTGGGTTTTGGACAGCCCTGAAGGGGCTGGAGTTAATAGGACGATGGGTCCGTTGCCTGCCAAGCCCCCACCCCGGCTGCTGATCGCTGATCGCTGACCGCTGACCGCTGACCGCTGATCGCTGATCGCTGATCGCTGACCGCTGATCGCTGACCACTGATTGCTGATCGCTGTTTGCTGACCGCTGAAAGCTCCTCATGGCCCGTGAACGCATCATCTCGCAAACTTCCGGTGGCGGCGACGAGGATCGCTTCAACGAATCGCTGCGCCCCGAACGGCTTGATGACGTCATCGGGCAGCGGCAGGTCACCGACCAACTCCGCATCGCCCTGGAGGCCGCCAAGGGCCGCGGCGAACCCATGGAGCACGTGCTGCTGGCCGGCCCTCCGGGGCTGGGCAAGACCACGCTGGCGCACGTGATCGCGCGCGAGATGGAGGCCACCCTGCGCATCACCTCCGGGCCGGCCATCACCAAGCCCGGCGATCTCATGCACTGGCTTACCGAGATGAAACGCGGCGACGTGCTGTTCATCGACGAGATCCACCGCCTGAGTCGCACGGTCGAAGAATTCCTCTACGCCGCCATGGAAGACTTCCGCGTCGATTTCACCATCGACTCGGGCGTGAGCGGCCGCACCATCAATATCGCTCTCCGGCCCTTCACTCTGATCGGGGCGACCACCCGCTCCGGCCTGCTGACGGCCGCCATGCGCGATCGCTTCGGCATCCAGTTCCATTTCGACTTCTATTCGAAGGAAGACCTCACCGAGATCCTCCGCCGGTCGGCCAAAAAGCTCAAAGTCCCCGCCGACGACGCCTCTCTGGCCGAGATCGCCGCCCGCTCGCGAGGCACGCCGCGCGTGGCCAACCGCCTGCTCAAGCGGGCCCGCGATTACGCCCAGGTGCGCGCCGACGGCCGGCTGACGCCCCAGGTCGTCGACCAGGCGCTGGATATCCTCGGAATCGATAAACTGGGCCTGGATGACCTGGACCGGCAGTTGCTCGCCTCGCTGATCAAGACGTACAAAGGCGGTCCGGCCGGTATCGAGGCACTGGCCGCCACCCTCGGCCAGGAACGCGACACGCTCGAGGACGTTGTCGAGCCGTACCTCTTACAGATCGGCTTCGTGATCCGCACGCGCCAGGGCCGCGTGGCAACGCACGCGGCCCATAAGCATCTCAAGATTCCCTACACACTCTCGCCCCCCGGCGCCGGCCAGGGCGAACTGTTCGACGAGTAGCGGCAGTCCAGGCACAGACAGCCCATGGCCGTGGGCGCCGGCATCAGCATCAGAGCGAGTCCGGATATTCCGAAGCGGCCGAGGGTCGATCCGTCCTGGCTGAACGCGTGGCACGCCCCTTGAAGCCGAACGGCCATCAATGCAAACGCCGCGCGAAGTGCTGTTCCCTCGTGCACGGTTGAGGCTATAATGGTGGCATGCCGCCCGCCCCAGGCGTCCGCGGCGACAGGCCGGCGCCCGCACTGATGGCCTTCCAATATCGGGCGCATCCATTCATGCGTGATTCGAAACTGCGACGGCTCATCACCGTCGAGGCCGCGCGGCTCATGTACGAGCGCGTCGAGAAGGAGTATTTCACCGCCAAGCGCAAGGCGGCCGCCCGCTTCGGCGTGAACTACCGCAGCCATCCCCAGGACCTGCCCTCCAACGCTGAGATCCGCGAGGAGATCCAGTCGTTCGCCCGCATCCACGAGGGCGAGCAGCGCACTCGGGACCTGCGCGACATGCGACTGGAGGCGCTCCGCTTCATGCGCCTGCTGGCCCCCTTCGAGCCGCACCTCATCGGCAGCACGCTCACCGGCCACGTCCGCAAGGGCTCGGACATCGACATCCACGTCTTCAGCGATGACGTGAGCGCGTTGACCGACGTCCTCGATCAGCACCAGTACCGCTATGACCTCGAGCGCAAGCGGGTGGTGAAGCACAACGAGGAACGCACCTTCACGCACGTGCACCTGGCCGGCCGTTTCAACGTCGAGCTGACCGTCTATGCCCGGTCGCTGGTCAACTATCCGTTCAAGAGCTCCATCACCGGCAAGACCATTGAAC
>BTUC01000127.1:0-4497 GCA_045863575.1 Phycisphaerae bacterium
CCCAGCGCCACCTGGGGGTTCTGAAAGGCTGCCGGGGCGCCGTTGCCGGGGGCATAACCGATCACCGCATCGGCATAAGGGTCGACGGCCAAGGCGTTCGTGGCAAAGAGAAGAACGACGCTGAGAGGTCCCAATAAAATGGATGCGGCACCGGTTTTTAACCGGTGTACACAGGTTGGGAACCTGTGCCACAAGGGGTCTGACGGCATAGCCATTAAAAGCGGGAGAGGGGGCGTCCGCGACATGGCGGCTCCTTCCTGTGGCCAACCTCGAGCCACAAAAGAAAAATCCCAGCCGCCCCGATCACGGGGTGCTGGGAAGTCATGTCGCAGATTCCAGCGCCCAAGCCCGGGGCAGCTCTTCAAGGAAACACCACGCTCACAGGCAGGTCTTCTGGCTTACGGAGAGCGGAGCTGACGATCTCTCGTCAGCGGCGCGCCCGGCCACGCCTTCTCGACCCTGGCGAAGAACTGTTAGGCGCCTCGCTTTCGAGTCAATGGCATTTGAGTGGCCGGTACTCCGATCACAGCGGCGGGTCCGCGGTGGTTTCACACCACACTTCCCTGTTCGTTCCGCAACAGCGGAAACCTGCGATCGTGCACGTATGCAGTTGTCAGTGGCCGGCATGTTAACGGAGCCGTGGTCAAAGTCAAGCCCAAAATCCAAGCGCCTCTCCCAACAGAACGTGTGCCATTGCCCTGTGAGCAGTGCTGAGCGTGTGCCACTGTGAGCAGCGCTGGGTGCAAGCGGAGTGTCCGTGGCGTCCAACCACTACTGACACAGCAGTGGCACACCCCCCGGGTGTGGGACCTGCGACCTGCCGGTCAACAGGCAGGCCTGCTTCACTTTGCTTCCGGATTCTCGCGCAGCCAGTTTCTGAACCGCGCCACCGCCTCCTGGTTCACGGAAGAGGTGGATCGCTCCTTGGGTTGAAACCCGAAGTCGTCCCCGGTGCGGCGCTGGAGTTCCTCCAGCGCCCTGCCCCGGTCCCAGGCATTTCTGCTTTCCAGAAGTCCAACCAGCCGTTGCACGGCCTCATGCGAACCCACCCGGGCCCAGCGGAGGATGGACACCGCCCGAATGTAGTCGTCAGAGTCCCGGGCCAGGTTCTGATACGCCTTGTGCACCTCCGGCTTGTCGCCGAACTTATGGATCCCTTCTGCCACCGCCTTGCGCACCGCCCGGTTGTCGCTGTCCCACAGATCGGCAATCAATGCGAGCGACTCGTCCGACCGGGTCTTGGCCAGTTCGGACACCACCTGCCCCTGGCGTTCGCCTTGGGCGCTGTCCAGAAACCCGCGCACGGCATCGAGCAGGGCGGCCCGTACGTCCGGATCTTTCTCGATGCCGAGCCACTCCATCATCGGTTGAATGGCGCTGATGTCGTTGAGCCGTCGCAGACCGGCGGCTGCGGCCACCCGCACCTCCGGCTCAGCATCAAACAGCGCCTCCAGCAGAAACCCGGAGGCCAGCGGATTGCGCGACGTGGGCCAGGCTTTGACGGCCGCGAGCCGCCTGGCTTTGTCGGAGTCATAGAGGGCCGCCGCAGATACTTCGAAAAACCGCCGCTCGGCCGCGCGGTTCGCCGACGGGCTCCACGCAGCCGACGGGCGCATCATCAGCGGCAAGGGCGGACCGTCGCTGCGGACGATGAAATTCATGAACCACGGCAGCAGCCGGGCGCGGGGTTCAAACGCATCATCGACCAGCGCGCAGTACTGGGGCCTCTGGCGGGCGAAGAAAACTTCCTTGGAGTGGCTCAACCCATAGGTCGGATCGACCGGTACCCAGCCGGTCTGCGGTGTGAAGAACTCGGCCCAGCGATGCGTCTGCCAGTCGATCCAGGCGGCATTGCCTTCACGGTTGGAGAACGCCCGCACGGTGCGCGCAGGAATGCCGGCCGCCCGGCAGAGGGCCACGAAGGTATAAGCCAGCTCGCTGCACGACGCGGGTTTGCCGCCGAGCACCAGGTCCGCCGGCGGGCGGGTGGGATCCACGTCGTAGCGGCACTGAGCGAGCATATGCTCATAAAGCCGGCGCGCTTTATCGACGTCGCTGGCGGCATCACCGGCGGCCTGCGTGGCGATCGGCCGGACCCTGTCCAGCACCAGCAGGGGCCCGTCGCTCAGGAACGCTTCCTTCTGCTCGGCCGGAAGCTCCTCCACAGGCTTCCTCCCGGCCGTCAGCGGCACCTGCACCGGCTTGGACCGCACCCAGGCAAGCACCAGCGCCGCCTTCGATCCGCCCGGCGGAATATCCTTCAGCTCGACCGTCACCACCCGCTGCTCCTGGTCGTCCTTCCGCTCGGCCGCCGGCTCAGGATAGATGGCCACGTCGACCACCTCCTGGTAGGGGTTGGTCGTGGGGAGAGTACACTCGGCCTTCACCGTGGCCGGCTGGGTCGTACTGAAGTTGCTGACCCGGTGCGAGATGAGTACCGAGCGGATCTGACCGGCCGCCGGAGAGCCGGCCACCAGCAGAATCGCCATGGCATACGAGCACGTGAACCGAAGAAAGTCCTTCATGACCGCGCCCCCGCCAGCAGGTCGGAGTTCGTACGTCATCAGCTTATCTTACAGCCCATGACGCTTCAACCGCGTATCGCACGGTGCCTCAGCATCGTAGTCGGCGCAGCACCCCGTTAACGGAGTTTTCCGCCCAAGGCGGCTTCAGGCCGGCCCTTCAGGGCTGGTCGGGCGATGCTACACAGATTCTCGGTGGATGAGAGCCCGTTTCCAACGGGCTTCTCTGACCGGCTTTAGCCAAGTGCCAGTCCGCCTCACGGACCTGAGCTCGGGCGTTCTGTCCGTCATCCGCCTATGATAGCCGCAGTCGAGTAGCTCGAATGGAGATCGCCAAATGACTCATGCCTCCTGGCTTTCGGTCAGACACAGTCGGACGGCATCCGGTGATTCTTCGCTGCGGACACGACTTGCACCGGTATGGCGCCCGCTTCGCTGCTTGCTTCTGGCCGTGCTGGCGATCTCCTGCCTGCCCGCGGCTCGTGGCGCACCCGCCAGCAATCTGGTTACGACGCAGCCGTCGACACGCCCAGCCGGCGAGCGTCGCGCGGTCCCGCCGTACCGCAATCCGATCATCGACCACATCGGCCCCGCCGACCCGGCCGTCATCCGCTACCAGGGCCGCTACTACCTTTACCCGACGTGGGACTGCCGCGGCTACGACGCATTCGTCTCCGAAGACCTGGTTCACTGGGAGCGTAAACCCAAGTGCTTCACCGATTCGCGCGGCGGTGTCTGGGCGCCTGATGTGTTTCACCACGTCCGCGGCGACGGCAAGTTCTATCTCTACTACACGGTTGATCAGCCCGGCGGCGGCAAGCTCATCGGAGTGGCCCTCGCGGACCATCCACTCGGCCCATTCGCCGACCGCGGCACGCTGGTCAAAGACGCCATCGACGCCCACCTGTTCCAGGATGACGACGGCAAGATGTACCTCTACTACTGCGACGTCTCGCCCGGCTTCAACCGGATCGCGGTCGTCCCCATGGCCGACCCGCTCCACCTGCAATCGGACACGGCCGAGGCGCAGCCCGCATGGCCTGTCGCAGGTCAGCGCGCACCCACGGGAGCGCGAGCACCGGCACGACCTGGACCCTGCGGGGCGTCAGGCGAGGTCTCTCGTCCCACGGTGCTCATCTCGCCCACGGACGACTGGGAGCGCCGCCGCGGCGCGGTGGCCGAAGGCCCGTGGATGCTGAAGCGAAAGGGCGTGTACTACCTGATGTACTCCGGAAGCGGCGCGGACGGCCCGGACTATGCCATCGGCTACGCTACCTCCAAATCCCCGCTGGGCCCGTTCACGAAGCACGCCGGCAACCCCATCGCCAAGCGCGGCAATGGCGTCTTCGGTCCCGGCCACCACTGCGTGATCACCGGCCCGGATGGCAAGCTCTGGATGGTTTACCACCAGCAAAACAGCGAAAAAACAGGCTGGCACCGCTTCCTGGCCATCGACCCTCTCTGGTTCGACGAGCAGGGCGTCATCCATGCAACAACCACCCGCGGCCAGCTCCGCCAGAGAAACGGGCCGTGACCTGCGTGAGCACCTACTGCCCGCGGGTCTGCCGAGTGCCGGTGTCAGCGGAGCCTTCGGCATGGTCTAACCCGGGGACCCTACGTTCCCCGGCCCCCGGCTGCGCCCGCTGCGAGGCGTTCGGCTCGTTGTCCATCGAATACCGACAACGCTCGAAACCCCGAGGTGAACGCCCCAATTCACCGACCCGCAACCCACTACCCACGATCGACACGCGGCTACCAAGACGACAACTTGCACGGACCGAAGGATCCACGCTGCTCTTCCTAAGTCGTTAAACACGGGCGTGTTACGATCGAATGGCGGCAGCAGATGCGAGACTGCGCTGAACGTCGACAGCGGTCGCGGGCCCAGGGGCAAGCCGTCTCGGCGGACTGGTGGACGGCTTCCGGCCCGTGATTTGATCGCTCCGGATGCCCCAAAGTGTTATCTATATTACAC
>BTUC01000127.1:4507-16831 GCA_045863575.1 Phycisphaerae bacterium
GCTTTTGGATTCACAGGGAGACCCCGATTGGCATACACCACCAGCAGAGCAACACGTCCTCTTGGGATTCTTCTCGCAATGGCCTACTCGCCGCTTGGGCTACTCGCCTCCGAGCAGAAACCGATGGTCACGCCGGCCGTGGCCCTGACGCTTCTTCAGGAGGGCAACGCCCGTTTTGCCACGGATCATGCCCAGCACCCGCACGCCGATGCCGCCTGGCGGGCGGACTTGGCCGCTCATGGGCAGCATCCGTTTGCCACAGTGGTGGCCTGCTCCGACTCGCGCGTGCCCGTCGAGTTGCTGTTCGACGAGGGAGTTGGCGACCTGTTTGTGATCCGCGTGGCCGGGAACGTCTGCGATGTGGACGAGGTCGGCTCGGTCGAATACGCCGTGGCCCATCTGGGCACGCCGCTGATGGTGGTCCTCGGCCACAGCCACTGCGGCGCCGTGACAGCCGTCGCCACTGACGCGAGGCTGGAGGGCAACCTGCCCCGGTTGTTGGACAACATCCTCCCGGCCGTCGATGCGGCAAAGAAGGCCAAACCTCACCTGCACGGTGAGGCACTGATCGAGTCGGCCGTGACCGCTAATGTCTGGCAGGCCGTCGAGGATCTGTTCCGCTCGAGTGAGATTGCCCGAGATCGCTGCAAAGCGGGGGAGCTGAAGGTGGTTGGCGCCATCTACAGTCTGGAATCGGGCAAGGTCGAATGGCTCGGCGAGCACCCCCGGCAGCAGCAACTGCTGAAAGGTAACGGTGCGCAGGGAAAGCATACCTTGAGAAAAGACCAACCGGCAGCCAACGAGCCGTTGCTCCGCTCTCTGCGTGCCGGCTTGGCCTCCGGTCAGGAGGGTGTTCTACAACTGCTCGTGTTCACGGCCGGCACGGTTCTGATCACAGGAAGCCGGCATCGCCACCGTGCGATGCATCGCTGAGCCCCTGAGTCGATACCGCGCTCCGGCCCGGGCTGGGCGCGCAGCGCGCAGCGCGCAGCGCTCAGCAGTTACCCACCGGTCTTTGAATCAACCGCTTCCACGGGTACGCTCGTGCCGTCCGGCCACCACCACGCGCGAACGCTGTCAGGTAGAGGCTGATCGCCGGGTCCCGTGCGACCGAGCCCCTTGACGGCCGGTGACGGGTCGGCGTCCATGAAAATCATGCGCGGTGGGCCCTCCAATGCCTTCTTCACGGCCTCCGGGTTCTTGAAATCGGGGTTGGGCATGTATTCGAGCAGTTTCGCCTTGGGATGGTGTCGCAGACGGTCCGAGTCCGGCGAAGGCGTCACCATGACCACATGATCCCACATATCAAACTCATCCAGCATGCCGATGAGCACGTCCTCGAGTCCCCCCTCCTTGATGTCGAAATGCAGGAGCATGGCGCGCTCGCGGGCGAGTTGGAACAGGCTGATCACCGTAGGCACGCGCGTCTGCTTTGTCGCGTGGCCTTTGATCTGCTTGAACGGGCGCTGGAGCAACTCGTAATAAGTCATCTCGTCGCCCCGTCCGCCGCCGGGTAACATGCGGTCCACTTTCTCGTCATGGAACGTGTAGATCACGCCGTCTTTGGTTACGCGCGGATCGAACTCGACGCCGTCCGCTCCCAGGGCCATGCAACGGTCGTAGGCTTCCAGTGTGTTCTCCGGATCGAACTTGTGCGCTCCGCGGTGAACCAGGATGGGCGTGTTCGCCCGCCGCTTGGCCACCTGCTCATGCCGCGCCATGCGAGCCGCCTCGCTCTCCGGTGGGACATGGTTGATATAGCCGAGCACCGGCCCCCGCAGCCCCTCCGGTATTTTCGTCTTCAGCGGCGCGCGGGCCACGATGCTCACCCGGTCGACATCGACGCGGCTCCAACCACTGTCCGTGCGCTGGATCAAATGCACGGTGAGTCGACTGGATGGTGCCACCACCTCCACCTCACCCGGGCACCAGGCGCCCTGCGGGCCATGAAGTGAGGTCAGCGCCAGCAGCTTGTCCGGTTCGGGCGAATGACCATCGGCCACGCCAAGAATGGCCTGCCCACGGGCGCCGTGCGTCTCCCATTTGCCCACGAGTGGCACGACTCCCCGGCGCGCGTGGGCCCGGATGGCGTAAGTCCAGCCGGGAATGGTCACGAATGACTGATATGCGTTTTGCGTGAGCGTGCGGCCAGGGCCGCCCGTACCTTCATCATTCCGGAGGATTTCAAGACGCAGTGCCGTCCCCTTCAGGCCGTCTGGGGTGGCATGGCACTGCTGCTGGTCGACCTCCCGGCGAACGAGCCAGCCGTCGAAGAGATCCTCACGGTAGCCTTTCGTGCGGTGATCGATGGGCACGAAACGGTCGAAATCGAGGTTGTACGCGTTCATCTCCCGGGCCACCACCACCGGCCGTGCGCCCAGCGGGCCACCGTCGCTGGCGGCCGTAGCCGTCTTGGTGCCGGCGATGATCCGGTAATCGCCGCTGCCGGCATCAACGAACGGATTGAACTCCTCAATGTCGCCCGTGCGGTCCTGCACCGGGCTGTCCTTGCCGCCATAGAAGTCCACGCCCGTGGCATGACCACCTTTCAGAATGCCCGGGTTCCGGAGCATGCCGGCGTTGTTATTATGCGTAGAGCTCACTTTTCCCTTGCCGGAGGAGCGGAACACCGATTTCACCTCGGCCATGATGATTGAATCGGTGACGGTGGTTTCATACGCCGGGCCGGCCTGGTTCTCGCTCTGAAAGACGGCCAGATGTCGCCCCTCTTCCCTGTGGTTCGGATCCGGTGCCCCGATGACGGTGCATCGAGTGAGCGAAAGCCGGCTCGCCGGCTGCCCGCCGAAGTTGGTGAAGAGCCCGGTTCCGACGTGCTGCACGTCCCAGCCCAGATCGAAGAGGCAGTTCGTGGCCGTGAACGACGCGGCGCCTCCGTAAGCCCCCACGGGCCCGTTGTGATCGTTGCCCTGGGGGAGCCGAAGCGTGACCTGGCAGTTCTCAAGAATGACCGCCCCTTTTTCCCATGCGATCAGCCGGCAGCGGATGTCGCAGTTTTCGAAGCGCAGATCGCCATCCTTGACGGCCAGTGTCCAAGCTGTGTAGCCCGCCGTGGTCAGCTTCAGATTGCGGATGACCACCCCGGCGACTCCGACCTGGTTGAGCAGTCCGCCTTTGGTTGTGCTGGCCAGCGTGTGCCCGGCTCCGTCCAGAGTTACTCCCGCGGGCAGCAGCAATGGCTTGGGCCCGTGCCATTCGATGTCCTTGTTGAGCGTGAGCGTATCACCCGCTGCCGCCTGACCCAGGGCGGCTTCGAGTGCTGCGGCGTCGCTGATGGCAGCCAGGTTGGCTGCAACGGAACTGGACGACACGGCGCTCATGGCCATGACAATGAAACCTGCGTACTTCATGTTGTTCGATCCTGTTCGATTCTGGGTAAGCATCTCGCGCGACATACCTCTCGCTCAGGCTAAAGCGGCGGCACGTCTCCGTCAAATCGTCGCTCGGGAGGGAAGCGGCGCTTGCGGGCGCCATCAGGCCGGGATAGATTCAGAACCTGGTTGTGTCGGTTTTGAGGAAGGCGACCTAAATGCATCCTGACGCGCATCTCGGCCGGTCGACTGAGTTCTCCATCCGAGTGGCCACCGAACAGGACGTGCCTGCCATCCGCGAGGTACTTCACGCCGTGCGTCTCGAGTACGGCGTCACCGACCACACGGGGGATGCGGACACGACCCTCGCCGATCTGGACGGCAACTACTTTGCGCGTGGCGGCTCCTTTGAAGTCGTGCAAGCCGCCAGTGGCCGGATCGTCGGCTGCGCGGGACTGCTTCCCCTGAACGGCCGGCGTGCCGAACTGTGCCGGATGTACATCGAGAAGCAGGCGCGCGGGCGTGGGCTCGGCCGGCGCCTGCTGGAAGACATGCTGTCCGCAGCTCGCGCCGGCGGATTTGCGGAGGTGTGGCTGGAGACGAACTCCGCGCTTCAACAGGCCATCAGGCTCTACTCGGCGTACGGCTTTCGTCCCGTCGAATCGGACCACCTGCTGTCCCGTTGTGATCAGGCTTACCTTCTGCGTCTGAAGTGAACCGGACAGGTGAAGGGATGCGCGGACGATTCCGATTGTCAGCGCTCGTACGGCCGTCCTGTTCGACAGTGGCGCAACAGCGTCACCAGCGACTCGAACGGCTCATGGGATGAGATCAAGTGAATGCCGGGCAGGTCTGCGCCCGGCCTGCAATCTGATTCGTCTGTCAACAGCACCAGCTCGCAACGGGCGTTCACGAGCCGCAGCGCGCGGAGGAGCATGCCGGGCTCGCGAGCCGCTATGCCGCCCGCAGCCATGAGCACCACGTCAACGGTTTCACTTCTGAGAATCTGGAATGCCGTTTCCAGGCCGTCGGCTGCAAGCGCCCGACAGGCGGGTAACTGTTGCTCAAGCGTGCGTGACAGGACCTCGCGCAAGAGCGGATCGAGTTGAACGAGCAAAAGCACCATGATGGAACGGGTCTCAGCCGATTCCCGGCGATTCGCTTGCGCAGTTCGCTTCGCCAGCGCTTCGCCCTCATGTGTGTCGGTTATCGTGGCCTGCGTGAGGAGGAAAAGCTGCGGAAATGGGGCACTCGCCCGGGGGAAGCGCTTGCAGCACGTAAGCGGTGCCGGATGGACGCACCGTTCACCAGTTTGCCGCTCACTACGTGCCCATGCTGATCAGCAAGGCGATATGAACGCCGGCCATCAGCATCCAGATGCCAAAACCTGTCAAAGCCAGTGCGACCAGCGTGCTGGCAAAACTCCATTCGCTGGTACGGCAGATGCCCGCATGGCTGGTGGTCAGTCGGAAACCTCGAGGGCTCCTGGTGACGTTGAACCCCCCGCGACCACTCGAAAAGCCGATACGTGTTCGGCTCAACGACAACCGAAACCGCCCCCAAGCGGGAGTATTGCGAAATGAAAACATTGGCTTCTATCCCTCACCCCAGCGTATGTGGCTGGTTTCGTGCCCGGCGAACAACGTCGTGAGTGAAATTCTAACCGGTCAGGTGCGTTAGTCAATCGCATGCAAGAATTTGCAGTTGCGGTTCAGAGGTGCTCCAGTATCTCGCAGCGGGGAACCAGCCTGGATCCTCTCTGCGGCTCGACGCCGCAGGCGGTCAGCCAGCGAGACTTGAGGGTCGCTTGCAGGTCGGCTGTGAGCCGGTCCGGCTTATCAGGCGTGCTGATTCTGCCTCCTGCGCGATGTCGGTGACCTCCCCCGTATCCAAGACCGTTCAATGTGCGCTGCATCAGAGCACTGGCATCCCGTTTCTCGTCCACGGCGCGGGCACTGAACAGTACGCTGTCTTCCACCATGGCCCCGCACAAAACGCAGCACACCCCCTGACAGCGGATCAGCAGGTCGGCCACTTCCGCAATGATTTCCGGACCACTCGCACGCGGCAGGAAACAGATGGCCACGTCATCATAGATGAACGTGTTCTGTAGCGCCAGCGATAGATCGGCATAGTAGCCCTGAGGTAGCGGCGCGTTCTCGATGGCGTTGAGCTTCTCATGATCCGCCCTCAGCATCAGCCAGGCCATGACCTGTCGATCGGCGCGGGAGAACGAGCCGCCGGCCGCCTGCATGTCGGTGCGCATCGCATAGACCAGGGCAGTGGCCAGCTCGGGACGCGGTTCAAGACCCTGTTCACGGAAATACTGGCTGATGATCGTGGCCGTGGCCGCTACGCTCGGACGTATGTCACGGAACCGCACCCGGATGCGTTCACGCGTCGGACGGTGATGGTCAATAACTGCCAGGGGCTGGAGCTGGGCGTCTTTCAGCAGATGGTTGATGCCATGGGGGCTACAGTCTACGAGAACGGCGGCCGGCCGACCGGACACCTCCAAGCGATTCACGAGTTCCATGGGTGGCTTCAGCAACTCTACCATGAGCAGGTTCTCGGCCCGGAGAACGGCACCGCCGGCTACCAGGCGGACGGGGAGGCCGAGCCTCTCGCGGATGAGGGTGTGCAAGGCCCAGCCGCTGGCAATCGCATCCGGATCGGGGTTGTCATGCGTGACGATGATCGCGCTGGGGGACTCAGCGATCAGCCGAAGCAGCCGTGCGGATCGGGGCTCCCCAACTCGCCTGGTGGCAGCATCGCTCTGCGCTGCCGACGTCGTGACTGGCTGACGGGTATCGCCCATTACGTTGCTCGCTGGCTGTTGCGCCCGGCCGTGAGCACCTGGACACGAAAGCCGCCGCGGAGGCCGCCTTCCAGTGCATGATAGGCCTTCAAGGCAGGGTCACGACATCGCCCGGACGGACCTGGCGCTCGCGCCCGTTGACCGTCACCGTCGTCAGGCTCTTCAGCGGTGGCACATGCAACAAAATGCGCTGCGGTGCGTGGTGGAATTTCGCCGCGTATTCCACGTGAAGCGCGGCACCGTTCCTGAGCAGCTTGAAGCGCACGGTAACTGGCCCATGGATGGTCGGGATCCGCTCGAACCGGGCGGGTTGCTTCTCGCTCAGCCACGCCAGCGGCACCAGCCGCAGCAGGTGCAGGGCATCCGCCTCGACCCAATCGTCGACCACCGCCAGCCGCAAGCCGTAGATGCCGATGTGGCCGCACAACCCGGTGATGCCGCCGCGCGTTTCGCAGGCCGTGTAGGTCTGCTGTGAATGGGCGCCCGTGAGCTGACTGTAGAGGCCCTCGAAATACTTGTACCGATCGGCAAGCTGATGCGAATGGAACAGGTTGAAGCTGGCCGGCGGTTCGCAGCTCGACAGCTCATGGATGAGCACGGGCGGTTGCTCGAAGTGGCCGTGGCGATCAAAAGTGACGTGGTTAGGGCCCTCGCGGAAGAACATGAGCGCGGACTGCATCAGGGGATCGTCTGCGTTCAGCAGTCCAGCATACACCAGGAAGAGCGGGCCGGTATCCAGATAGAAGCCGTGGGTCAAATCGCCGCCCGCGGAGAGGGAAGTGGGCACGAGGTGGTGCTCACGGCCATCCTTGTCCGTCCAGGTGGCTTCCCGCTGCGTCTGGGCCCGCAAGGCCTCGATAAAGGTTTGGCGGTAGCGGCGGGCTTCTTCGGCCAGTTCGCCCGCGTGGGGATGCTCGAGCCGCTCCAGCAGGGTAACGGCGCTGATCAGACCGCGATAATGCCAGCCCATGTTCCATACCGCCTGCGTGGGAACGCCCTGATCGGTGGCAACCGCTGGGGGCAGCAGTCCTTGGACCCCCTCGTGGTTGGTCTTGCGGCAGGCTTCGCGAATGAAGTCGCACGCCTTCAGAATCGCCGGCATCCAGCGTTCGATGAAGGTCTGATCATTGGTGATCAGCGCGTGGTAGCATACCGCGTGCAGAACGGCGCCGTGATCGGAAAGCCAGTCAATGGAGGTAAGACTCTTGGGGGTGGCGAAATAGCCCGGATGCGGATCGTAGGCCGGGCCGGGCGGCTTCACCGAGCCTTGCGTATCCCGAAAGATTTCCAGGTACCGGTCCACGGCCTGGTGGTAGCCCAGCGTGTCCAGCAGCATGGTGTCGAACATCGTCGTCGGGGTGGCCCACATGCGGGCGTAGACCTGCGAACCGGTCAGATTCGTGTAGTGGCCGCTGTCAGGCATGCGCTGGGCAATGAGCTCGCCATATTGGGCATTGCGGCGCAGGTATTCATTGACGTAGCGCTCGGGCGTCTGGATGCGCGCAGCAGTGGAGGGCGTGTTCGACCAGTAGGCGTCGCTTTCGGCCAGCGCCTTCTCCCGACCGAGAGCGCTCTCCTGCTCGAACCTTTGGCGGGATTCCGGGAGCATAGGCAGGAGCAGATCGACGTACGCACCCTTCTCGACGGGGAGGGTGACCAGCAGGTTATAGTTCTGTTCCCCCTTTGGCGGGGCGACGAGCTCGATCTTGGTGGCCCGCCCTGGGAGCACGCCCGCGCGGACCTCGCCGCCGGCCTCCAAAACCAGTCCCCCGGGACGCTCGGCCGGGCCGATCCGCTCCAGGCTCAATTCGCGCGGATAGAGCGAATCGCTGGCCCGGAGAGCACAGTTACGCCCCTCGTACATCTCGGGGAAGATATGCGGCTTGTTGATCCTCACCAGGATGGCACACGGCGGCGGCTTCATGAGGGGGTTGACCTCGGCGATCGACATGCGCACCCAGGCGAAGAGTGGCTCGGTACCGCTTTCGATCTCCTTGCCGCCGGTGACGTGGGCGAACGCCTCCTGGCGGAGTACGAAGCCGATGGCCGAGCGGAAGGAATTGCGCCACTCGGTCCAGATGACGGGTGTCGGTCGACCGAGCAGCCCCTGATAATTCCAGCGCCGCCCGTTGTCAGTGGTCATCTGGAACGTCCCGGCACGCCAGCGATAAGGATCCAGCCCGCCCTCCGAGGGCATGATCGAGAATTGTGCACCGAGGCCCTTCCATTTCTCCAGGGCAGACACGGCGTGCTCCGGGCAGGGATCGGCCATGATGGTGCCGTTGTAGTAGACGTTGAAGCGGAAAAGATGATTCTTCCATCCGATCGGAGTGTAAACATTGGTGAGCGGTGGCCACCAACGTCGGGCCATGGCCACATTGGGCTCCGCCGGCGCCGCCACCTCGGCCGCGAGTGTGGGCAGGGCCAAGCAGGATAGCAGTATCACGGCCGGCAGGAGATCGCCCAGGAGCCTGCCCCGGCAGGGTGTGGCACCGGTGTCCACCCGGTGTATACAGGTTCGAGACCTGCGCCCCAGGGGGCTTGTGGGGACAGGTTCCAAGCGCGTGCGGTGGTCGTACAAAGGCCGCTCCTTAGGCTGAAGAATCCCCCGGCTCCGCACCGGGCGAGGCGCGTATGGTCGAGGCTGGTGCGCCGGGTGTCAATCGACCAGGGCGGACGGCGTCCGGCCACTGAGGTGAGAAGGCGAGAAGGCGCGTGGGCGAGAAGGTGCGGAGGCGAGAAGATCAGAAGGGGAGAATGGATCTGCGCAAGTAAGCTGCGAGCGGAGGAGAGTGCGAAGGTGGCAGGGGGAGCGAACTGCCCTTCTTTTCACTTTACAACTTGCTCACCTTCTCACTTTTCTGAGTCCCGCCTGACCACCTTCTCGCGTGCTCACCTCCGCGTCCTCCCCTGGCCACGCTCCCGACTACCGACTGGGACGGGCGCGGCTTATCGATCTGTCTGGGATCGTCCACGGGTCTCCACGCGGCGGCCTGAGGATGTTCGGGCCTCGCTTTCGGGCACGCCTGGTGTTCGCGAACGGACGCGCGATCGATCGGTATCGCGGGTTCTGGTGGCAGAGACAGGCGAGCGCGGCAGCGTCAACTGGCGCGGACTGACTTGCCGGGTGGGGCCACCGTCGTGTTCAGCGGTGCGCTGCCGGTCTGCTCCTCGGACGACTTCTCTGCCCGCACCGGGATCAGCGGGGCGGGGACGCACGTCCCGTTCCCCGGTTCCACCCGACAAGACCGGCGCACCATTCACCCGCTCGCGCAGCGCATCCCGATCGAGGCCGTTGGTCTCGATCTGTCGGCGACGCTCCTGGTAATCGCGGAACTGCGGCAGCCGGCTCAGGAGACTGCTCCGCCCGTCGTCGCTGAGCCGCTGAAGTCGCCGAGTGCCATCTTCCCCGGTGCGGAACTGATCGAGGCTCCGGGCGACCATCAGGCTGCGGCGATCATCCCGGTCCAGCCGCTGTAGCACGTCAGGCTGGCGAAGCACGCGCTGGTACGCCGCATACGTTCTCGGTGGACGGGCAAAGGCATACTCGCGGCGGTGCATGTACGCGCGCCGATAACGATTCTCCCAATCAGGCATGCGGACGCGATGGACCGCTGCCGAATGGGCGAAAAGACTCGAATAGCCGATGTGACGGTGAAACCTGAATACCGGCAGGATGCCCACGCGCTCATACCGCTGGGCGTAGAAGTCGCCGAAGTAGTAGTGACGGTACCTCGGGCGGACAAACAGGTGGTCCACCAGCAGGTCCACGTTCAGCACGACGCTGGGGGTGTACACAAAGCGCGGTCGGGCATAGACGGCCGGCTGGATGTACGCGGGGGCGAAGAGCATCCCGCGCTGCGGCAGGGCATAGTCCCAATAGCCGCTCACGAAGACGTGGCCGCTGGGTGTCCAGACCCAGTGCGAAGGCACCCAGACCCACTGCGGCGGCGGCTGCAGCCAGTACCCGGGACGCCAGACGAATCGGGCCTCGCGCCACATCCACACGCCCGGCACCCACACGTGCTGCGCTGACGGGGGTGCGCCGATCTCCATCACCTCCTGCGGTGCGGGAGGTTCGGGGAGATACTGAATCGTCTGCTCATCCTCCGGCAGCCAGAAACCGGAAACCCACTGCTGACCTTGCTCCTCCGGCGTCCAGTAGCCGGGGACATACTGCCGGCCGGGTGGGACATTGCGCCACACGCCGCTGATCCAGAGGTGGGTCTCGCGTTCTTCGTCCCAGCCCCAATAGCCGGGGATCCAGGTCATGTCCTCGCCCTCCGGGAGTTCCTCGGGCGGGAGCTCATCAATCGGTTGTGGCGGCGGCTGGGCGACGGTTAAGGCGGGCTCGGCCCCGAAGACAACCGGCTCAGCGAAGGCTTCATGCACCGGCCCGCGCGTCTCGATCTGAACGCCAGTGTTGATGTTGACGTTGACGTCGATGTCCTGGGCGATCAGAGGCCCCCGGACGGCCAGGCAAGTCAGCATGCCTGCGAAGGCGATGGTTCGGGCCGTCGGTAATCCGGGGGTGATAAACGTCCGGCTCGCGAGCATCTGGTAACCTCCGCAACTGAGCAGGCTGGGTGAAGCGGCCCTCAAATCAGATCCATGGCTGCGCCAAATCCTGCGGCCCTGTGGACAAGGTCCCCCGATGGGACGGCAGCCTTGTGCAAGTGTTTAGGCGGCTGGAACGGACAAGTAAAGGCCGAGGACATATGCTCATCGGTCCCGTGTTCCTTTTGAGATCCGCTCGTCGCTCCGGTAGCTTATCTGGTTTTGCTGAGCAAATCTTAACCACGCGCTCACTCAACGGGCGAGCGGCTGGCGACGAGGCGTGGGCCAGGAGGATAGCTGATGCGATGTTTGTCTTTGTTGAGTCTGGAACTGGCGATGTGCATCACATGGACGGTCGCGGCCGCACCGCCCGCCGATTCGCAGCCTGCGAGGGTATTACCGGCAGGGCAGACGCAACGGGAACTCGCGGCGTACCTGCTCGGTCGGATCCCCGCCTTCGAGCCGCCGAACGATGCTCAGGTGTGGGCGTCCCAGGCGGAGAGTCTTCGGCGTCGCGTCGTGGAGGAGGTCGTCTTCAAGGGCGTGCCTTCATCCTGGCGATCGGGTGAGGTCAAGATCGTCTGGGGCGACGAGCTGGAGGGCGACGGATATGTTATCCGCAAGCTCCGATATGAGGCGGTTCCCGGCCTGTGGTGCGGAGGGCTGCTCTATGAGCCCGCGGCATTGAAGAAGCGCGTTCCGGCGGTGCTTTGTGTCAATGGTCACGTGGGCGCACCGGGCATGACCATTGATTACGAACAGATCAAGTGCATCAATCTGGCGAAGAGAGGTATTATTACACTGCACCCGGAGTGGATCGGGATGGGCCAACTCCAGGGTTCCGGGTACGGCCACGGGGATCTGGCCTGGCTGGACCTGTGCGGGGTGAGCGGCCTGTCCGTGTTTTACCAGTCGCTCAGCCGTGCGCTGGACGTGCTGCTGGCCCACGCACACACCGATCCGGATCGGCTGGCCGTCACCGGGCTGTCAGGCGGGGGATGGCAGACGATTCTGATCAGCGCGCTGGATACACGGGTCAAGTTGTCCGCGCCCAATGCGGGTTACATCGGCCTGAGGGAGCGCCTGCACAACCAGGGTGATATCGGCGATCTCGAGCAGAATCCGACCGATCTGGTGTCGATTGCGGACTACCCGTGGCTGACGGCCCTGCTTGCACCGCGCCCGGCATTGCTCATTTATAACGAAAAGGACGACTGCTGTTTCGCCTCACCGCGGGCGAGGCAGTCAATCTACGAGCCGGTTCGCCCCTTCTACGCACTGCTCGGCCACCCGGATCGCTTTGCGTTCCACAACAACACCGATCCCGGCACGCACAACTACGATCAGGACAATCGCCAGGCGTTCTACAGGTTCTTCAATCGCCACCTCCTTCCCAGTGAGCAGTGGCACGACGATGAGATCCCCGCCGAGCGGGAGGTCCGCAAGCAGGAGCAGCTCGCCATTGATTACCCGCCGGACAACGGAAGCTTTCATACCCTGGCTCGTGATCTGATCTCTGCGTTGCCGCGCACCTCCTCGCCGTCCCGGGCAGAACTCCGCTCGGTGTTGCGATGGGAGCGGGGGGAAGGGCGGCGCACCGCCCGAGAAAGCGGAGTTGTG
>BTUC01000128.1:0-16793 GCA_045863575.1 Phycisphaerae bacterium
GAGCGATGTGCCTGCATGGCCCGAGAGGCCGCCCTGCTGGCCCGTCCGAAAGCCGCCTACCGGCTGGCCTACGTCGAATCGAAGGGCGATGACAGTGTCGTCGTGGATGGCGTCACGCTGACCAGCCGCATCCTGCGGGTCAACCTGGGGGACGTGCATCGCGCCTTCCCCTTCGTGGCCACCTGCGGTGCGGAACTGGAAACCTGGTCGAAATCCATCGACGACATGCTGGAAGGCTTCTGGGCGGACGCCATCATGGAGGAGGCCCTGCGCGCCGCCTTCGACGCCCTCACGGCCGATCTAAGGCAGCGCTACGGCCTGGATCAGACCGGCATGATGAATCCTGGTTCGCTCGCGGACTGGCCCATCGAGGAGCAGGCCGGCCTGTTTCGCATCCTGGACGGGATAAACGAGCAGATTGGCGTCCGGCTCACCGACAGCTTCCTCATGGTCCCGATCAAGAGCGTGTCCGGGCTTCGGTTTCCCACCGAAGCCGCGTTCGAGAACTGCGAGCTCTGCCCCCGCGACCCGTGCCCGAACCGGCGAGCGCCCTATGATCCGGACCTCTACGAGCGGCGGTACTCGGCGGCCACGTGATGATCTACGTCAGACGCCCCATGAGTCCGCTCTGGTAATCCAGAATGGCCTGTCGGATTTCCTCGTCCGTGTTCATTACGAACGGCCCCCGGCCGGCAACCGGTTCATCGATCGGCTCGCCACTCAGGATCAGAACTTTCGAATCGTCCACAGTCTCCATGGACACCTGCTGCCCTGACCTGTCGAGCACCGCTAGCTCCGCGCTGCCGACGTCTTCTGATCCGTTCAATCGAATCCCGCCATTCAAGACAAATACACCTGCCGTGTGGCCGTCCGGCAGCGAGAACTCGGCCAGGGCGTCCTTTCTGAGCCGCACATCCCACAGATGGATCGGTGTGAACGTGCGGGCCGGTCCTGGGTGACCCTGGAACTCTCCGGCGATCACGCGCACAGTTCCAGCGCCGCCTGCGAGCTGGACTGCCGGGATGCTGCGGTTGAGGAGCGTCTGGTAACGCGGAGGTGACATCTTGTGCCGGGCGGGCAGGTTGACCCAAAGCTGCACGACCTCGAAAACGCCGCCGCGTCGGGCGAACTCCTGCTCGTGGAACTCCTCGTGGACCACGCCTGACGCGGCCGTCATCCACTGCACGTCGCCAGGACCGATGACCCCGTGGTTGCCCCCTGAATCACGGTGCTCAAGCGCGCCCTGGTACACAATAGTCACCGTCTCGAAGCCTCGATGCGGGTGCTCCTCGACACCACCGGGCTGGTCGGACGGCGGGAACTCAAAGGGGGCCGCGTAGTCCAGCAACAGGAACGGGCTCATCGCCGGCCCGACGTCTTGATATGAGAAGACGGTCTGCACCGGAAAGCCGTCGCCCACCCAGTGGCCCGGCGGGCTGGGCCGGACCTGCTGAACCCGCTTGAGCGTGGTCGTCGTCGCCATCGCCAATGCCTCCACTTCTATTTCCCGCCCATGGCCTGAAAGCTGGTGATCAGATTTCGGTACGCGGGCAGATGATTCCCGAGCAGCGTGGCCAGCCCCTCCATGTCGTTGCGCCAATCCCGTTGCAGCTCACAGGCCACCGCGAACCAGTTGGTCATGACCGCCCCCGCATGAGCCATCCGCATCAAGGCCGCATCCCGGACGGACTTGTTGAACGTGCCTGAGGCGTCGGCGGCCACGAAGACCTGAGACCCCTCCTTCAGCGCGGAGAGCGTCGGGAAGGCCACGCAGACATCCGTGACCACGCCCGCAATGATCAGTTGCCTGCGGCCGGTCCCCCTCACCGCCTTCACGAAGTCTTCGTTGTCCCAGGCGTTGATCTGTCCCGGCCGGGGGATGAAGGGCGCTTCGGGGAACATCTCCTTGAGTTCCGGCATGAGCGGACCGTTCGGCCCCGTCTCGAAGCTGGTGGTCAGGATGGTGGGAAGCTTGAACAGCTTGCCGATGGCCGCCAGCGCGAGCACGTTGTTCCTGAACTCGTCCGGGCTGTAGTCCTGCACCAGAGACAGGAGTCCGGCCTGGTGATCCACCAGGAGCAGCGCAGCGCGACTTGCCGAGAGGCGTTCGTCGCCTTGAGAAGTGGGCATGAGCTTGTCTCCAAATCGGAAGGAGGTTTCGGTTCGCAGGGGTCCCGGCCAGTGACCCGCCGCGTGGATGCTGAAGATGATAGGCTGTCTACTGCCCAGTCTCCAAAAGGGAATGAGCTCTCTGATGAACAGGCATCTGGCTGGCCGGGGCAGGCGACGAGTGGCACAACACGCGTAAGTACTTCGACGAGATCAGCGTCGTGCCCATCGGCGAGTAAGCGCCCCGGCGATCTGTGCCGCGGCCGAAGTTGCCGCTCGGAATCAGCATGATGAACTCATGCGACGGGCGCCGCAGATGCCGGGCCGGCACCCGGCTCCCGGCCGTGCGTCCCGGCCGCGCGGTGGTGCACGCACGGGTGTGGCTGAGTCCGCACCGGGGAATCCGGTATTGGTGAGGATTACCCACATAGCCGCCCAGACGACCAGAGGTAAGCCCTGCTTGCGGCAGCATGCCCATAGCGATCAAGCTCATATCTCCCCGGTGGTTACCGCGGGTCTCGAGCGCATTGCGCCGGCTGACTTTGCAGCCGGCACGGCTCTTGCTACCTGGGCCCTCCCAGGGAAGTGGAGGTGTCTCATGGGTCGGACGTGTGAACCTGTAGGGCTGGCATCGCGGATTATTCAGGCGGTCTCCCGGATAGTCGACCGACGGCTCGCTCCCCAGGCCTGGGAGGAAGCGGCACGCCGCGAGTTCGACCGGTACACATTCGGCCTGCATGAATTCGAACGGCAGGAAGTCATGGCCAGCATGGCGGCACAACTGCGCGGCCGAAGCTGGCAATAAGCTCCGCGCGATCCGTCCGATCGCCGCTTTCCGCCCCGCAGGGGCGGGAGTCAAAAGCCGAGGTGCGTAAGCCCTCGGTTCGCGAGCAGGTTGATGGTGCGGCAAGCCCTGAAAGGGCGACAAAAGCTCACGCCCGTCTATCGCCCCTGCGGGGCTCTCGCCGCTTCAAGCCCCCACCGTCCTCAGGGCTTACGCCCTGGGCTATCAACTATCGCCCCTTCGGGGCGGAGGGTACGCCGCCGCTGGTTTGTGGGTAACAGCAAGCTCTGTGAGCAGGGGCTATACTACGGGCGCTCTGCCTTCCCACGGCACTGCTCACAGTCACAGAGCAGTGGCACACGTCTTAACAACGCCTGGTTCCTCAGCTCAGAGGCCCGACCCACCTGCGGACCGGCGGATTGACCGGCTGGAAAGCGGCCGGCCGCCGTGGTATCAATGGCCTCGGCGCATGCGGCGCCGATTCAGCCACTACCGTCTTTCGACCGGAGACCAGGCATGTCCGCGAAACTGGCCATTGACGGCGGCCCTAAGGCCGTGACCAACAAGCTGGTGGGCTGGCCCCAGTTCAGCGAGCAGGCCATCGCCAGCGTCGAGCAGGTGCTCCGCTCGGGGAAGGTCAACTACTGGACCGGCCCTAAGGGCATGGAGTTCGAGAAGAAGTTCGCCGAATGGCAGGGCAGCAAGTATGCCATCAGCGTGGCCACGGGAACGGCCGCCCTGCACGTGGCCTTGGCGGCCCTGGGCATCGGCCCGGGGGACGAGGTCATCGTTCCCAGCTACACGTTCATCGCCACCAGCTTCTCGGTGGTGCAGGCCGGGGCCATCCCCCGCTTCGCCGACGTGAACATCGACGACCACTGCATCAGCGTCGAGTCCGCCGAAAAGCTCATCACCCCGCGCACGAAGGCCATCATGCCCGTGCACCTCTACGGCAACGTGGCCGACATGGACAAGATCAACGCCTTCGCCAGAAAGCACAACCTCTTCGTGATCGAGGACAACGCCGAAGCCTTCGGCGGCAGCTACAAGGGCAAGAAGACCGGCACCCTGAGCCACATCGCCGGCTGCTCGTTCTGCCAGAACAAGACCTTCACCACCGGCGGCGAAGGCGGCATGGTCACCACCGACGACGAGGAGCTCGCCTGGCAGGCGCGCAGCTTCCGCGACCACGGCTACGACGTGAAGGAGCGGCTCAACCTGCTGGCCCTGGAGCAGAAGTTGCCCTACATCCACAACCGCGTGGGCTGGAATTACCGCATGACCGAGATGCAGTCGGCCATCGGCCTGGCCGAGCTGGAGCGGATGGATTCGTGGAACATGCCTGCCCGCCACCGCAACGGGCACATCCTGATGGATGCTCTGCACAAGCTGCCGCAGATCAAGTACATGTCCATCGACACGCCGGACCGGCGGAACGGCTGGTTCACGACGGTCTTCTCGCTGGACATCGAGAGCATGAGCTGCGACATCATGCAGTTCGTGAAGGCGGCCGGCGCCGAGGGCGCCCCCTGCTGGAAAGTCTTCTGGCCGCAGTGCCACACCGAACGGGCCTTCATGGAGAAGAAGGGCTTCGGCAACTCGGGGTTCCCATTTTCTTCGAAGGAGTACGCCGACCCGGCCAGCGTGGACTACACGAAGGTCGACGTCCCCAACGCCCGCTGGCACGAAACGCACACGTTCACCTGCTTCGCCTATCCGACGTACACGGAGGAGGACATGAAGCAGATCGCGGCCGCACTGGTGAAGGTCATCCAGGCATACTCACACTGAAGGGCCGCCAAACAGCTCGTTCCAGTGGGTCAACCGGTTGGGCCGCTCTGCGTCCTCATCAAACGGCTGGATGAGTCGTAGCGCCCAGCAGGCTCTCCTTGATGGCCGTGATCAGCCGGGCGGGCTCCACCTGGGCGCTGCCCGCTTTGCGGGTCAGCAGTGTGCCGACCAACGTGTTGATGATCCATTGCGCCCACACGTCCGGATCCAACGCGGGGTCCACGTCCCGCGACTTCTGTGCTTCCACGATCAGCTTGCGCCACAAGCCGAACATGCGCTCCTGCATGATCCGCACGCTATCCTGCAACCGCGGATCCCCGGCGGTCAGCTCGGCACACAGCGTTGCCACCATCAGGCAGTTCCGCCACTCCGGGCGGGCATTGAGGCCCAGCACGCCATCCAGCATGGCCCGAAGTCGTTCGCCGGGTTGGCGCACCTTCGCTACCGGCTCCAGCAGGTAGGTCGCGTAGTCGGCCTGCGCCGCCTCCAGGACAGCCAGCCCGAGTTCCTCCTTGCTGCGGAAGTGGTGATAAAATGCCCCCTTGGTCAGCCCGGTGGCTGACTGAATGTCCGCCAGGCCGGTGGCGTGGTAGCCGTGCTCACTGAACAACTGCCGCGCGACGTTGATGATATCCGCCCGCGTGGCCGCCCCCCGCCGCTGCTTTTGCGCTGCTGCCATGCTGGAATCTCGACAGGAGGACTTAGACATACCGGTCGGTCGGTATTACACGGGAGCTTCGGCGGTTTGTCAACCCCCGCGCAGCGTCGATTGGCTCTGCGGGGGCTCTGTCTGGTTCAGAGTTCCAGGATCTGGTTTCGCGCAGAGGTCTGGCCGTCGGCCGTGTACATCTTGCTCGGCCAATGGCCCGTAAGGGAGAGGATTTCATTTCTGTCAGGCAATATGAGCAGCGTGTCTTCGCTCTTGGTGCCAGCGATTGAAGGGTTCCAGGCGAAGGCCTGAGGCGAAGCCACCTTCGTGCTGTTGCCGGGTGTGGCCCGGACCTCACGGCCGGAGTAGCCGGTCGAGCCCCCCTGGTGATGCAACTTCCACTCATCCGGGAAGCCAGTATCCGCATAGGCGCGCTGAGCGACAGCGAAGATTTCACCGAACGTCCGCTCGGGACGAGTGGTGGCCATGATGGCCGTGTCCACGGCGCAGACCGCTTCGTGGCGCCGGCGTAGATCTGCATCTACCGTTCCAAACGAGAACAACCGCGTGACCGAGACGTGCAGCCCGTCGCGCTCACCGGTGCAGACGCCCATGCCGTAATGATGGAACTTCGCACCGGTCGGCAACGGATGCCGGAACTGCCGCACCCGCTCGTCGGCGGCCACAAGAATGACGGGGGCCCTGATCCCCCGCTCCAATAGCCCGCGCCCAATATTCCCCGCCAGTGCGTGTTCCGTCATGCCGGGACGCACCTGCCGGCACGCGCATTCGAGCGCCTCCGCCACTTCCGTGGCCAGTATCCGATACTTGGCGACCTCCCCCTCAGTAAGCTGCCAGCGGAGCGCATCAAAGTCACCGCTGAGCAGGGTCACGGTCCCTGGCAGACCGGCCACCGGGGCATCGCACGCCGCGTGCCGATCCCCGAGGTGGGCCGCCCACTCGCGCGCCGCCTCGGCCGGATCATGCCAGGCGAACGCCTTCACCTCGATGCCCAGCGGCCCAAGCTCCTCCGCGATGATCCGTGGGGCCTCGATGGAATTCGTGAGGCACAGCACACGCTCCCGGCTCACCAGCAGCGACGACGCACCCACATCGGCGGCCGTCGAGACGTGGTTCAGCCCGCCCGACGTGAACCAGGCGAAATTCACACGACGGGTCAGCACCACCGCCTCCAGTTGCCTGGATTCGAGATAGTGGGCCACCGATTGCTGTTTGAGCTGACACTCTTCCCGGCGAGTCATCGAAGCGAACTCCCGCGCCGCCGCGCGTGCTGGATTTACAGGGGCTTGCACCCGGCCTGATTTGGGCGTAAACCATGGCCGTCGGGCCAGTTTCGTGGGTTGGAACATAGCAGCGGTCCGGGCATTCAAGCAAGGAGCTCGCCAGCATGAAGCGCATTTACGCCGGTTCTTTCATTTTTGCGGCGATGGCCATCATCGTGGGTTGTGGCGACGAATCGAAGCCGCAGGCCTCCGGGCCTGAGCCGCGAGAAGTGGGCGAGTTCGCGCCCTCGGGCACGTCCGATGACGCGGCGCGCACACCGGCCACCCAACCGGCGCTGCCGCCCGGGCATCCTCCCATTGCAGGGCATGGGGCCATGGGTGCGGGCACACGGCCGTCAGGAGGCATGCCCAACGATGCGATTCACGGCGGGGCCCCCACCGCGGACGCCTTGCACTTCACCGCGCCGGAGGGCTGGCAGCCGCGCCCCAAGCGGATGATGACCGAGCAGGTCTTCGCCTTACCCAAAGCCGAGGGCGATGAGGAAGATGCCGACCTGGCCGTCTCGTTTCTGGGCACGCTGGTCCCGCTGAACATGAACGTCGACCGCTGGTGCGAACAGTTCGGCATCGGCCGCGGAGCACCCTGTGAAGAGGCGGCCAGGAAGACCATGCTCGACAACACCAAATACCCGACGACGGTGATCGAAATTACGGGCACCTACACGGCCTCCTCCATGATGGCCCCCGCCGGTGAGCCCAAGCCGGGCTACAAGATGCTGGCCGCCGAGATTCGAACCCCCACCAAGCCGTGGTACGTCAAACTCATCGGCCCCGAGAAGACCGTCGAGAAGTGGCGCGAGGATTTCATGGCCTACGTTCGCAGCGCGCAGTAGGTACTGGCGGGAACGGGGACGTCGAGAAGGTGGGAAAGTGGGAAGGTGCGAAAGTGCGAAAGTGAGCACGCGAAGGTGCCGAAGCAATGAAGTGAAGAACCGGGAAAAACTCCATAAAGCAACATAAGGATCAGTCGCGGGACGGTGACCGAATCCGCGATTGGACTCGTGGCTTCCCCGCGTTCTGGCCTCCCCGTGTTCTGGCCTCCCCGTGTTCCGGAAGTGGGGAACCCTGCCGGTGTGAATAGCCATCATGGGGTGCCCGTTAGCGGCGTCGCATTGCGGCGAGTTGCGTGCGCTTGGCCCCGTCTACGGGGCCTTCCGCCGAAGGCGGCCTCAGGCCAGTCCTTCAGGGCTGGTCGGGTGGCTTTACGCCAATTCTCCTCTGTTGTCCTGGTCAGTTCTTGCCCAGCGTGACCCCGGGCCAGTCATCCGTCCGGAACGGCACGGCCGGCAGACCGGCACGATTGTACAGATTGCACACGGGATTGTTGGCCCAGCCGTAACGCACGGCCTTGGGCGACGCGATCTGATCGCTCTTCACGACGATGGTGTCCCCGTCAATCTTCGCCTCGGCCCAGACCCACTTGCGATCCTCGCCGGCAATGGCAAAGCCCTTCAGTTCGCCGCCCTTGGCAACCAGCCCATCACCGATATGCTTGAACTTCAGCCGAACCTCGCCGTTCTCGACGCTCATGCGGTCGTACACCGGCCCTGAGTATTCGACATCCTTCTTGTAGGCGAGAGCCAAAGCGGCCAACGACAGCCGCTGGCCGACCGTCTGCTTGTCTTTGGGATGGATGTCGGCGGCATCACCGACATCGATGGCCAGCGCCTGCCCATTGCCGGGCAAAGCGGCGGTCATGCTCTGGGCCTCGCGCAGCTCCGCCCAGTCACTCTCCACCGGTTGGCTGTCCACCGGCCGGTAGTTGGCCAGCGAAACGATCAGGAACGTGAACTCATCCTGCTTCCATGCCTGGCGCCAACTCTCAATCATGGCCGGCAGCAGCTTGCGGTATTGATAGGCCCGGCCGGCGTTCGATTCGCCCTGGTACCAGATCGCACCCCGCACCGCCAATGGCACGATCGGGTGAATCATGCCGTTATACAACCCCGAGGGTCGCCAGGGATCCTGGTCCGGAGCCGCCGGCTTGCGCGGCGGCTGCTTACCTTCCGCCCGCGCCTTTTTGGCCGCCTCCTGCCATCGGGCGAATTGAGCGGGAAACTTGGACGCGCTCTCCTCCCAGCCGGTCAGTATGGACTTGAAGTCCTCCTCAGCGGCCAGCGCCTCGTGTGTTGTCCAGGACTCGGCCGGCGTGCCGCCCCACGACGTATTGATCAGCCCGACAGGCACGTCCAGCGCCGCGTGCAGGTCGCGTCCGAAGAAGTATCCGACCGCCGAGAAGTCCCCCACCGTCTCCGGGCTACAGATCTGCCACTCGCCGCCGACGTCAAACCGCGGCTCTTGGGCGACCTGCGAGCCCACCGTGAACAGCCGGATCCGCGGATGGCGGGCGGCCTGAATCTCCTCCTCCGGACGTAGTGCCTGCTTCACCCGCCAGGCCATGTTCGACTGGCCCGAGCAGACCCACACTTCGCCGACCAGAAGATCCTTCAGCTCAATGGTGTTCTTCCCGGCGACGGTCATGCGCAACGGACCACCTCCTGTTGCCAGTGGCTGGAGCTGAACCAGCCAGCGCCCGTCGGCGCCGGCTTTGGCCCGGGCGGTCTGGCTTCCCAGCGTGACGGTGACCTCTTCTCCGGGGTCGGCCAGACCCCACACAGGAAGAGGAATCCCGTGTTGCAGGACCATGTGGCTGCCCAGAATTGATGGAAGCTGCACGTCCGCCCACGCTGTCGGTGCGGGCCCGGCCGTCAGCGTCACCAGTATTCCGGCCAGAACAGCAACCCTGATGTTGCGCTTGAACATAGGACTCCCCAGACAAAAACGTCCGATAGAAACACATACGCATCTGTTGCCGCTGGGCAGGCATTGTATCGGAGACGTACGCGACTGCCAGAACAGCGTATGACCCGGTGAAAGCGAACCTTGCACGGCAGAGCTGCGGCGTATTCATGAGAGCAATTTAATTGCTGCTGGCATCATAATTTATGATCAAGAAGGTCTGGACTTCAGCAGGTAAATCGACGATAATTAAGTGCACTCCTCAGGCTGGGAGGAGCGATCTTGCCAACAGCGGGCGGAACGAAGCTCATGGTATGAGTAGTTTGGACGGCACGCCTATGCACTTTTTGCTGGTCGAAGACAACCCTGCGCACGCCAAGCTCATCATGATGCAGTTTCTCGGACGGCGCGATGTCACCATCGATCGGGTCGCTGACGGCGACGAGGCGTTGCAGTACGTCCGCGGCGAAGCGGGCTTCACTCAAAAACCGCGCCCGGACCTGGTCCTGCTGGATCTCAACCTGCCCCGCATGGACGGCCACGAAGTGCTCCAGGAGCTCAAAGGAGATCCAGACCTGCGGTCCATCCCCGTCGTGGTGCTGACCACCTCGCAGAATGACCGGGACCTGGCCAGGGCCTATCACCACCACGCCAACAGTTACCTGGTCAAGCCCTATGAGTTCGAACAGTTCCGCCGGATGATGAGCGACCTGTGCGCGTACTGGTGCAAGTGGCACCAACGCCTCCAACAGGAGTTTCCGGAAGCGCCGGCCGTCGCCCACTGCGCCACCGCGGCAACCTCGGGCCTGGTCGAGAAAACCGCCGGCCGGTTCGCCGACTCCAACGGCGGCGAGCGCGGCCGATCCATGCCGACGGGCCGAGAAGCTCAGAAGGTGGCGAGCTTCGACCACTCCGCCAATGCGCCCCAGCCCTTACGGGTATTCTGACCACGAGTACCCTTTCAATCGATAACTTCCCCGCGTGTAGCGACCGGCCTCCGTGCCGCCGGTTGTGCTCAGTCATGCCCGGGCTCCGTACCAACCGTTGTGCTCTCTAAACCGGTCGGCACAGCGGTGGCCCCTGCGGGACCGCCGACAGGCTGCGTGCCAAGTGTGCCGCACTTGCCGGCCGATCGTGCTATGATCAGGCACAATGCGATCGAGTCGGCGACGGTACCTCCAATACAGAGAACACCTGCGGCAGTCCCGGGAGAAGATCCGGGCAGGCCAGGCGACGCCGGGGCGTGACGGCCGGTTGCACCCCGGCCGCCATCGGACCTTCGGGCAGCTTTTTGTCCGCTTTCTAGAGCTGCTCAGCGGACACCGGGTGGCCTTATGCGCCGCCCTGGCCGGGCTGACCCTCTCCACCGCTCTCGCCCTGGTGCCTCTGTACGGCACCAAGCTGGTCCTGGACAACGTGCTCGCCGGCCACCCGTTGCCCGCCGAGCTGGCCCGTCTGCTGCCCTTTGCGGAGGACCGCCGCGCCCTGTTGACCTTCGTGGCGGTGGGAGCGGTGCTCATCACGGCCGCCGCCCTGATCGCGGGCACCTGGAGCCGCTGGCAGACGACCCGCCTTTCCAAGCGTGCCCAGATGTCGCTGCGGCGACGGGTGTTCGATCACGCCTCGCGGCTGCCGCTGCACCGCGTCTACGAGCTCAAGTCCGGCGGCGTGGCCAGCATCCTGAGAGAAGATGCAGGAGGCATCGCCGAGCTGATCTTTTCGATGGTCTACAATCCGTGGCGGGCCATCATCCAGTTGGCCGGGAGCCTGCTGATCCTTGCCTGGGTGGACTGGCGGCTTCTGCTCGGCTCGCTGGCCTTGATGCCCATCGTCTACCTGACCCACAAAACCTGGATCAGCCGCATCCGCCCGCTCTTCAGGGGTGTGCGGGCCAGCCGCCAGCAGATCGACAGCCACGCCACCGAGACGTTCGGCGGCATGCGCGTCGTGCGCGGGTTCTCGCGCCAGCGGACCGAGGCCGGCCAGTTCATCCGCAACAACCATCTCATGGCGCGCCAGGAGTTGCATGCGTGGTGGTGGATGCGCGGCGTCGAAGCCGCGTGGGCCATCCTGATTCCGACGGCCTCGGCCGCGCTGCTGTGGTACGGCGGCATGCGCGTGCTGGACGACATGGCCCGCGTCGAGGCCGGCACGCTCGCCCTGCGCGACGCGCTGACCGTCGGCGACCTGGTCATGTTCCTGGGCTATTTGGCCGCTCTGCTGAACCCGCTGGAGGCGCTGGCCACCAGCGCGACCACGTTTCAGAACAATCTGGCCGGCCTGGACCGAGTGCTTGACCTGCTGGAGGAACCACCGGAGATGCCGGATTGCCCCGGAGCGATTCCCGTGGATCCGCGGGCGGTCAATGGCCGGATCACGCTGCGAAACGTCGGCTTCAGCTATCCGGGATCCGACCGGCGCGTCCTGCGCCACGTCAGCCTGGACGTTCACCCAGGCGAGATGGTGGCGTTCGTGGGCCCGAGCGGGGCCGGCAAGACGACGCTGTGCAACCTGATCGCCCGCTTCTTCGATCCGACGGAAGGAAGCATCGAACTGGACGGAAGAAACCTGCGCGAGCTTCAGCTTGCGGGCTACCGTCGTCTGCTGGGCATCGTGGAACAGGACACCTTTCTTTTCGATGGCACAATTGCCGAAAACATCGGCTACGGCCGGCGCAGCGCCTCACGGTCGGAGATCGAACGGGCCGCCCGGCTGGCCAACGCTCATGATTTCATCCTCGCACTCAGGGACGGCTACGACACGTTCATCGGCGAACGGGGGGTCAAACTAAGCGGCGGGCAGCGCCAGCGCATCTCCATTGCCCGGGCCCTGCTGGCCAACCCCCGCATCCTGATCCTCGACGAGGCCACCAGCAACCTGGACACTGAAAGCGAACGGCTCATTCAGGCCAGCCTGCAGACGCTGACCACCAATCGCACCAGCTTCGTCATTGCCCACCGGCTCAGCACCATCATCCACGCCGACCGCATCGTCGTGCTGGAGGAGGGCCAGGTGGTGGAACAGGGCACCCACGAGGAGCTCATGGCCCGCAGCGGACGCTACCGGTCCATGGTCGAAATGCAGACGGCTGCCATTCCGGCCAGCCCGCAAGGCGAGGACGAATCGATCGCTTCCAACGCAATGTAACTGCTCGAGTAGTGCTGCCGCAACCGGTTGCGGAAGACTGAGCAACCCGGCGGCAGCCCCCGTCGCGAACCCACCCCGCGCTCAGCATGCCAGTCACACAGCCACCACACTGAGCCTCCAGCCGAACCAGCGGCTCATGGGCCGGCCATCGAAGAGCAAAGATGAGGCCCGCGCAGTAAGAATGTGGACCCTAGACCTCTAATAACCTCCTGATACCATCCAGCCGCGCGACCCGGCACGCGCGCCGGCGCAACGCGTCGCGTCGTAAACCCTTAAATGGCAAGCAACAATGCTATTCGACTCCCGACCCTTTTTCCGTCTCCTTTTTCCGTCTCGGGCGGAAGCGCAATGAAATGCAGAAAGAACGTTTGGTAAACGCATCAGCGGAATGCAAAATCGGTTTGAAGACCAAACCGCCGGTAAGGACACCCGTGGCACGGACCGGCAACGCACAATTTATCAGCGAGCGGGATTCTACCGCCCCTACGGGGCTCGAACGGAAATCGGGCGCCGGTATCCCAGGGCTGCGGCGGTCTTGCGCCCGCCTCCGCTCTGGGCTACCCTCTTTCGCCCCTGCCGGGGCTTCCCAGTGGCGCCGCATCTTGTTGTCCCTGCCGCGAACAGTGGCCGTGGGCACTTTCCACGATCCAACATTCGCACCCCCCTTCACCGCCGAGATCAGCCGGCCCATGGGCGCGCCGGGGGCTTCTGATTAGAATGCCCACGCTGGCGTGTCTGCCCGGGACACGGCACGTGCGCGTATACCGGACGCTTCAGGCACCGCAGCTTCAAAGGAACACGCCCATGAGCCGACACCTGACCCGCCGCACACTGCTGAAGACCACCGCCGCCACCGTGGCCGCACCCTACATGATTACTTCCGCCGCGCTGGGCGACGCCGAGAAGCCCCCGGCCAGCGAGCGCATCGTGCTCGGCCATATCGGCGTGGGCAACCGCGGCCGGGATCTGCTCAACGGGTTCCAGAAGGTCAAGGCTGCCCAGTCGGTGGCCGTCGCCGACGCCTGGCGCGACCGCCGCGAGGAAGCTGCGGCCAGCATCGGCGGCAAGGCTTACGACGATTTCCGAAAGCTGCTCGAACGGAAGGACATCGACGCGGTAGTGGTGGCCACGCCGGACCACTGGCACGTGCCCATTGCCCTCATGGCCGCCCGGGCCGGCAAGGATGCCTACGTGGAGAAGCCGCTGGGCCTCACCGTCGAACAGAATCTGGCATGCCGCAAGGTTTTCCAGGAAACCCGGCGCATCTTCCAATACGGGACGCAGCAGCGCAGCATGCCCCACTGCCGCTTCGGCTGCGAACTGGTCCGCAACGGCCGGATCGGCAAAATCACGCGCCTGGAAGTGATCGCCCCCGACGGCGGCGTGGGTGGTTCCACGGAGCCCGCCGAAGTGCCGCCGAATCTCGACGTGGACATGTGGATCGGCCCGGCTCCGGAGAAGAAGTACACCAAGGACCGCTGCGTCGTGCCGGGAACCTACTGGATCTACGATTACTCCATCGGCTACCTGGGCGGCTGGGGGGCGCACCCGCTGGACATCATGGTGTGGGGCTGCGATGCCGACCTGGCCGGCCCGTACAGCGTGCAAGGCAAGGGCGAGATCCCCAAGGAGGGGCTCTACGATGTCGTGATCCACTGGGATCTGGACATCGAGATGGCCGGCGGCGTGAAGATGACCTTCAAGCCCGGCGAAGACTCCACCAAGTTCATCGGCCCGGACGGCTGGGTGCGCATCTGGCGCGGCGGCATCGACGCCGAACCCAAGTCGCTGCTCAAGGAGAAGCTCGGCGAGGCCGACCAGCGCCTGCCGGAGAGCCTCCGCCACGACGAGAATTTCATCGCGGCCGTCAAGTCGCGAAAGCCGGCCATCAGCTCAGTCGAGGACGCGGTGCGCTCCGACAACATCAGCCAGCTCTGTGACATCGCCATCCGCACCGGCCGGAAGATCACCTGGGACCCCAAAAAGGAGGTCATCGTGGGCGACGCGGAAGCGTCCAAGATGCTCTCGCGCCCGATGCGAGCGCCGTGGAGCCTGTAGCACGCAACGGGGGTAACCGCGAATGGAATCAGGGAACCGATCTCTCAGGTGGGCTTGACGACTTCGAGCTCCCCGATTCCCCGGAAATCCGCCTCGTTGAAGGTGGCAATCCGCCGGACACCGTTGCCGGTCATTGTGGCTACGAGCTGTAGGTCAAAAACCGCATGTCCTCTGACGCGTAGATGAGGACGTTGGTGTCGAGCAGAGTGAGATCATCGGACATGCTTATAGATCTCCACCCGTCTCATAGCCTCGGGCGGCGGTGCGATGCCCGGCCATCTCGGCCAGTCGATTGAAGCAACTGATTCCCCATTTCCGCGCGCCTTACTAGCCAGATGCTCCGCCACCTGCTCGAGCAATTGCACAAATGGCTCAGGCCAGCCCTCAATATCGACCGTGAACGTCTTCATTTGTACACCTCAACGCTATTATAACACCTGCAGGCCATTTCAGATACCAGGACGCCGCCCTTACACCTCCGGATACACCCACGGCGAGCGGTATGGCCGTGCGAGGAGCTTGTTAGCTTCTTCGTCGCCGACGCAGATCTCCTTGTGGCCGTCCCAGTGGACGCTTCGGCCGGCCTTCAGCGAGAGCATGCCCAGCAGGGCCATGGCTGTTGAGCGGTGACCGATCTCGATGTCGCACACGGGGCGTTTGCCGGATTTGATGCATGCCAGGAAGTCCGCCCACAGGCCCTTGATGTTCTGGCCATCCGGCTCATTAAGCTGCGGGTTCTCGTGGATGGGATTGCCTCCGCCCGCGGGGTAGAAGGTCCAGCCGTCCTGCCAGCCCATGTGGAAGGTACCTCCCGTGCCGTAGAAGTAGCAGCCGATGCTGTGCTTCTCGGCATGGTTGGCGGCGTACTGGCGGTGCTCCCAGGTGGCCGTGAAGGACTCGAACTCGTAGTTGACCACCTGCGTGTCCGGAGCGTCGGTCGAGTCCTTGCGGATGAAGCGTCCGCCGGTCGAAAAGACGCGACGCGGCCACTTCTCCTCCGTCCACCACAGGATCTGGTCGAGCCAGTGGATGCCCCAGTCGCCAAGTTGCCCGTTGGCGAAATCGAGGAACATCCGGAACCCTCGGGGATGAATGTTCTCGCGGAATGGCCGTAGTGGAGCCGGCCCGCACCAGAAATCCCAGTCGAGTGACTTGGGCGGCTCGCTCTCCGGCGTGGGACGGCCGGCATCGCCGGGATAATGGACGAACGCCCGGACCATGCCGATCTTGCCGGCCTTACCGGAGCGAAGGAACTCTATGCCTGAGAGGTTGTGCGGCGAAACGCGCCGATGCGTACCCACCTGAACGACGCGATCCGCGGCGCGGGCGGCGTTCACCATCGCGCGCCCTTCCAGGATGGTGTGGCTGATTGGCTTCTCGACGTACACGTGGGCCCCGGCCTGCACAGCCGCGATGGTGATCAACGCGTGCCAGTGGTCGGGCGTCGCATTGATGACGATCTCCGGCTTCTCCTTGGCCAGTAGCTCGCGGTAGTCCTTGTAGCGTTTGGGTTTATCGGCCGTCATGGATTCAATCAGCCGGCCGGCCCGATCGAGCTGTTTCTCATCGACATCGCACAAGGCCACCAGCCGGCATTCGCCAGAGGCCAGGGCCTCGCGAAGGATGTTGCCCCCCCACCACCCGCTGCCAATCAGGGCGACGGTGTACTTCTTGCCGGACTGGGCGGCGTGAATGGCCGGCGCCGCGGCCGAGACGATGCCGGCAGCGGCGGACGATTTCAGGAAATCTCTTCGTGTCATGCTCATATGCTCGCAGCCCAGGCCCAGGTTTGCAACGGGCCTGCGACAGGTGTTTGGTTGGAGCCCAGTGAGCCGAATCGCCGGGAGCCGCAATCGAATTCCTCGTGCTTGAGCTCAGGACTCTGATACCCCCCGGATGGGCTCACGCGCGCCGAAGTGGAGACTTCGCGTACGCCGGGGCCCTTCGGCGTGCACCATTGTCCCTTCGCGCTCGTACTGATAGAATAGCCCGGAGTTGGGTCGTGCCCCCCGGGGACCCGCCCGGCAGCCTTGCGAAGTCCTACCCTGCTGCCTGAGACGATGGAGGTTGAATTGTCTCGCCTACTGGTCATTCACCACGATTCCAAGATCAGGTCCAACCTGGTGTCACTGGTCCGCGGCCGTCACGACGTCGAGGGTCGGGAGCTGCTCGCGGGAGTCAAAGGGCTTTCCGCCCGACGGCCCGACCTGAT
>BTUC01000129.1:0-16783 GCA_045863575.1 Phycisphaerae bacterium
CGCCACCTTCAACATCAACCAGCGGGACCTGGTTCTGGAGAAACTGGAGGAGTTATCGGAGGCAGACGCCGCCTTCGGACGGGCGCTGGACCAGGCGCGGACGCGGAGGCGTAACGGCCAGTTTGAGGGCCTGTTTGTCAAGAACCTGGAGAACGTGCAAGGAGACGAACGCGATCACATCATCATCAGCACGACCTACGGCCCTGATCCAACCGGCCGTTTTTACCGCCGCTTCGGACCGCTCGGACGGGCCGGCGGAGGTCGCAGGCTGAACGTGCTGGTGACGCGTGCCCGGCAGGAAGTCCATCTGGTCTCTTCCATTCCGGCGTCCGAGTATCGCTCACTTCCCCCCATTCCGGCCGGGCAGGCCCCCGGAGGCCCGTGGCTGCTGTTCTCCTACCTGCAATACGCCGAGCAGCTTGCGGACATCTATGAGGCAGCCCACCTGCACCTCGAGAGTATCCAGCGGCGTGCGGAGGCCGAGTTCGTGGAACGAGCCTCGCGGTACCCGTCCAGCTTCTGCCGGGAATTGGGATGCCGCCTCGTCGAGCAGCACAACGTAGGCGCGGACGTCTTCTGGGGCAACGACGGCTTCTGTGTCGATCTGGCCTTGCATCACCCTCGCCGCGCCGAAGATGTGACCATAGGCGTCCTCTGCGACGCGAACCGATTCGGGCTGGCCGCCGATCTGATCGAGTGGGAAGTTTTCCGGACGCTCGTGCTGGAGGGCCAGGGCTGGAAGCTGCAACGGCTGTGGACCCCTCACTTCTTCCGTGACCCCAGAGGCAGCGTTGATGCTATCTTGCGAGCAGCCAACGAGTTGTTGTCTTCGGAAACTGATCCAGACGCCTTGCGCGTCCGTCGGTCGGAGGAGGAGCCAAGCTAAACGGTCGCTCCTTGGAGGCGCCCGGATCGGGCGCCGGTGGCCCGTGGAGATAACTTCGGTAAATTGGGCAGAGGCGGATTTGAACCGCCGACACACGGATTTTCAGTCCGTTGCTCTACCAACTGAGCTATCTGCCCGTGCAGGCTTGGACATCCGGGGCGCTCCTGAGTTAATATGGCTTGAGTCCGTGACTCGGAAGCCCCTGATGCCTGGTGCAGTGTAGAGGCGCGGCGATTCAGCGTCAAGAACCTTTGCGAGCCAGGCGAGACATGGACTGCCGCGGGGAAGCACCACGAGGCGCATCGGCTGGAAGCGATGCAGCCCGCCAATGAGCCTGGGCTGTGGCTGGTCGGCCGGTCCAGAGCCTCGTTGACAGATCTAGCGAACGGCATGCGATCCAGAATGGTTGAATCGGGGAGTCAGCCCAGGAATGCGCCTTGAACCAGGAGTTGGCTATGTGCAAGGGTTGGGGGTGTTGACCGCAGCATCCTCTCCGCGGCCTGCTGCGCAGAAGCTCGATCGCAACACCACTACGGGCCCCAGCATCGCCATGGGCTCGTTCGTCCTGGCCGTTTCGTTGGCCACGCTTCTGGGAGCAGGCCTGCGGCTTCACCGGCTCGACGGGCCAAGCTTCTGGGAAGACGAGCTGAAGACCATCCGGGACTGCAGCCGCCTCGGAGAGATCAACCGGTCCAAGTTACTCGGTTATGTGCCCACCGCCACGGGGCTACGGCTTCAAGGCATTCCCCTTTCCCAGATCCGTAGCGAACATCCCGAAGAATGGCTCGCTCTGGGCGTTACCGAGTGGAAAGCCCGGATCGTCTCGGCGCTGATCGGGATCCTGTCCATCCCCTGCCTGGCGATCGCCGCCCGATCCCTGCTGGGAGCCCGCGCCGCAGCGATTTTCGCCTTTTTGCTGGCCGTCGCACCCTGGCATCTATTCTGGTCCCAGGCGGCACGCTTCTACACCCAGCAATTCCTGTTTTATAACCTGGCCCTGATCTGGTATTTCCGCGCCACCCAGAGCGGGTCCCGCGTGCGGCTGGGCGTGGTCGCGATGCTGATTGTTCTGGCCTTTTTGACCCAGCCGCCCGCCCTCGTCATCGTGCTGGTGATCGCTGTGGACTGGCTGGCGGCCCGGTGGTCTGGCCAGCCGGTCCGACTGGGACGCAGCGGCTGGGGCATGGCCGCTGCCGCCGCCCTGGTTGCGGGCTTCTTCCTGGCTATCGACGTCAGGGAGCGACCCGACCAATGGACCCAATTCATCGGGGCACAGTACCAGACCCCCCTGAAGACACTCCTGGGAGTGGCCTACATGACCGGTCCGAGCGTTATTCTTCTCGCGGTGCTCAGCGCCCCTTTGTTGCTTCGTGTACGGCGACGGGAAGGCGTCTATCTCACTGCCGCAGCAGTAGTTCCGGTTCTGGCCTTTGCGGGCATCGCGCTGCTGGGCCATTACACCGGGCTTCGGTATAGCTTTGTGACGCTTTTTGGCTGGCTCGGCTTGGCCGCGTGGGGCTGCTCCAAGCTTTACGAGACGCTTCGGTGTCACGTGGGTCGGCTGTTGTCGGTCGCACCCGCCGGTCTGCTGATCGCGTCGATGCTCTTCTTCGACTACATGTACTTCATTGGCTTTGGCTTTCACGAGCGTTGGCGCGAAGCCTTCGGTTACGTCCAGGAGCACCGCCAGCCAGGCGACGTGGTGGTCGGATCTCATTTCGTAGCAAGATATTATCTCCAAGACGGCAGTGTCATCCCGAGTGTCGGATCGTCAGAGGAGTTGCAGGCCATCGGCCGTCCAACTTGGCTGGTGGTGGAAGCCTTGGACTCCCTTGGCAACCGCAGGCATGCGTGGATGGAAGAGACCGCCGAGCTCAAGACTTTTTTTGACCTGCGGGTCCCCCAACCCTCAACTTCGGTCAGAGTCTATCATTACGAACCGGGCAAAAAGAATCACCGCAAACCGACACCTCCACAAATGCATTAGCGCAAACTCATGTTGACATCTTGTTGGAAAGACTGTATTTATCAATGGCTCCGGATGAGTTAGCTGCGAGCAATTGAAAACCCATAAAGACCGCGCTGGCAAGGTGTGCGCCAGCATTACAGCCGGACCCGGCACGGATCCGAACCGCGGCGTATCAGCCGTCCCGACGGGGGAGTAAGGAAGCTCACGTCAACCGCCGCGTCCGAGAGCGGTCTGCCAACGGCCAGACAGCAGGTATGCCGGCAGTCATGCATCGTCAGAAGCACTTCCAAGCCGGCCAGGACTGGGGGGATGCACTGCGTTCGTTGTTTTCGTCCGGCGCTTGAGCCTGTTACGGGTGGACTTCAGCGCGGGATGCTTCTCTTGAAGGCGAGGTTCAAGATGGCCACGAGCCCAGAAACGACCTCGATCGACGGCCAGGAAGTGGCAACGCACGGCAATGGGCACAATTCCCTGATCGGGAGTTCCGCCCGCGTTCCCCTCCCTCAGCGGTCGGTCCCCCACCAGTCGGCCAGCGCCATTGGAATCAACGAGCTGGACATGGCCCGCTCCTCATGGGAGGACGAGCAGACCTGCGATCTTTCGGTGATCGTTCCGTTGATGAATGAAGAGGACAATGTCGCTCCGCTTTACAGCGAGCTCTCCGAGGTCCTCCAGAAGACGGGGTTGGACTACGAAGTCATCTTCATCGATGACGGCAGCAAAGACCGGACACTGGAGCGGCTCAAGCACGTCTGTCAAAACGATCCGCGGGTGACCATCGTCGTGTTCCGCCGGAATTTCGGCCAGACGGCGGCCATGGCCGCCGGATTCCGGCGCAGCCGCGGCAAGATCATCATTCCGATGGATGCCGATCTCCAGAATGACCCCCATGACATTCCCGTTCTGTTGAACCGGCTGAACTCGCCGCCGCACTGCGACATCGTCAGTGGATGGCGGAAGACCCGACACGACAAGCTGTGGACGCGCAGAGTACCGTCACAAATGGCCAACCGGCTGATTCGCTCCGTGACTGGCGTCAAGCTGCACGACTTCGGATGTACACTCAAGGCTTACCGGCGCGAAACCCTCGAGGGTGTCAGCTTGTACAGTGAACTGCACCGCTTCCTGCCGGCGCTGGCCGTCTGGAACGGCGCCAAGATCGCCGAGGTAGTGGTCAACCACCGGCCCCGCCTGCACGGCACGACCAAGTACGGCCTGCGTCGCTCGGTCAAGGTGCTGCTGGACCTGGTGACGGTGAAGTTCTTCGGGACCTACATGAACAAGCCCCTGTATTTCTTCGGCAAACTCGCCCTGGCAACGGCAGCGTTCGTGGTCTTCCTGCTCATGGTGGCGGTCGCCCAGAAGTTCGGGTACCTGGGCCAGCCGGAGGGGCTCAATCTCAACAACAATGTGCTCGTCTCATTCGCCGGGTTGCTCACCTTCTTCTGTGTCCAATGCGTTCTGTTCGGGCTGGTATCGGAACTGCTGGTGCGGATCTATCATGAGAATCGAGGCCAGCCGCCTTACCGGATCAGGGCAGTGTACCGCCACCGGCCGCAAGTGGAGCAGTGAGCAAGCGGCAGCGGTCGGCTCCGCCCAGCTCAACGGGTGAGCAGGAGTCGGCACGCGGCTGCCCAGAGGCGAGAGGTCCGGCATTGCGATGAACGCGATGGGTGAATTTCGGGGGACCGAGCGAACACGTCAGGTGCTGCTGGACGCCCACGTCCACCTGCGTTCGTGTTTCGATGGTGGGTTGTTCTTCGATTCGGCAGCAGCCAATTTTCAGGCCGCGGCCGGCCGACTGGGTCTTCCTCCGGACACAACCGGATGCCTGCTGCTGGCGGAATGCCGCGGGGACGTCGAGTTCGAGCGGATCCGGGATGAGGCCCACCGGTTCGTCAATGGGCGATGGACGATCCACGCGAGCCAGGACGGGTGCACGCTGCTGGGATCCTGCGAAGGCGCCGTGCGCCTGGCTGTCGTCGCGGGGCGGCAGATCGAGACGCGCGACGGGCTGGAGGTGCTGGCCCTGGCTTGTACTGCCCGGATCCAGGACAGGATGGGAATCGACGAGACCATCGAAGCCGCCAACGAGCACGGCGCGCTGGCCGTGCTGCCCTGGGGCGTCGGCAAATGGCGGCTCCGGCGCGGCGCGATCATCCGTCGGTTGATCGAAACAAAGAACCGCGGCGTGTTGTTCATTGGAGACAACGGCGGACGCATGGCCTGGATGCCCCGGCCGCGGCTGCTGAAAAGGGCCCAGGACCTGGGATTCATCACGCTGCCGGGGACGGACCCGCTACCGCTCGCCGGGCACGCGCGCCGACCCGGGCTTTATGGCTGCGCGTTGGAGATCCCGCCTGGGGCGCAGGAACTGACCGGAAACATCAAGCAGGCCGTACGACGGCTGCAACACCAGCCTCCTGTTTTCGGGCGGCTGGAAAGCGTGCTGGGTTTCTGTACCAGCCAGCTCGCGCTGCGCATGCCCAGGGCATCGGCAGCGACCTGCTGAAGTTGAAGATGAGATCAAAGGAGCTGCCGGACTCATGAAAGTTCTCATGCTGGCACCGCATCCCTACTTTCAGGACCGAGGCACGCCCATCGACGTCGACGTGATGCTGCGCGTGTTATCGGAAGCGGGCCACGAGGTGGATCTGGTCACCTACCACGAGGGGCGGGACGTGAGCTATCCGGGACTGCGAATCCACCGGATTCCCCGACTGTCGCTGCTCAGCGGCGTACGGCCGGGGTTTTCCTGGAAGAAAGTCCTTTGCGATCTGCTGATGATCCCGCTGGCCTTGCGGTTGGCAATGCGCAAGCGCTACGACCTGGTGCATGCGGGGGAGGAGGCCGTTTTCATCGCCCGCGGCCTGCGAACGGTTTTGGGTCTCCCCTACGTTTATGACATGGACTCGTCGGTGGCCCAGCAGATGATCGAGAAATATGGCTGGCTGGCCCCGCTGAACCCTTTCCTGCGGGCGATGGAGCGATTGGCCGTCCGCGGCGCAGCGGCCATTGTCCCCGTCTGCCAGGCCATTGCGGATTCGGTGGCCTGTTACGGCCCGCGCTACGTCATGGTATTACCCGACGTATCGCAGCTCAGCGGCGATCCCCGTCTGCGTGAAGACCAGGTGGCGGAACTGGGCGACCGCCGACCGATCGTCATGTACGTCGGCAATCTGGAGCATTACCAGGGCGTCGATCTCCTGGTAGAGAGCTTCGCGTCCATCAGGACCGAGTCCGGAGCCGCGGAACTGGTCATCATTGGCGGCGAGGCTTCGGACATCCAATGCTACCGGGAGAAGTGTGCACGGCTGGGTATCGCCGGGCGGGTGCGGTTTCTGGGTCCCCGGCCGGTGACGGAACTGGCCGGCTGGCTGGACCAGGCGGACATACTCGTGTCGCCTCGGATCAAGGGCAAGAACACACCTATGAAGGTCTTCTCCTACATGCACAGTGGCAAACCGCTGCTGGCGACGCGGATCATCAGCCACACGCAGGTGCTCAACGAACGGGTGGCCATGCTGGGAGATCCGGAGCCGGGGCCTTTCTCCGCGGCCATGCTCCGGCTGATCCAGGATCCAGGCCTGCGGGCGCGACTCGGCCGTGCGGGGCGCGAATACGTGGAAGCGCACTTCTGCTTCGATTCCGCCCGGAAGAAGATCAGGGAGCTATATGGCTGGCTTGAGAAGGATTTGCGATCAGGCCCGGCCGGTGCACATGATGCAGCGTGACGCGCAGCCATGAAAGAATGGGTATGATCACTCTTCTCCGGCTCTGCCAGGTCTCCGGAGAATCGGGCTCGCACGGGAGACTCAACATGAGAGTACTGGTCACTGGAGGAACCGGCTTCACAGGGAGCCATCTGACGCGCCGCCTGCTCCAGCGCGGGCATGAGGTGGTGGTGCTCGACAACCAACCCGGCCTGTTCTGTGATGAGCTGCGCGAGCTGGGCGCCCAGGTGCACATCGGCAGCGTCACCGACGCCGATCTGGTGGACCGCTGCACCCGCGGCTGCGAGGTCATTCATCACGTGGCGGCCATGTTCCGAAAGGTGAATCAGCCCAAGCAGGCCTACTGGAACGTCAACGTGGAGGGAACCCGCATTCTCATGGAGGCGGCGCTGCGCCACGGTGTGCGTAAGGTGGTCAACTGCAGCACGCAGGGTGTCCACGGCCACGTGGAGCGGACGCCCGGCGACGAGAACATCCCCATTGCGCCCGCGGACTGGTACCAGGCCACCAAGTACGAGGGCGAGAAGGTGGCCAATGCTTATGCCGCCAAGGGCATTCGCGTCCTGACGCTGCGACCGACGGCGATCTATGGACCCGGCGACCCCGGCCGCTTCCTGATTCTCTTCCGCATGGTGAACAAAGGTCGTTTCTGGATGTGCGGCAGTGGCAATGCCCACTATCACCCGGTTTACATCGGTAACCTGGTGGATGCTTTCGAGCTGGCCGCCGAGAGCCCGCGAGGCGACGGGGAGAGCTACATCATCGGTGATGAACACTACTACACGCTGACCGAACTGGTGACGGCCATCGGAGCAGTGCTGGGCGTGGACCTGAAGATCCGACGGCTGCCGTTCTGGCCGTTGTGGACGGCTGCGCTCGCGTGCGAGCTGGTCTATAAGCCGCTGCCCATGGATCCTCCTCTGTTCCGCCGGCGGGTGGACTGGTTCCGGCAGAATCGGGCCTTCAGCATCGAGCGAGCCAGAAGCGAGTTGGGCTACGAACCGGCTGTCGACCTCAAAGAGGGCCTGACCCGCACCGCCGCCTGGTATCGGGAAAACGGCTATCTGCCTGCGACGCGCAGCGCCGGCGGCACGCTGGCCGGTGTCAACTAGAGGCAACTGAAGAGCATGATTCGTCGCGATCTGCCATCCGCCGCCCGATCGAACTACGATCTGCTGGTCGTCGGAGGGGGTATCTACGGCGCCGCCCTGACCCTGGAAGGGGCCAGGCGCGGCCTGCGCACCCTGCTGCTGGAGCGCGACGACTTCGGCGCGGCGACGACCTGGAGCGGCCTGCGAATCATCCACGGCGGACTACGGTACCTTCAGAAGCTGGATTTCACCCGCTTTCGGGAGTCCGTGCAGGAGCGGCGTTTGTGGCTGCGGGATTTTCCAGATCTGGTGTTTCCCCTGGCCTGCCTGATGCCGCTGTACGGCGACGGCTTGCGGCGGCCGGCGATATTCCGCATGGCTCTGAGCATGAACGAGTGGTTGTCGCGGAGGCGAAACGAGGGCGTGCGGCCCGATCGCCACCTGCCCGCGGGTCGACTGCTCGCACCCGGCGAAGTTGTGGAGCTGTTCCCTTCGGCTGATCCAAAGGGGCTGCGTGGCGGTGGGTGCTGGTACGATGCGGTCGCGCCTGATGTGCAGCGGCTGCTGATCGAGTGCCTGCACTGGGCTTGCGCGTGCGGCGCCACCTGTCTCAACTACCTGCGCGCGGAGCGGCTGCTCCAGGCCAATGGTCGCATCGCCGGCGTGACCGCCCTGGATGCCCTCTCCGGACAGCGGCAGGAGTACCGCGCTGCCGTGGTGGTCAATGCCGCCGGTCCCTGGTGCCGGGAGGTGTCGGCGAACTTCGATCGCGACCGGCCGGAGCTGTTCCGGCCGTCGCTGGCCTTCAACGTCCTTCTCGACCGGGAGCCGCTCTCGGACGCGGCTTTGGCCGTCGCCCCCCGAAAACGCCGAGCACGATTCCATTTCCTGGTGCCATGGAAAGGGCGCCTCCTGGCCGGGACCTGTCACGCGGCGATCCCGGACAATGCGCCCCACGAGCCGCCAGGCGACGAATTGGTCGATTGTTTTCTGGAGGATCTGAACGCGGCTGTTCCGGGCATGGCCCTCCACCGCAAGGACGTGTTGCGTCTGCACTGGGGGCGGCTGCCGGCAACCGGCCCCGGCCGGGCCGAGACCCGCGACCGCGCGGTCGTCGTCGACCACGGCACACAGGGGGGTCCCGAGGGGCTGTTCAGCGTGTCCGGTGTGAAGTTCACTACCGCGCGGCACGTGGCCGTTGAAACTCTACAGGCCATGGCGGCGCGCGGAAAGCTGAGGTTGAGCGCACCGCAGGGAGCTCGACCGGCTGGCCGAGCAGTCCCCGATGCCCAACTGATGCAGCGATGGCTCAGCGGCCAGCCCGACCGGGCGGAGCGGATCTTGCGAGAACTGCGCGAGGAGGAATCCGCCATCACCTGCGAGGACATCCTGCTGCGCCGGACCGATTGGGGGATGGACCCAGCGACCGGACGGCTTGTCGAACAGGCCATCCATGCGCTGCGGGTCAGCCCGCCGGATTTGTCAAAAACCGCCTGAGTTGCGCGAGTGGAAAGGGAGCACGTACGCCATGTGTGGAATCGCGGGCATCACCTGGAACGACGCCGAGCTCGTCGAGCGCATGGCTGCAACCATGACTCATCGCGGTCCGGACCAGGCCGGAGTGTACTGCGACGGCATGGTCTCGCTGGCCCATCGCCGCCTGAGCATCATTGACCTGAGCGAAGACGGGCGGCAGCCCATGTCCAACGAGGACGGCTCCGTCCGGGTGGTGTTCAATGGCGAGATCTACAACTTCCGGGAACTGCGCGACATCCTGGACGGCAAGGGGCACATCTTCCGCAGCCAATGTGATACCGAAGTCATCATCCACGCCTGGGAGGAATACGGCCCGGCCTGCGTGGAGCATCTGCGCGGGATGTTTGCCTTTGCCATCTGGGATGCGCGACAGCGCGAGCTGTTCGTCGCCCGCGACCGGATCGGCATCAAGCCGCTGTATTACTGCTCGTTCAACGGCGATCTGGTGTTCGCATCGGAGATCAAGGCTATCCTCCAGGCGCCGCAGGTTCCCCGGAGGGTTCACCCGCAGTCCGTTTACCATTATGTCGGGTACGAGTTCGTCCCCGCGCCGGACACGATCTTCGAAGGCATTCACAAGCTTCCGCCAGGGCACTACCTGCGGTTCCGCAACGGCACGGCCGAGGTCAGGCCGTACTGGGACCTGGATCTGTCACCGGTCGATCGCACCCCGGCGGAACACGAAGCCGCTTTGCGCGACTCGATGCGCGACGCCGTGCGGAGCCATCTGGTCAGCGACGTGCCGCTGGGCGTCTTTCTGTCGGGAGGCCTGGATTCCAGCGCCCTGGTCGCGTTCATGCATCAATGTGGCCTTGCCCCCATCCGCACGTTCTCGCTGGGCTATGCCGACCGGAGCTTCAGCGAGCTGGAGTATGCCCGGATCGTCTCCAACGAATTCAAGACCGAGCACCGCGAACTGATCATCGAACCGGTTACGCCCGAGATCATCGAGCAGGCCGTCTGGCACCTGGACGAACCGATGACCGACCTGTCCGCCATCCCGTTCTACCTGCTGTGCGAGCGGGTGCGCGAGTTCGTAACCGTCTGCTTGAGCGGCGAAGGCGGCGACGAGGACCTGGTGGGCTATGACCGCTTCAAGGCGAGCAAGGCGCACCGCTACTACGCGCTGCTGCCGCGCTGGCTGCGACACCGCGTCATCGGACCGCTCGTCGGCCGACTGCCCGATCGACCGCAGAAAAAGGGCGTGATTAATCTGCTGAAGCGCTTCATCGAAGGAGGATTGCTGCCGGAGGACGGGGAACACATGCGCTGGCAGTACTTCAGCAACCCCGCCCTCGAGAAACGGCTGTACACGGATCAGTTCCGGGACCGCATTGTGGCCGACCCCTTTGCGCCGATCCGTTCGCAGTTGGCCCGCTGTCGCTCGTCTGATCCTCTCGATCGCGAGATTTACGTGGATACCCGTCTCACCATGGCCGACAGCCTGCTCATGAAGGTCGACAAAATGAGCATGGCCCACTCACTGGAGGTCAGGGTCCCGTTGCTGGACCATTTGTTCGTGGAGACCTGTGCCGGCATCCCGGGCGGTCTGAAGCTCCGCGGCTTTACCACCAAGGCCATCTTCCGAACGGCCATGAGGGGCATTCTGCCCGACGTGATCCTCAAGCGCGGCAAGCAGGGCTTCAGCCTGCCGGTGAAAAACTGGCTTCGCCAGGAGCTGTATGCCTACATGAGAGAGACGCTGAACGATTCACCGCTGCTGCGTGAGTGCTTCGATCGCGAGCAACTGGCCGGCCTCATGCAGGAGCATCGGGCCTACCGGGCCAATCACAGCCACATGCTATGGGCGCTGCTGAACATGGCCGTCTGGCATCATCAGTTCATCGAGGGTGATCCACCGGCCGCCAGTCGCCAGCCGACCAGGCCACAGCCGCCCGCGCGAAGTGAAAGCATAAAAACAGCGTGAGTATCGGAACTGGAGCAACCCGCATGAGAAAGCGGTTCACGGGAGAGAGAATGGGCGGAGGATTTCCGGGTAGGGTGCAGTCGTGAGCGAAGGGCGAATTCTGGTCACGGGAGCCACCGGGTTCACCGGCGGCCACATTTGCGAGCGGCTCGCGAGAGACGGCCATCCCGTCCGTGCCCTGGTGCGCGATCCGGCCCGGGCCCTGTGGCTGCGAGACCTGGGCGTTGAGCTGGTCACGGGGAACCTCTGCGAACGGGCATCACTGGACCGCGCGGTGGAGGGCGTCGAGATCGTCTACCACATCGGCGCTCTTTACAGGCCGGGCGGAGCTTCGCGTGCTGACATGTACGCGGCCAACGTGACCGGGACGCAGAGCCTCCTGGAGGCATCCATCCAGTCGGGCGTGCGCCGCTTCGTGCACTGCAGCACCGTGGGCGTCCACGGCGACATCCAGTCGCCTCCGGCCAACGAGAACGCGCCGTTCGGCCCCGGCGACGACTACCAGATCTCGAAGGCTGAGGGCGAAAGAATCGTCTGCCGCTACATGCGGGAAGCGCGACTGCCCGTGGTGATCTTCCGGCCGGCGGGCATCTATGGTCCGCGCGATACACGGTTTCTGAAGCTGTTCAAGGCCGTCTACCGGCGGAAGTTCGTGATGATCGGCGACGGCGAAGTGCTGTACCATTTCACCTATATCAGCGATCTCGTCGACGGTATCCTGCTCTGCGGCTCACACCCAGATGCGGAGGGTGAGATCTACATCCTGGCGGGGCCACGCGACACCACGCTCAAGAATCTGATTCAATCGATGGCCGACGTGCTGGGCGTCCGACGTACGCGATGGCGCGTCCCCTTCTGGCCGGTGTACTGGGCCTCCGCCGCCTGCGAGTTCACCTGTAAGCCGCTGGGGCTCGACCCGCCGCTGTTCCGCCGACGTGTCGATTTCTTCCGCAAAAACCGATCGTTTGACATCTCGAAAGCGTGCCGCGAGCTCGGCTATTCCCCTCAGGTGGATCTCGTCGAAGGCCTCCGCAGAACGGCCGACTATTATCGGAGGGAGAACCTGCTGTGAACCGAGTCCGCCCATTCATCGCCAAGGCCCTGCAGAAGACGGGCCTCAACCGGCTCGCTCATCGCCTTTACTACACGTATGTCCATGGCTTCGACACAGCCAGCTCGGGCCTGCGCGAGGCGTTGGCGAAGGCGTTCGATGCGGCCGGACGAAGCGGGCTTGCGGACGTTGGCGACTACTGTGAGTTCGGCCTGTTCAAGGGCTATAGTTTCTGGTTCGCCCAGGACCAGGCCCGAGGGCGCGGCTTCGACCGGATGCGCTTCTTCGGGTTCGACTCCTTCGCCGGTCTGCCGGCCGTCCAGGGCGTGGACTGCACGCGCAACGACAATTTCTACCAGGGCCAGTACGCCTGCTCCCGCGAACAGGTGGTGCGCAATCTGGATTCCAAGGGGGTGGACTGGCAGCGCACGTTCCTGACGGAGGGTTATTACGACGACGTGCTCACCGAGCAGACCCGACGGACGCTCGGACTCGATAAGGTGGCCATTGCCCTGATTGACTGTGATTTATACGCCTCCACGGCCCGCGTGCTGCATTTTCTGCGAGAGCACATGATAGACGGTACGATTCTGATCATGGACGACTGGAACTGCTTTGACCGCGACGATGAGCGCGGCCAACGCCGCGCATTGGGTGAATTTCTGCAGGTGCATGCGGAGTTGTCCGTGGAGGAGCTGGCGTCCTACGGCGCCTACGGTCAGATGTTCGTGGTACGATCCAACAAGCCGCAGGCAGGACAAGGAGACTGAACATGCTGGTGCTCGGAATCACGGATGGGATCACCTGCGGGGCAGCGGTCGTCCGCGACGGGGTCGTGCTTGCGGCCACGAACGATGAGCGGCTGTCCCGGCTCAAGATGGCTTACGGATTCCCGCGGCAGTCGATCCCCGAAGTGATGCGCATGGCCGGCGTTAGCCCGTCCGAGATCGACCTGGTCGCATCGGCCTCACGCAACAATCACCTCTATAACGGGCTTCGGCCGTTCGACGGTTGGTTTACCAAAGACAAGGGCTTCGTGCGTAACGCCGTCTTCGAGACGGCCGGCCGCTTCAGTTATCTGGTCGATCGGATTCCCGGGCTCGAGGCCCTCTACTACCAAAGCCGCTGGCCCTTCTTTGCCGCCCGGCGAAAGGGCATCCGCCGCATTCTTCGCGAGGAGTTCGGAATCACCGCCCCGGTCGAATTCGTGGATCACCACCTGTGCCACGCGCTCAGTGCCTACTTCACGAGCGGCTTTGACCAGGCCACGGTGGTCAGCATGGACGGCGGCGGCGATGGCGCTTCCTCCAAGATCTACGTGGTTCGCGACGGGCATTTTGAGCAGATCGGCTTCACCAGCTCGTTCAATTCCCTGGCCAATTATTACGCCTACATCACCCACGTGTGCGGCTTCAAGGCCCAGAAGCACGAGGGGAAAATTACCGGGCTGGCGGCGCACGGCCGGCCCATTTACCGCGACCTCCTGCATTCGCTGATCACCCTGCGCGACGGCCAGTTCCGTAATGTCGGCGGACGCGTCTTTCGGGCAGCGGTCCGGCAGATTCAGAAGCGCCTGCCCGCGGGCTGGACGCGCGAAGATGTGGCCGCCAGTATTCAGCAGCACTGCGAGGATCTGGCCGTCCAGTACGTCCGAGGTCACCTGGGCCCCGGTCGCCCGCGCAACCTGGCCATCGCCGGTGGCCTGTTCGCCAACGTCCGGATCAACCAGAAGGTCAGCGAGATTGAAGGCGTGCAGAATACGTGGGTTCATCCGGGCATGACCGACTGCGGTGTCGGCCTGGGGGCCGCGCTGCTGCCCTGTATGCGCAACTGGACGGGACAACGGATGGAGTGGAACCGCGAGGTGATCCGCGACGTTTACCTTGGCGAGGAATACAGCCCTCGCGAAATCGAGAACGCCTTGGAGGATAAGGGGCTGAGCTACACAAGGCCGGCATCGCTGGAGAGCGACGTGGCGCGGCTGCTGGCCGACGGCCACGTGGTCGCCCGCTTCGACGGCCGCATGGAGTATGGTCCCCGCGCACTGGGCAACCGTACCATCATGTACCAACCGGCTGACCGCTCAGTCAACGACTGGCTCAACCAACGGCTCCGCCGCACCGAATTCATGCCCTTCGCCCCCTCGACGCTATGGGAGTACGCCGGTCAGCACTACCACAACTGGCAGCCGGCCCGCGAATCGGCCCGCTTCATGACCATCACCTACGACTGCACCGATTGGACCAAGCAGACCTGCCCCGGCGTCGTACACATCGATGGCACCGCTCGTCCTCAGCTCGTCCGCAAGGAAGACAACCTCCGTTACTGGAAGGTGATCGACGAGTTCCGTAAGCTCACCGGTGTGGCTACCATCATCAACACGAGCTTCAACATGCACGAGGAGCCGATCGTCTGCTCCCCGCAGGATGCGGTGCGCGCGTTCTGCCAGGGACATCTGGACTACCTGGTCATCGGCGACTACCTGGTCAAATCGCCCACGCCGATAGACCGCCGCCTGCAGCCCATGAAGCGCGAGAAGGGGACTGTCCCCGTGTGATCTGAAACAAACCGAGCGTCCCAGGTATGCACGGTGAAGCACACCATGTTGATGAGCAACCCAGAAACCCCGGCAGAAGGCTCCCCCACCACTTCTTGCGGGCCGGTTGAGAACTCTCCGGAGACGGAGCCGGCGATCTTTGGGTCTGATCATGAAGCGACGAGCCGACCGGCCGCTCGGCGCCGAGCAGGACTCCTGCTGCTGGCATTGAAAGCTTCGCTTTCCGCCGCACTGATCTACTGGATCATTCACAGCACACCGCTCGATGACGTCTGGACGGCGTGGCGGCAGGCAAACGTCATGTTCGTCCTGGCGGCGTTGGCCTCGAATCTGCTCGGCTATTGGATCAGCGCTGGCCGATGGCGGGCGTTACTGCGGGCCCAAGGCGGGGATGCCCGGATGACACGGCTGGTCGGCTGGTTCATGGCCGCCATGTTCTTCAACAACCTGCTGCCTTCAACGATCGGTGGCGATGCGCTGCGCCTGTACGACACCTGGCGCGTCCTGGGCAGCAAGACTGCGGCACTGGCCGTCATCTTCGTGGAGCGCGCCCTCGGCCTGCTGGCCATGCTCCTGTTCGCCCTTGGTGCCCTGCTGGCGTTTGGTCGCGTGGTGGAGGATCAGGCGCCGCTGTTGTACACACTCGTGCTGATCGGTACCGGTGGACTGCTCAGCGGCCTGCTGGCTTTGCTGGCCCCCCCCCGCTTCCTGTGCTCCGCGGCCGGCCGTCTACAGAGCTGGCTGCCGACCAGGCTGGCCCGGTTGCAGGAGCGAACCCGTGTCGCGGTGACTGCCTTTCGAGACCATCGAGCCAGCGTATACCGGGCGCTCGGACTGGCCGTGCTGTTGCAGGTCAACGTCGTCTTCTACCATTACCTGATCGCGCGGGCGCTGCACCTGGGTGTGCCGTTTCACGGTTTTTTTCTGATCTGGCCCCTGGTCGCGTTGATCATGACCCTCCCTATCTCGATCAATGGCATCGGCCTGCGTGAGAACGCATGTATCGTACTACTGGCCTTTTACGGCGTATCACGGCCGGAAGCAGTGGCGTTTGCCTGGCTGGCCTTCGGCCTGCTGCTGGTGCAGGGTCTCGCTGGAGGTGTGGTGTATGCGTTTCGCAGGTAAGCCGTGCGAACCCCGCATCACCGCAGTCACGACTGAAATTCACGCCACCGTTCAACAACTCCGGCCGTGGCTGAGCTATGTCCTGGTCCCCTCCACCGACCGGAACTTCGGATCGCGATGACTGGTAGCCCCAACGGCGCGCGGGACACGGCGCGGCCCGCCGGGTATAATTCGCACCTCGTGGAGATTCGTGAATCTCGGCCAGTTCAGAGAGGATGATAGCGACATGTACAAGAGACTGGGCCTGGTAGTCGTCATGTGCACCTGGATGAACACGTTGCCCGCCTTGGCACTGGATGCCCAGGGCTTCAAGCCCATCTTCGACGGTAAATCGCTCGAGGGCTGGGACGGGGATCCGGCCTACTGGAGCGTCGAGGATGGAGCGATTACCGGCCGGACCGGCGGCGGCCGACCCGAGCTTAAGCACAACACGTTCCTGATCTGGCGACAGGGTGAGGTGGATGACTTCGAGCTGACGCTGGAATACCGCATCGAATCGGGCAACAGCGGCATCCAGTACCGCAGCTTCGAGCTGCCCGACAAGGGCAAATGGGTCGTCGGCGGCTACCAGGCGGATTTCGAGGCCGGCGACACCTACTCGGGCATCCTCTACGGCGAGCAGTATCGCGGCATCCTCGCGGAGCGCGGGCAGAAGACGACCATTGGGGACAACCATAAGCCCACCGTCACCGGCAAGATCGGTGATCGCGACGAGCTGGGCAAGAAGGTCAAGAAGAATGACTGGAACACCTACCGGGTGGTCGCCCGCGGCTTCACGTTTATGCATGAGATCAACGGCCAGGTCATGTGCGAAGCCACCGACAAGGACATGAGCCAGCGCCGCCGCGGTGGGATCCTGGCTTTGCAGGTGCACGCCGGGCCACCGATGAAGGTTCAAGTCCGCAAC
>BTUC01000130.1:0-16766 GCA_045863575.1 Phycisphaerae bacterium
GACGCCGTGAAAAGGCTCAAGTTTGCGCGCCGCCAGGATCTCGACGAGGTGCTGGGCGAGATGATCACCATCAAGGTCCAGATGCAGCCCTGGGGCGGACAGATCGATGCGCTGGTTCCCGTGCCCACCGATTTCTGGAGCCGCGTACGTTACCAGGGGCACCCGGCCGGTTTGCTGGCCCGAGCCGTTTCGCGCCGGCTGCGCGTGCCCGTTCTGCCGCTGGTCACACTGCTTCACAAGCCCCGGCGACAAACGGGCCTGCCCGAATCGCAGCGCGCTCGAAACGTGCACGGGGCCTTCCGTATCGCCCGGCGAGCCCGCGTGGCCGGCAGGCGGCTCTGTGTGGTCGACGACGTGTGCACCAGTGGAGCGACTTTACGGGAAATCGCTCGCGTGCTGAAAGCCGCCGGTGCGGTCGCGGTCTATGGAGCCGTGGCCGCTCGGACGCAACGCGTCGCGGAATCGTGAGGCGCTGCCGCCGGTCCGACCACCGTGGTCTGGTGGAATCAACCCCCTCTGCGAGCTCGCTTCGTCCGGCGGAATCGTCTCCGGATGAGCGGCCACCGGGTGGACGATGCAGGACAGGCCCGGCGTGGCGGCCAGAAGCACAAAGGCCCATCTCCGCAGGCGCATCCAGGTCATGAACAGGGTCTCCAAAAAGCCATCCCTTCCGTGGGAGCAAAAAGATCTGACGGGTACTTTCCTCGCCCCCCCCGGCCGGGTTCCGCGCCACGGTCCCGTAATGGCCGACAGTAGGAGACTAGCCCGGGCAGTGAGCCGACTTCAAGCTCAGCGGCAGGCTGATTCCCAGGCGGTCATCATCGGGAAGAAGGGCTCGCCCGATCGAGCATGTCGCGCAGGGCATCAGCCGGCGTACGCTGGAGGCTTTGCTGGTTTGACTCGTAAGCGGCCTGGTATCGTTTCACGGCGGTCACCAGCGGCGGATAGGCGAACTTCGCGCCCCAGCCGCGCTGGTTGAGCTCCTGAATGATGCCTTGAAAAAGCGCCTCGAAATCCGCGGGGGGCTGAGGCTCGCGATCGTTCGCCCAGAGCAGGTTGGCATACTTGTGCAGCGACTGGATCTGATCGAAGCGGTTGCGCTTGTCGGTGAGCTCGGCCAGCCGTTTCTCGTCCCGGCCGCGCGGCTCAGGAGAGAGCCACCACGGCGACAGGGCCAGGTTGTGACCGGCGTCCAGGATGCGCTGCATCTCCGGCAACGCGAATGATGACGTGAACATCGGGTAGCGCTTCTGATCATGCCAGGGCTTCTTCTGGAGGATGGGCAGGCTTTCGATCTGGGCTCCGTCACAGACGTCCAGCAGCGCCGTGTGCTCGGCGCCTTCCAGAATGACGATGGCCTCGGGGACATGTTTGCGGAGTTCGGCCCGGATGCGCTTCACCAGATTCACTGCGCCGCGATTGAAGGATTCGGGGTTGCGGCCGTCCGGATGGTCGGGGTGGTGGTCCTTCCAGTTCCATTGCAGGCCGTAACTGTCCAGGTGCACGCCGTCGATGCGGAAGTCGCGGGCCAGCCGCCCGGCCACATCTACAATGAAATCCGTCCAGCCGGAGCCCCGGCCAGGATACATCAGATAGAACCGGTCGCCAGTGTCGTAGTAAGAACAGTACCGGCCGTGCTCATCCATCATCGCCCATTCAGGCCCCCGCGTGCGGCCCAGCTCCGTTTTTCGGGAGATGATGAAAGCTTCCAGGTAGAGGATCACCCGTCCGCCGCGGCGGTGCACCTTCTCGATTCCCTCCCGCAAGGCCGCGTCGCCCCCCCATTTGAGCTTGGGGCGATAGTCGGCCTTGTGCTCGTAGTCAGGTTCCCAGTAGTCCACCAGATAGATCACATTGCTGCCCATGCGACGGGCATCTTCGAGCATGCGATCCAGATCGGCGAAGGACTCGAAGCCGTCCTCGCGGTGCGTCTTGAACTGCATGAGGCTGCTGCCGGCGCCGGAATTGGCCAGCGGGCAGTAGAACGAGCGCGTCGCCTGCCACCATGCGGGGATGTCGGGTCGGCCAGGGTAGCGCGCCCCTTTCGGAGTCGGGGCGTCTGAGGGAGCTGCTGCTGGGCAGGGCGTGGTGTTGACCTGCTGACTGAGACCCAACAGCAGGATGAGTGCGAAAGTGCGAAGGTGGGAAAGTGCGAGAGTGGGAAGGTGGGAAAGTGCGAAAGTGGGCAAGCGGGAGCGGACGAGTTCGTGGGCGGTTCGCCGCACGCTGAAACAGCACCAGGTTGAGAGCATCCGATTGTCAATCCTTTCGCACGTTCTCACCTTCTCACTTGCACACGTTCTCACTCGCCTTCGGCCAACTCCCTCACACTGACGTCGAGGCGTCCGGGTTCTCCGAGGCTTCATGCGTCGACGCGCGGACCGGGCACGGCCATCCCTTGCGCTCACAGATGGTGCTGATGATGGTGTCGAACTCCTGCACGTGATAACTGTCGATTCGCAGGCGGCGGGTCGAGCCGTTGGCCTCATAAATGAGATCGAGCCATCCCTTTCGAGGCAGGTCCTTCGTGTCGAGCTCGCGCATGGCATCCCACGAGACGTGCCGTCGATTGAAGGTCAGGCCGCTGTCGTCGAGCACAGCGTGCGTGCGGAGAACGCGGATGAACTGAAGGCCGGCCAGCACCGCCCCGCCCAGCAGGAGATATGCAAGGACCTTCTGCACCTGGATGCTGCTCTCGCTGGGATCTTGCTGGACGGCAGCCTGGACAGCCCGGACCTGATCGCCTTCCACACCGACGGCGGCAAATGCCGCCGGGCCTACATACCAGTAAACATTATCCTGGATGACGGCTGGTTCCCCGAACACATTCTTCAGTTCTTCAACGGACAGCTTGTCGCCCGCTTTGACGGTTTCGTCGAGCTGCTTGAGGTTAGCAACCGTGACCTTGGGATTGGTTCGCACCTCATCCAGGCGGGCCTCATCCACCTTGCCGCGCATGGCGGTGGTGGCCCATTTCAGGTTTTTGGCCGGGTAGCTGACGTAGCCGTCGTAAGCGAACCAGCCGGCAAAGCCCAGCAGCATCAGCACGAACAAGCCACTGCGGACGCGGCGTTCACGTGTTGTTCCGGATTCGATTCTCATGCCCCAGGTTGCTCCCTTTCAAAACAAGGTGTCTCATGCCACCCGACGTATATGTCGCCGGCAGGGGCACATATGATTCCCGACGCAGACATGAAACGCAAGCGAGGCAGTGCCCCTGCGTGGGCGGGAACGCGGGTGGAGTTTCGGGCGTTTACCCGGCTGCCACCACGCCCGCCGAGCCTATATTCTCCGGTGGACAACTCGAATGCAAGCGACAGCCGCTTTTTTGCAGGTTGGCGGCATCAGTCGCCGGGCGAGACTTGTGAAGAAGGCCTCCGGCCATCATAATGGATTCTTAGACCGGTGGGGTAGCAGGGACGCTGAAGCGACCGGTCCCCGGAGAGACCCCGCCCTGGAGATGCGCGCATGAAGAACAGCCTCGGGGCACATTGCGACGAACTCTACGTCAGCGGCCGACTCCATCTCAAACTGGATCTTTCTCTCGAGCGAGAGACGGCGTTGCACTTTTTCGAGCGCATTCGGCGCGAGTATCCCAACATGGGCCGGTTCCGCTGCCGCGATGGCCGTACGCTGATCCTCGAGGAGTACGGGGCTGAGGACCGCGAATCGGATGGCAGTCGGTGGGTCCGGCTGGACCCTCGCTCGCTGAGGTTCGGCTTTTTTGAGCCGGCCAACGAGGAGGAGTGCCGACGGTTCGGCCGCTTCTTCTTCCACCAGGCCCCCGCCCATCTGACACTGAGCGATCTGGATATCGATCACCTCGACGTGGTCTACTCGTTTGATCTGGAGTATCGGGGCAATCACGATCGCCTGGTTGCGGAGACCCTCTTCGCGGATCATCCATTGGCGTCCCTGCTACTGGGTGATGATTGCGCGCATACGATCGATTGCCAGCCGTACATGGGAATCGCATTGACTCCTGAGTGCGACGTTCAGGCATACGTGGAGGTCAAGGGCCGCACCAGCACTTTCGAGCTGCGGACGTCGGAGTATGAGGCCCAATTGCTCACGGTGCAATTGACGGTGCGGCGATACTGGGGATTCGGCGCCTCGCCTGAGCTCGGGCGTGCCTACGAGGAGCTGCTCTCGACGGCCACGGATCTGGCCGCCCGGCGGGCGGTACCGCTGGTGGTGAACCCGCTGGCGCAGGCGATCGCCAGCCGGCCCTGAGGGGGCATTCAACGGGGCCGGCCAGTCACAAGCGACCGGAAGGGGGAGCTTGTGCTCGACAGCCAGCCATCCAAGCATGATTCCGCGATAACATCGCGCGCTGGCCGGCGGTGCCTGGCCATCCCGCGCCTTCATGACGACATACTCTCTCCCGACGTCCGCCCCGCGCCGCAAGGGCACGCAACGGAATTACCGCCAGGCGGTGATTTGACGGCCGGTCTGTGTATGCAGACCGGTGTCCGGCCGGGGCGGGCGTTCATTGACCCCCTCGGGGACACGCCCTAGAATCGCTCCGTCTTCAGGCAGGCACGAACGGATAGCGCGCCCTCTACGAGACACCGAGTACCACACGCATGGCGTTCTGGCGGACCAGCGACAGTCTCATCAACCCGGACGACGTGCGCATGACGCTCGGCGAGCACCTCGAGGAATTGCGCTCCCGGGTGATCCGGGCGATCGTGGCCCTGGTGGCGGGGGCCATCGTCTGCTTCGTCTCCGTCAAGTACATCATTACCATCCTCATCGCCCCGCTGGGAGCGGTGCTGGCCAAGTACAACCTTCCCACCAAGATCTATCAGATCAGCCCGTCAGAGATCTTCATGATGGAGCTGAAGGTGGCCATGATCGCCGGCCTGATCGTGACCGCCCCTTATGCTCTGACCCAGATCTGGGGATTCGTGGCCGCGGGCCTTTATCCGCACGAGCGCAAGTGGGTCCGCCGGTTCACACCGGTGTCGATCGCCTTGTTTTTCGTGGGCGCGGCTTTCATGCTGCTGGTGGTTGCGCCGGTCATGTTGGACTTTCTGCTCAGCTACCGTTCGGGGTACCCCCGGCCGGAAGAGTTCATGCCCGTTCTGCTGCACGGGCAGAAGCAGGAACCGCTCCCCGCATCACCCGCACAGACCCCCTGGCCCGCGACTCTGCCGGCGTTCACGGACCAGCCCCCGCCGGATTTTCCCGACGGCGTCTTGTGGCTCAATCCCGACACCCGCGACGTCAACGTGCGCTACGGCGGTCAGGCTTATCGCTTCGCGCATCTGGAGAAGGTGCGCGAGCATGACCGGCTGGAAGTCGAGCCCATGATCCGGATGTCGGACTACCTGCTGCTGGTGTTGGGGATGATGGCCGCGTTTGGCATCGGCTTTCAGATTCCCGTCGTGGTCGCATTGATCGCGACCCTGGGCATTGCCACCGCCAAGGACATGGCGGCCGTCCGGCGGCACGTCATCTTTGCCATTGCGATCGCCGCGGCCGTGATCACCCCGTCGGCAGACCTGGCCAGCATGCTGGCCCTGATGATCCCTATGGTGCTGCTCTTTGAGGCTGGTCTGGTGGCGGCACGGTTCATCGAACGCGAGCGCGCCAGTCACTCCCGCTGAGGCCTGCCTGGGAAAGGCAGCACCCCTCATCCGATCTTGAACTCATCCGGCTGGTGCTATTGGGCCGGCGCGCCCTTGCACCGAGCACCCATTTTGCAGTATAATATGAACATCTCCCCGAGGGCTGTAGGCAATTCAAGAAAACGACGCAGGTGATGCTCGTGCTTCGCGAGCGGTCCCTGTCCCGGCTTCTCCCCACCGGCTGGTCGAAGACTCGTTGACCGCCACCACGAAGCCCACGCTGCAGAACTACCGGCGTCTGCACCGGTGTTACCTGCGATCATTTCACTACGTCTGGAGGTGCTTATCGAGAATGCGACCCTATTCACAAAGATCGACAAAGCGTCAGATGCGATCAGTGGGATCAATCAACAGGTGAAACATGAGCAAGCCACTCTTATGGAGCATATTGATCTCGGCCGTAGCCGCGACGCTGGCCGTGCCCAGCACGGCCGATGGAATTGTGGTCGGGATCAACATCGACGTTCACCAGGACATTCAGGGATTAATCGTTCCCAACGACTTCCACATCCGGGCCCGGGTGTGTTCGCACGGGCGGACGCCGGTGCTGCTGGACCATGTGGATGATGTCTTTCAGACCTTCCAGATCACCATTGTCGAGGATCTCTCCGGCGAAGAATGCTGGTACGTGGTTCACGCCCACTGGGGCGGTACGCCCATCCCCTGGTGCACCGAGTTGCATCTGGGGATCTTCCTCGATGTCGAATCCGAGAACATTATGGTCGATCTGATCGGGTGGTGGACCTTCAACGGCGAACCGATCCAGCAGGGCCAGAACCACGGCTTCGTGCTCGTGCCGGGCTTCGAAGTGCAGGACTTCATCGGCGGGCCGCAGCCGATGCCGGCCTTCATGCGCTTGATCAACGGTGACCTGAAGCCGCTACCCGCGCCCGGCGAAATTGAGGGGCAGGTCGTGCAGATGGACCTGTTTCCGGTCCCGGCCGGCCAACTGGAGGCCCTGCTGGGCCCCGAGCCATTCAAGGAGTTGAGGCGTGACGGCCTGCAGGAGGGTTTGGACTGGATACCCGTGGGGCGCGACACGCCCTGGGGATTCGTACCGATCAGTTCGACTCTGCCGGAGCCGTTCGCTGTTGACAGCTTCTTCGACGTGTTCCTCGATGTGTTCATGCCGAATCAGCTCAGGCCCGAAAGACCAATCATGATCGAGCCGGGCGGATTTCTGCTGGCGCGTGAGCGGATCGCGTTCCAGGACAACTCCGGCGAGTGGGACGTTCGCTGGTTCTGGGAGATTCACGGCGCGATCGGGGATCAGCCGCAGGCGTGCTGCTTCCGCGACGGGATGTGCAAGGATCTGCGCACGCAGGAGTGCCTGGATCAGGACGGCCTGCCGATGGGGCCGATGACGAGTTGCGAGAACACGATCTGCCCCATCCGCGAGGCCTGCTGTCTGCCGAACGGCTCTTGCGTGGAGACCGACCCGCAGAACTGCCTGGCCATGAAGGGTGTGCACCAAGGCCCCGGTAAGGCCTGCGCCGACGTGGACTGTGCGCAGGCCTGTTGCCTGCCGGATGGCAACTGCCAGATGACCGATCCGGTGAGCTGTCTACAGATGCAGGGCACGCCGCAGGGGTCGGAAACGGACTGTGCGAATATCGATTGTCCGAAACCGCCGGAGGCCTGCTGTCTGCCGGATGGTTCCTGTGAAGACTTGCCGCCCGACGTCTGCCGGGAGCGGCAGGGTGAGCCCATGGGCACAGGAACAGATTGCACGAACGTGATCTGTGAACAACCCTGCCCCGAGGCGCTGCTGGAGTTTTCGCTGGACATTGGCTCAGACAAGGAGTTGAGCGACCCGAGCTCGGACGGTGATGAGGGCTTCGATCCGGGCGACGTCTACTTCGCCCACTGGCCGCCCGTGACCCCTCCGGTGGTAGCAGGCGGTCGGGACGGCGAGAAGGACGATCAGTCCATCTTCGGCTTCGATCCCCGGCCTGACCCGCCGGATGCGGCCCGCCCGCCCGCCACGCGCGTGCCGGTTGGCTCGAATTGTCTGCCGGAGGTCTGCTATAAGGACTATTTCGACCTGGACGGCCACGATCAGATTGACATCAACTTACAGCAGTGGATCCCGCCCGATGAGCCGCTGTCGGCGCCGATTCAACAGTGGTGGATTCCGCTCCCACACCGATGCGTTTGGCCGTTGCGGCATCTGGCCATTTCGTATGACGACGACCAGCCGCCGGGCTGGCCAGTGATGGACGTGCCGGTGATGAAGCCGTCAGCGGCCGGCGCAATCTACGGGAATACTGGAACCCGCGATGAGGTGATCGGCGTCAGCCTGTTACCGCTGGCCCCGCCGATGTTCCAGGTGGGGTTGATGTACCCGGTCGCCGACGAGATCGACGTGCATCGGGACCTGTGTCATAACCCCGATGGCGTAGAGGCGGAGGACGACGACGTGGACTCGCTGGACATGATCCCATTTGAGCCGATGGCACCTGGTCGTCCGTGTCCGCACTGGCTCTTTACCGTTGACCACGAGGCCAGTCTCGGTCTGGATCCTGGAAGTATATACGTCCATTCACCAGGTGGCCCCGGCGTCGTTCCGCCGGTGAAGGTCATCGACCAGATGATCCACCTCGGGTTGCGGGACAATCCGCTCACGGCCATCCTGGAGGATGCGGATGTTCGCGATTTCGAGATCACCTGGGCGCCCCTGCCGCAAGGTCCGGCGGTTCCGGTGCTGGCCATCGTGTTCGCCGTCGCTCCGGACGATCCGCTCACGCCGGGTGTCGACGAATCGGGCGGACTCAACCCGCAGATGATTCACCTCTCGTACCTGATGGGATCCTCAAGCCCGCTCCTCCAGCAGCCGCTGATGGATAACATCGACGGGCTGGCCGTGTGGTGCCAGGAGATCAGCCCGCCCGTGGATCCAGTGCCGCCGAGGCTGGTGTCGGCCGTATCGCGGAAGCAACACGGGCCGAGAGGATGGTTTGATATCCCTCTGCCTGTGCATCCGCCTGCGGGAGCCGGGATCGAGTGCCGCCTCAAAGGCCCGACCACGCTGGTGCTCACGTTCAGTGAGCCTGTCGCGGCGGCCGACGGCATCCTGGACGCCACGGAGATCATGGTCAGCCACGGGCTCGTCACTTCGGTCACGCTCAACTGCAATGATCTGACCGTGCTGCTGACCAACGTGCCCAATCGGGTGTGCCTGCAAGTCAAGCTCGCGGGAATCGTGGATCTGGCTTGGAACCCACTGGCGGGCGACGATGATTTGCACGTGGTCTGCCTGGAAGGCGACGTCAATGGCGATCGGCAGGTTGCCAGCGGCGATATCACCCAGGTCAAGGCGGTCAGCGGGCATCCCACTGATCCGTTCAACTTCCGACGAGACGTGAACGCCGATGGGATCATCGCCAGTGGTGATATCACCATCGTGAAAGCCAGATCGGGCCATCACGCCTCGTGTCCATAGCAGATTTCATGTCCGTGTTGTTCATCCGGCCCGGCGCCGCGGGGCGCCGGGCCTTTCTCATGTGCCCGCTATAATCGGGCCATGCGTATCCTGCTCACCAACGACGACGGATTTGATGCCCCCGGCCTGGCGGCGTTGTACGAAGCGGCCCGGATGTTGCCGGACACCCTCATTGACGTCATCGCGCCGGCCGAGGTGCAGAGCGCCAAGGGCCATACCGTCTCGGGACGATTCCGCTGCTGGCCGGCCAACGACCACCGCATCAAGAATCTTCTCGTGGTTGAGGGCTCTCCGGCCGACTGCGTGCGGGCGGCAATGGTGCTGCCGGATCGGCCTCGGCCGGACTGGGTGATCAGCGGCATCAACCACGGCAGCAATCTGGGAATCGACATCTACAACTCCGGCACGGTCGCCGCCGCACGGGAAGCGGGCATTCTGGGCGTACCCGCTCTGGCAGTGTCGCAACTGGTCAAGCAACCCTTCCCGGACGACTGGGTCCGAGCCGCGCGCGAGGCAGCGGCCGTCATTGCTGCCATCCTCATGCCCGAGTCAGATTGCCCGGAGGGAGCCGATCCCGAGATTCACCGGCAAGCTCGCGAAGCACTCTTGCAGACGGCATCGGATGGCAAACGCGGTCATCTCCGCGCATGGTGGAACGTGAATCTGCCTCGGCTGGCGGATGGTCAGGCGTGCCAGGGGGTGCAACTCGCCCGCATCAGCCGCGATCCCCCGGCCATGGAGTACCACTTCGCCCCCGATCGGGACGGCGTCCTGATCTGCGAGAACCACGGCAGCTATCATGCCCGCCCCGCCCAACCCGGCACAGACGTGGCCGTGGTTTTCGACGGCTACGTTTCCATAAGTCCTCTTCGCTGGTGCGATTACGAAGTCTGACGGGCAATCAGTGCTCACGGCGGGGCTACAAAAAACTGTTCCGGCGCTTGCCCGCGACCTCAGTTTGGTATATGTTAGGGTATAGTCGATCGGGCCTTGGCAAGGGAGGGAGCGGACATGGTTTTTGGCGGGGTGGAGGGCGGTGCTCGCACATCGGCGGCAGAATGGTCCGCACCGGTGGGCTTTCCCCGGACGAAGATAGGGCCGGAGTCGGGACTCAGCGCGGAACAGAAGGCACTGGTCGCGCGTCACCTCTGGCTGGTCGGCCTTCACATCCGCCACCGGGTGCGTACGCCGGCCACGCCCACGATGTATCGGGAATACGAGGATCTTTTCCAGACGGGGTGCCTGGCGCTGATACGGGCGGCTCTGCGTTTCCGGCCAGAGGGCGGTGTGTCGTTTGCCGCGTATGCGCTGCCGCGCATTCGGGGCACCATCCACAAGGCGCTGTACACGTACTTCGGCTGCATTCGAATCCCCTACCGTGTTCAGCGGCAGTTCGATCGTAGCCCGACGACCGCACGTCCGTTCCGGCGGCAGCCGCTTACCCGCGCGGAGGCGCGGCTCACGGTGAGGATGAATCTGAATGAGCAGCCCGGCTGCGATCGCATTCGGCACGTGCTCCGGGACCGATTTCGGCGCGCGGTCCAGGACGGGTTGGTCCGCCTGAGCCACCGCCGCTGGCGGCGAAGCAATTCCATGGAGCTGCTGGAACGAATTGCGGACGAACGTTTGCTGGTCGAATCGGCCCACAGGCGTACACCCCTGCGGCAGATCGCCCGCGAAATGAGCGTCTCCAGCGGCCGGGCCAGCGACTATGCGCGGCACCTGAGCGAAGCGGTTGCGGAGGCATTGAGTCGCGATGTGCAGATTCCTCTCCTGCTGGCGTTCGCTGCCGAGGACGGCGAGGGTTTTGACGGCTGGGTAGATGCGGACCGGCGCGCTCGGCTTGTCGGGGCGGAAGTCGAGGCGTTCGAGCGTCGCTTCGCGGCTCTGCCGGCTATGGAAAAAGCCCAACTCTTCTATTCACTGGTAGAGCAGTCACCGGGGGCAGTTCCCCGAATCGCATGCCGTCTCTTCCGACGCAGCATCAAGCGGGAGATGAAGCTTTCTTGACGGCAGCGAGCCGGATTCGTATCGTACCGGCCGCTATGGAAAGCGAGCAAACGAGCATGAATCTGGTGACGGGTGCAACCGGGCTTCTGGGCAGCCATATCGTCGAACAGCTTCGGCTTCGCGGCCGTCCGGTGCGGGTATTGGTGCGGCGCGGGGCGGATCGGTCGTGGCTGGACACGCAGGGTGTGGAGTACGTCGAGGGCGACCTCTCCGACAAGGAAGCCCTGGCCCGGGCGTGCACGGGGGTGAAGACCGTCTTCCACGCGGCCGCCCGCGTCGGCGACTGGGGCCCCTGGGAAGAGTTTGTCGAGATCACCATCAACGGCACGCGCAACCTGGCGGAAGCGGCTGCGGCCGCCGGCTGCGAGCGTTTTATCCATATCAGCTCGATCAGCGCGTATGGCCATCCCGATGGCGAGGGTCTCGTGCTGGATGAGAGCGCTCCGCTGGGCCAGGACTTGCACAAGTGGAGCTACTACTCGCGGGCCAAGGTGCAGGCCGAGCATGACCTGTGGGCGATGCATAAGGCCGGCCGGATCAAGCTGACCGTCATCCGCCCGAGCTGGCTGTACGGCCCGCGCGACCGGGCCACCATTTTCAGGCTTTCACGCATGCTGCGCGAAGGCAAGGTCAAGGTTCTCGGAGACGGAGAAAACCGGCTCAACGTGGTTTACGCTGGAAACGTGGCCGAGGCAGCCATCCTCGCGGCCGACCACCCCCAGGCCGCCGGGCAGGCCTACAACTGCTGCAACGACGGCGAGATGCGCCAGAAGAACTGGCTCAACCTGCTGGCCAGGGAGCTGAACGCCCCGCCCGTTGCCAGGCACGTGCCGTACAAGGTGGCCTACAACGTCGGGTACCTGCTCGAGTGCGTCGGGCACGCGTTCAAGCTCAAGAAGCCGCCCATGATTACCCGGTACGCCGTCTGGCTCATGGGGCGACGCTGCTACTTCAGCGCCGAGAAGGCCCGCCGGGAACTGGGCTGGAAATCCACCGTGCCCTACGAGCAGGGTGTGAAGAAGACCATCGCCTGGCTGCGCGAGCAGGAGGCTGGCGGGCGGGGGTGAGGTGGACGGGTGGGAAAGTGCGAGGGTGAGAAAGTGGGAAAGGCTGCAGACTGGACTGAGTGAGCCGTTTGTTACTGGCCTTACCCGCTCACCCGGCGAAGTCCCGGCCTCTGCTCATTTACTTCTTCAGGCTGGAAACATGGCGCTTGTGGAGAATCATCAAGGCCGTGGAACTTAAGCCAGCCAGGCTGCTGATGATGCGACGGCCCTCAAAGACTCCGCGCTGCACTGCCCCGCCTGCGGGTACAACCTGACCGGTCTGAGCGTGAACCGCTGCCCGGAATGCGGCGAGACGTTCGACCGGGAAAAGCTCAGATATGCGCTGAGCATTGGGCAAGGGCCGGTCCGCGGGTGGGACGACGGGCCGCGCCCGCTGCTGATCGCTTTCTTTTATACCTGTTTGCGGATCTGGTTCACGCCTTGGAGCTTCGCGAGGCAGTTTCCACTCCACTGTCGGCCGGGGTCGGCCGCACGGTTTCGGCGGCTCGCTCTGCTGATCGCATTCTTGATGTGTGCTTTGGGCTGGATTTGGGGCATCAACAGGTGGCAAATCAAGTCGCCGCTGGCACAAATGAAGGCCCTGGTGATCTTCGCGGCCACCTTTGTCTCCGGACCTCTGGTGAGTGTGTTGTGGTGCGAAACCCTGCTCAGAGACCTGTTTTTCACGATGCTGCGCCGCGCGAATTGTGCGCATGAACCCGACACCTGGAGTGAGTTCATTCAGTTTCACCGCGGCTTCCTGGTGCTCACCGGGCTTCCGTTGCTGGCCGCCTGGATAGGGAACGCTGATGCTGAATTCTGCCTGATGCTCGTGGGGTTGGTCTTCGCGTGGTGGTGGTTCAGTCTGACTCTGGCCGTGGTGCAGCTCTCCGCACCCGGATCGAACCGGATCGCAGCCGTGATGCTGCTGCCGGTGATTACTGCATTGGCAATCGTGGTCGGCGGGTTCATCATGGTGTCTCTCGGCCTTGCCACCAGGTCAGCCCTGATGTGGCTATCGGTCCGTTTGCAGGGTTGAGGTATGTCCGCCCCGCACGGCCTCAATCGCTTACCGTGGGCTCACACCCACGGCTATTCACTGGCGCCCCTTCGGGGCGGCGGCTGTGGGCTGTTCGCGGGACCCCGTAACCAAAGATGGCTTTAGATCCATCCGTTGCACGGACCAGGGCAAACCGATGGTGGCCGGATACTTCAATTCACTGGCATCCGCAGCCGGAGGTGAGTAGGCTGGCGATATGTCCTTGACTGGTCATCAGTACGAGCCTGGTGCAATGGATGTGGTCGCCGGGGGCGATGGGCCTCCGAGCGATTCCGGTCTGCGCTGCCCGGGCTGCGAGTACAATCTGACCGGGCTATCGGCGAATCGGTGTCCGGAATGCGGTCGGTCGTTCAACCTGAAAGCACTCAAGCGTGCGCTGGCCGGCCGGGGCAGGCCGGTTCCGGGCTGGGACGATGGGCGGCAGCCTCCGCTCGTTGCTTTCGTCCTCACCTGTCTGCGGATCTGGTTTACGCCCCTGGGTTTCGCGATGCGCTTTCCCTCATCTTGCCTGCCGAGCTCGGCCGTGCGATTCCGGCGGCTGGCACTTCTCGCCGCCATGGCCATGGTGGTCTTCGGCCTTGGAATGACCTGGGCCTTCAGTGTACCCACCGCAGCACCCCCGATTCCGCCGACCGACTCCTCGATCGCCATTGTGCTGGCCAGCTTCGCCGGCCTGGTTGCTGCCATCCAGGTCTGCGAAAGGCTGCTGGTTGACAACTTCTCCGCCGCGCTTCGACGAATGGGCTGTGCCTGCCCGCGGTCGATGTGGCGCGATCTCGTCGCCTTCCATCGCAGCTTTCTGCTGTTGGGCGCGCTGGTGTTGTGGCCGTCCATGACCTGTCCGATGATCCTGTTGCTCGTTCCGGCCTGGTGGTGGCTCAATTTGAGCCTGGCGGTCAACCAACTCGCCGCGCCGGGATCGCACCGACTCATTGCCGTGGCCATGATCCCCGTGGTCGCATTCCTGTCCATCTCCATTGGCGGTTTCGTGAGCCTCATCGGTTTCTTCTTCCTCGGTGGGCGATGAGCGAAGAGTCAAGCATCATGTCCACGCTTCGCGATCAACACGAATCCGCCAGCTTCGCCAAAGCTGACACTGAAGCGTCTGGTCCGGCCTTTGATTCGGGATTGCGCTGTCCGAGCTGCGGGTACAACCTGACGGGGTTGACGGCGCAGCGGTGCCCCGAGTGCGGAGAGGTTTTCAGTCCGGAACAGCTCCGCTGGTCTATCGCCAACAGATCTGAGGTGCCGGGATGGGACGACGGGCGATTGAGCCTGCCGGTGGCTTTCGCCCGCACGTGCCTGCTGATCTGGTTCAGGCCTGTTCATTTCGCCCGATCCTTTCCGCCTGCGTGCCGGCCCGAGTCCACACGGCAGTTTCAGACCATCGTCATGATCCTGACGGCCGGCGCGCTGCCGGTCTGGTTGTCCACCTGGGTCTCGGATCTGGTTCACGGACTGCGGATGTGGGTATCCCTGGTTCCGATTTTGTTGTGGGGAGCGGCGGCTTCAGAATCGATCCTCCGTTACATCTGGCAATCCGATACCTGGCAATGGCAACTGCGGGAGGGATCACGACGCGCGGGACCGGAGGCGAGCAATGGACTGATCGGATACCATCGTAGCTTCGTGCTGCTGAGCGTCCTGCTTCTGGCCGGAGCCGGGCTACTCGAGCGGGTGACATGGCTGGTACCCGGAGCACCGGCCATCCTGCTGCTGATGCTGCTGTGGTGGCTGATGAGTATCACCCTCAGCCTGGGGGCGCTGGCCAGCCTGAGGCCGGCGCGAGCGTTCAAGATGCCGTTCTTCTTCATCGCCGGTTTGATTTCGAATTTCGTCCTTTTGGTGATTCTCTCGTTTGCTCTGGCCGTGTGCTTCGCGATCACGGGGCTGGCGCTGCTTTTCGTCTGAACCTGAGACTCTTTCCGTCACCCTCCCTACGCCCGGCCATGAGCGCAGAGTTCCTCAATCCGCAGGTACGCACCGCCCGGCGGCCCACGTGCGCAGGTCGGCGATGCGCTCGGCCATGGTGACCGAGAGGGGCGGCGAGGCGCGCAGGGCCTGCGCGACGTCGGAGGTCTCCAACTGCTTGCCAGCGGCGTAGGCCTCGTGCAGTGCGGAGACGACGGCCGCCTCGATTTCGGCGCCGCTGTAGCCCTCCGAGAGCGTGGCCAGCGTGTCCAGGTCGAAAACGGCCGGGTCGCGGCGGCGCTTGTGCAGATGGATGGCCAGGATGCTGCGGCGCGACTCCTGATCCGGCAGGTCCACGAAGAAGATCTCGTCGAAGCGGCCTTTGCGCAGCAGCTCAGGCGGGAGGGCCTCGATATCGTTGGCCGTCGCGACCAGGAACACCGGCGCGGTGTGTTCCTGCATCCAGGTGAGCAGCGTGCCGAACATGCGCTGCGAGAGGCCGCCGTCGGTGCTGCGGCTGGCGGCCGAGGCGAAGGCCTTCTCGATCTCGTCGATCCACAGAATGATCGGGGCCATGGCTTCCGCCTGGCGGAGGGCATCGCGCAGGCGGCGCTCCGACTCGCCCACGTAACGGTCGTACAGGGCACAGGGATCCATGCGCAACAGCGGCCGCTGCCAGGCCGTGGCGATGGCCTTGGCGCACAGGCTCTTGCCCGCGCCCTGGACGCCGAGCATGAGCACGCCGCGCGGCGCGCCCAGGCCGAACTCGGCCGCCTCGTCCCCGACCGCTTCACGTCGCCGCTCCAGCCACGCCTTGAGGCGACGCAGCCCCCCGATTTCGTCCAGACTGACGGGAGCTTCGATATACTCCAGAAGCCCGCCGCTTTGCAGGGCCTGGCGCTTGCGGGCCAGGATGGCGTTGATGTCCTGCTCGTCGAAGCGCCGGTCGTCGGCCACGGCGTCGATGATGATCTGCTCGGCCTGCCGGCGGGTAAGCCCGCGCAGGTTGCGGATGATGGTGGTGAGTCCGCGTCGGTTGATGTCCACGGTGATGCGGTCGGCGCGGTGCAGCCGGCGCAGCGTGTCGCGGATAATCTCCTCCAGTTCCCTCTCGTCGGGCAGGGAGATTTCGAAACGGGTGGCCTCCGCCCAGACGACGTCGGGCAGGTCCTGCTTGTGGTCGATCAGAACCAGGTGACTGCCCGTCTCTCGGAACCGGGCGATGAGATCGCGCAGCAGCCGGAGGATGCGTTCGTCCCGCAGATGGCCGGCTAGATCGAGCGTGGCCGCGAGAAACCGCCCCGGCCGTGAGCCGAGGTGGTACAACCCGGCGGCCGGGTGCTCGGTCTCCACCACAGGATCGCCGTCGGCCACCAGGCCGTCGCGAACACCGCCGATCACCGACCAGATGAGCAGATCCGCGTTGAGGTTGATGGCGGCATCACGGACGAGTCGAAGCGCGTAGTCCTCCTCGTTGGTGACGATGGACAGACAGGCGTGCTGGGCATGGAACAACTGCTCGAGACGCTGAGCGTCGGTCATGGGTACGGGTACTCCCTGGGATCGTCTGATTGTGCTTCATCATACTCGTTTCTGGGGCGGCTGGCACGGTGGTGCGGTGACAAGGTGACCGGGAGACAAGGAGACAAGGGGACCAGGAGATG
>BTUC01000131.1:0-16755 GCA_045863575.1 Phycisphaerae bacterium
TACAAGATCACGCCGGTACCGGCCGACCGGGAACTGGAAGAGACCACGCTGATCGACGAAGGCGGCTGGTCGCCGGGCAAGATCGTGCTGGTGGATGTGGACGGGCTGATCATGAACGCGGAGAAGTTCTCGCTGATCGGAGAAGGCGAGAACCCGGTTTCGGTGTTCACTGAGAAGCTGGACAAAGCGGCGGAGGACCCCTCGGTCAAAGGGCTTCTGTTGCGGATCAACTCGCCCGGCGGGGGGGTCACGGCGTCGGATGTGATGTACACCGAGCTGCTGCGCTTCAAGGAGAAGACCAAGGGCCAGCGCCCGGTAGTGGCCATGATGATGGATGTGGCGGCCAGCGGGGGGTACTACCTCGCGTGCGGGGCGGATGAGATCGTGGCCCATCCTACGACGGTGACCGGCAGCATCGGCGTGATCATGTACACGGTGAACCTCTCCGGCACGATGAACAAGATCGGCATCGAGGCCGAGGCCATCAAGTCCGGCCGCATGAAAGACGCCGGCTCGCCTTTCAAGAAGCTCTCGGCCGAGGAGAGGGCCATGTTCCAGTCGATCATCGACGAGTTCTTCGATCGCTTTGTGAAGGTGGTGGTCGCTGGACGCCCGGAGCTGGACGAGGCTCAAGTTCGCGGCGTGGCTGACGGGCGCGTTTACACCGCCGAGCAGGCGCTGGAGCTGAAGCTGGTGGATCGCATCGGCACACTCCGCGATGCCATCGCCTGCGTGAAGACCCGCACTGGTGAGAAGAAGGTAAAGGTGGTCACCTACCAGCGGCCGCTGGAGTACACGCCGAACGTCTACGCCCGCCAGCCCTCCGGCCCCCCGCAGATGAACCTGATCAACGTGCAGCTTCCGGATAGCTGGCTGCCGCCGACGCCGCAGTTCATGTATTTGTGGGCGCCCGGTCAATAGGGGCTCCTGGCCGTGCCGGGGGAATTGGCGAGCATGGCCGGAAGTACCGTTTTTCAACTTCGAGTCGCCGCGCGGGCTGAAGTCCGCGGCTCGTTGCCTCCTTTTTTCGGTGGATCTATTTGGAAGACGCGCGTTGACCGCTCTTCATCGAAGCCTCGCCGCGGCCGCGGCCAGCAGCACCCAACCCACCAGCAGGAGAGTGCCGCCGATCGGGGTGATGGCCCCCAGTCCGCGGATGCCGGAGAGGGTGAGCGCGTACAGACTCCCCGAGAAGATGACGATGCCGGCCAGGAAGCACCAGGCCGCGGCAGTGGCCAAGCTGGACGGCGCCTGGGCGGCCACCCAGCCGACCGCCAGAAGCGCCAGCGCGTGGTACATGTGGTAGCGGGCACCGGTCTCAAAGATGGCCAGCAGATCCGGCGCGACGCGCTGCTTGAGCCCGTGGGCTGCAAAGGCACCCAGGGCGACCGCGAGGAACCCATTTACTGCCCCGGCGATGATCCAGTATCGAGCCATGCACAGACCTTCCTGATCGGTTTCGGTTGACCCTCTCTATTGTAACTCCGGTGCAGTTAACAAGGCAGGGCCAGGCGCGGCTGCCGAAAACAACGTCTCGGGAAGCAAGCGTAGCCTGTTGCCTGTCAAGCCCCCACCCCGGCCCTCCTCCGGAGTACCGAGGGAGGGAGACGGAGCGACCAAGAGAAGGAGCGATGGAGAGACGGCGAGAATAACAACCCACAACCAACAATCCACCACCCACCTTGCCAACAACTGACCACAGGACCACTGACCCAACAACTGACCACTGACAACTGACGACTGACAACGCACCACCGGCTCCTCCCCCTTGCATCCACCCCCTCGCGACCGGAGGATATGGCCTGGAGAGTGCATCGTCCCAGGCAGAGAGGAGTCGTCCCATGCGGAGTCGATTGCCGATCCTCGGCGTGTCTTTGGCTGGTCTTCTGGTCGCTCCCGGGATGGCGATCGCCGAGGAGCCGAATTCAGCCGACCGGTCCCGTCGGCCCAACATCGTGGTCATTGTCGCCGACGACTTGGGCTATGCCGATCTGGGCTGCCAGGGTTCGCTGGATATTCCCACGCCGAACATCGACTCGCTCGCTAAGAACGGTATCCGGATGAACAACGGATATGTCTCCTGCCCCGTGTGTAGCCCCACGCGGGCCGGCCTGGTCACTGGGCGATACCAGCAGCGCTTCGGCCATGAATTCAATCCGGGACCGCCCGATCGGGCGGCGGACGACTTCGGCCTGCCGCTCGACGAGGTCACGCTCGCCAACCGGCTCAAGGCGGCTGGTTATGCTACCGGCATGGTCGGCAAGTGGCACCTGGGTCTCAAGGAGCGGTTCCATCCGCTCAAGCGCGGCTTCACCGATTACTTCGGCTTTCTCCACGGAGGGCACTCCTACACCGATGCGCTCGGCGACCCACTGAACCCCATCATGCGCGGGTTCACGCCGGTGGATGAGCAGGAGTACCTCAGCGACGCGTTCAGCCGTGAAGCGGTAGCCTACATCGACCGGCACGCCAAGGAGCCTTTCTTCCTGTACCTGACTTATAATGCGGTGCACACGCCCCTGCAGGCGCCCGAGAAGTATCTCAAGCGCTTCCCTCGCATTGAAGATCCCAAGCGGCGCACCTATGCCGCCATGCTCTCGGCCATGGACGACGGCGTCGGGGCGGTGCTGGCCCGGCTGCGCGAGGCGGGTATCGAAGAGAATACGCTGATTTTCTTCCTGAGCGACAACGGCGGGCCCTCGCTCTCGAACGGCTCGCGGAACACGCCGCTGCGCGGCAACAAAAGCGACATGTGGGAGGGCGGAATCCGCGTGCCATTCATTGTGCAGTGGAAGGGCAAGCTGCCCGCGGGCAGAGTTTACGATCAGCCGGTGATCTCGCTGGACATTCACCCGACGGCCGTCGCGGCCGCCGGAGCGGCATTGGCGAAGGACGCGGATCTAGATGGTGTCAACCTGCTGCCCTACCTGACCGGTGACAAAGACGCCCCGCCACACGAGACGCTGTACTGGCGGTTCGGTGCCAAAGCGGCCGTCCGCGACGGAAATTGGAAGCTGGTGATGCTTGGCGATGAGCCAGGCCAGCTCTTCGATCTGGCTGCTGACGTCGGCGAGCAGAAGAATCTGGCTGCTGACCATCCGGATAAGGTCAAGGAACTCACCGCTGCTTACGACCGCTGGTCCTCCCAGCTCATGGAGCCGCGTTGGAGCCAGGCCGGCCGAGGGGTGGCGCCGGCTCGTCCGGCGCGGCCGCGGCGCGGAAACCGATAAAAACATCGCCCCCGTAGCTCCGGAAACGGTCGACAGCGAGTGTGCCACTGCTGTGTCGCACAGAGCAGTGGCACACGCCTATTATGCTGGGCTCTAAACCCGGCCGTGCGCAAACTGTGCCAGCAGCTTCTGAATGTGCTATACTGCGGGCATGAAACCAACGCCCATATCAGGTCGGTTCCACCGTCACTCCCTTGGGGAACGCATCACTCCACCCTGATCGGCTCCGCTGCCCCACGTCGCGGCTGTGTCGGTTCACCCGTCGCAAACCGAATATCCACTCGAATTCTGTCGAAAGTGCCTGCATAGCAAGAGCTTAGAACGGGAATTGTACATGTTGAACCAGGAAATCCGGCGTCGCCGGACGTTTGCCATCATTTCGCATCCGGACGCCGGCAAAACCACTCTCACCGAGAAGTTCCTGCTCTATGGCGGGGCGGTGCAACTGGCCGGCTCGGTGACGGCCAGGAAGAATCAGCGGGCTACCACGTCCGACTGGATGGAGCTCGAGCGCAAGCGCGGCATCTCGGTGAGTTCCACGCTGCTCCAGTTCGATTACGCCGGGTACGTGATCAACCTACTGGACACGCCGGGCCACCAGGATTTCTCCGAAGACACCTACCGCGTGCTCATGGCGGTCGACGCGGTGGTCATGGTCATCGACGCGGCCAAGGGCATCGAGACGCAGACGCGCAAGCTCTTCGAGATCTGCCGTCGCCGGCAGATCCCCATCTTCACGTTCATGAACAAGCTCGACCGGCCGGCGCGGGAGCCGCTCTGGCTGCTCGATCAGTTGGAGAGCGTGCTGGGCATCCAGGCGTATGCGGTGAATTGGCCATTGGGCTCCGGCCCCGAGTTCCGCGGCGTTTATGACCGGTTGGCCGGGCGAATGCATCTTTTCGAGCGCACACCCGGCGGGGCGTACAAGGCGCCGGTCAGCGTCAGCGGCATCGCCGATCCCCAGGTCCGCGAGCGGGTTGCCAATCACATCCTGGACCCGGTCGTCGAAGAACTCGAAGTGCTCGCGGGCGCGGGCGCGGATTTCGATCGCGACGCGGTCCAGCGGGGCGAGCTGACGCCGGTGTTCTTCGGCAGTGCGGCCAATAACTTCGGCGTCCAGTTGCTGCTCGACTCGTTTCTGGACATGGCCCCCGCGCCCACTGTGCGGGCGGCCGTCGGTCAGGTGGTGGCGCCGGATCACCCTTCGTTTTCCGGCTTCATTTTCAAGATCCAGGCCAACATGGACCCGAAGCACCGCGATACGCTGGCGTTCGTGCGCGTCTGCTCGGGACGCTTTTCGCGTCATATGACGGTGGTTCATGCTCCGACTGGCCGTAAGGCCCGGCTGGCTTCTTCACACAAGCTCTTCGGCCAGGACCGCGAATCCATCGACGAGGCCTTTGCAGGCGACATTATTGGCGTAGTCGGGCACGAAGACTTCCGCATCGGCGACACGCTCACCGAAGATCCCGGCATCGTGTACGACGGCATCCCGCACTTTGCCCCCGAGTGCTTTGCGTACCTGCACGGCACCACCGCCCAGGCCAAGCAGTTCCGCGAGGGTCTCGATCAGTTGGCCCGCGAGGGCGTGATCCAGTTGTTTCAGGATCCAGACGAGGTTCGCCGGGTGCCCATTCTCGGGGCGGTGGGGGCGCTGCAGTTCGACGTGGTGCAGTACCGGTTGCAGACGGAGTACAACGTCGAGACGCGTTTCGAGCCGGCGCCCTGGTCGGTGCTGCGCTGGGTCTCGCCGGAGGTGGGCATGGACCAGCTTCGGGCCCTGATTCTGCCCGGCGGCACCAAGCTGGCCCGGGATGGCGCGGGCAACAGCGTGCTGCTGTTTCCCAGTGATTGGACGCTTCGTTACTTCGTTTCCAACCACGCTCAGATCCCGCTACGGGAGGTACCGTTCGGCCGCCACATGGAAGCCGGACCCTCTACAACGACGACCCGCCCCGCAATCCCCCTCACGGGTTGAGGACCCCAACTGTGCTTTGAAACCTTGCCACATGCGCTCATGAGGCCATTACGCCAGCGAGGCCAGTCGCCGAGCGACCCACTCGGTGGTGAGAAGGGCCAGGAATACAAGCAGCCAGGCCCAGGGCTGATCGTCCACCATGTGCAGCCGACGGATCTGGACAAGCTGTTCGACAGGTCGTTGCGCGCTGATCCGATCCAGCAGCGGGCCCAGCTCAGACAGGGGCACGTACTCGCCTCCGGCAGCGGCCGTGCGCGCGGCGATTCGCTTGAGCGCCGCCAAGTCGGCCGTGGTGTCGGCCATCTCGGGGTCCGGGGTGCTGACCACGAACGCGGTTTCTGACTCGCCCAGCGTTCTCGAGCCGGAGCGGGCGGTGACCTGGACGCGGTATTCGCCGGACCGATTCACCGTCGGTCGGGCCTCCTGGGCGTCCATCGTGCGGATCCAGGTGAGTTCCTCTTTCCGTCCCGCCGGGTCGGTGAGCGTCCCTGTCAGCGTCATGTTTTCCGGCACACGGCCAGTGGTGGAATCAGTGGCGCCGGCGCGGAGCACGACGGCCTGACTGTTGCCGCGCAGGCGCACGAGGTCATATCGCGGGCGGTCAGCGGCCACCCAGACCTGCGGTTTGCGGTTGGCCAGCCAGAGTACCAGTTGCCGCCAGAAGCGGCGTTGGGCTTGCAGGCCCTGATCGTGAGCGAAGGACCAAAGCCAGGTCGAGTCGAAGGCCAGCGCGGCCGCCCGCCCGCCACCGGTTTCGTTCACCACCATCAGCGCTTCGCCCTCAGGCGTTCGCAGGAGGACTTCGGCCGTCGGCGCCACGCCGGCCAGACGGCTGGAGCCCGCAAAGGCAGGCAATTGTTGCCACATGCTCCGGCTGGCATTCTCGTCAGCAGCGAGCTGGCAGACCGGGTGACTGCGCCCGGCCGGCGTGAGTTCCAGCCGGACAGGCCCCTCCTGCTGCCCGGCAGCCCCCAGGTCCACCGGAAGGAGTTGCTCCAGCGGCGAATCCGCGAAGCGCCCACTGCCCAGCGTGCGAACCCCGCCGAGCAATGCCAGGCCACGGCCATTCTGCGTGACCATCTCCGCCAGCGTGCGCAGCGACTGATCGGGGAATGCCCAGCGATCGACGTCGCCGATCAGGATCACGTGGTAGGTCGCCCACGCCAGCGGGCTGGCCGGCAACGGACTGGAGCGATCGTCGCCGGCGGGGCGGCTGAGGTCGAGCTTGGTCACCCGCACTTCCTGGGCCGCCTCCAGGCAGCGGGAGATGATGGCCCGCTCGTGTCGCGCGCGATCGACGTAGAGCACCTGGATTTTGTCGTCGGTCACACGGACGAATTGGCCGACCGACGCCTCTTCGCCGGTGTTGGCGATCAGTGGTGAGTGCCCGCGGACAGTGACCCGGTGAAGGCCGCCCGTGGTGGGCGTGTGAGCGAGATCGATGCTGAGTGCTTCGCGGGGCTGGCTCACGTCGACCCGGCGGCGGTCCACGACCTCGTCATCAAAGAGCAGCTCAACCTCCACGGTTGAGCCGGCCAGGGCCTCAGCCAGGAACTCCGCACGGACCGGCAGGCGGTTGTGAACGGCCACGCTGCCGGGGCAATCCAGACGCCGGGCCAGCAGGCGAAGTTGACTCCCCGGCTGGTCGCTGCCCACGCCAACGGCATAGATGGGTACACCGGCGGCGGCCAGGGCGGTGCCGGCCGTGGCCTGCTCTTGCTCCGTGGAGTCGTTATCCCGGCCGTCGGAGATCACCACCACGCCGCCGCGCGGTGCTCCAGATTGGGCCAGCCGCTCGTGGATACGCTCCAGTGCGGCGTTCATCGCCGTTGTGTAGCCGTCGCCTTTCAGCGACGGCGCGGGCAGTTCCCTCAACTGAGCGTCGAAGACGAACCAGCGAAAATCCAGTTCGGTGGCTAAGGCGTTCAGCTTCTCGGCATGCTGGGCGAGTGCGGCCTGGACCGCCTCCAGTCGTGAGGTCTCGGGCTGCTGTTGGCCGCCGGGCATATCGCGCGTGGTCATCGAGCGGGAGTCGTCGAGCAGAATCCCCAGGACAGGACGCTCGCGTTGAACGGAGAGAAATTGGAGAACCGGCCGGACCAGCAGCATGAGCACAACGCCCGCCGCTGACACCCGCAGGACCAGCAATCCCAGCCGCACGGACGGACGGATCGCCCGCGTCGTGCGGGCATAGGCCCGGACGAGCCACGGAACGAGCAGGAACCCCAAAGCCAGGGCTGCCCGGGGATGGTTGCTGGCGTCGAGCTGCAGTCGTCCGGTGATCCGCAGAGCCAGGAATGCAAGCACCAGGAAAGCCGCGATGGCCACGCGGCCGCCCGTGGCCTGCGGCCGCCGGCCGGTGAAGACGTACCGGACCAGTTCAGCGGCCGCAAGCAGCCCGACCGCCACCCATAGCCAACCGGCCAGATCCGGCGCATCGAAATCCAGTGACCAGCGGTCCAAGGGCTCTACCCCCGGTGTGAGGCTGCCGGCGCGGCATCGGCCGGCACTTTATTCTAACCGCATCGCTGGGCATTCTGAAACGGATGGCGAGGGAGTCGAACCCCATGCCCGAAAGCACCGTCTGGTTAGCAACCCGGAGCAACTTTGACTTCGGCGATATGAAGATGAGCAGAAGGGTTCATTCCAGCGGATGACGCCAGCGCAGGCCTGGAAAGCGGGCGAAATCGCGATCTGTGGTGATCCACTCACTGCCCGACTCGATGGCCAGGGCCGCGAGGTAAGCGTCGGGCACGAGATTGCCCTTGGCGTTCGACCGCTGACACAGGTCCGCGAAGATCGACCAGTGTCGAAAACCGGGGGAGATCCGCACCGCCTGGACCGGCTCCCGCAATCGGGTCACGAATTCCAGCGCCTGCTCCAAGGGCGTCGGCTTGGGAAAGATGCGCGTGCTGGTCACAATGCGCAGGAAGCTGCTGAGAACCAATTCTGAGTATCCGTAGGGCTCAGGCCCTCTGCCGACGTTCACGAGCCATTCGCGATAACGATCGTGATCAGGTGCCTGCTCGCGATGCGCGTAAATCAGCACGTTGACGTCAGGCAGGATCATCGGGGGCTTCCATGATTTCCAGGAGGGCGGCCGAGTTGTCGATGTCCACGCCAGGCCGAACCCAGCCACCGCCATAGGTGGGAAAAACCAGATGTCGCGACGGGCTGGGATCATTTGAGCGGGCAATGACCTCGCGCAGCGCGTCTTCGATGACGACCGTCAGAGTCCGGTTGGTGCGAACGGCCAGTTGCTTGGCCTGTGCAAGCAGATTTTCGTCGAGCCGTACAGTTGTTCTGCTCATGCATAAAAGCATACGTAAGCAGCATCAATATGTCAAACAGTCGAACTTATTGGCGTGCCTATAAATGAAAGGGTGGGCACTGGCCACCGCTAACGGCAGTCAATCAACGAGCTCACAAGGTGTACACATGCTCGAAGCCATTTTGATTACCATGGGAATCGCGGTGGTGCTCGGCGCAGCGTTGCTGATGTCTGTCTATCGTCGACTCAAACGCATTTCCGTGCCGGCGGACGCGGGTTTCTTCGAAACGCTGCGGCGCGTGCCGTTTTCGCTGGTGCTGGCCCTGGATTTGCTGGATCTGGGTCTGGACGTACTGGCGGCGCCGTTCACGTGGCTGATCCTCGACCGGCTGGGGTTGAAAGCCCTCCGCCAGGTCGCGACGGTCGAGGCTCTGATTCCCTTTACATCTCCTATTCCCACGCTGACGCTATGCTGGATCGTGGCCCGCCGTTTCGAGCAGGGGGGGGAGATCCGCGAGCGGCGGCGCATCGAGCCCTCGGGGCCGGTATCGCCCTGACAGCCGGAAAAACCCAGCACGATAACCACTTTCGCGCGGCCTGACCGCCACGGTTCTCGTCGTGTCCACCATGCGCGCTGCCTCCTCCCACCCGTTTGCAAAAGCTTTGGCCGTGCATGCGCAGAATGCTCTTCAGCGTTTTCCCAGGTCATTGGCCTTGCTGCTGAATACTGGAACAGAGTACACTCTGCTGAGCTGAAGCTACTACACCCCTGCTGAGAGTACTGCCATGGGCGCGATGATCGCCATTCGTTGTCCTTGCGGCCGGCACTTGAAAGTTCCCGAATCCACCATCGGCCGCTCGGGCAAGTGTCCCTTCTGTTCGAAGAAGCTGCGTCTGGTGGCTCCCCACTACATGCCGGGTGACCGTTTCGACTCCTCATGCCCTGCTGGGCGCTTCCGGAGCAATCATGGGTCTGTCCGGCATGTACCTCGTGCTCATGCCCATCCATAAGGTGCACATGGCGTTCTGGTTTCGACTGGGGTTCATCGGCGGCTTCCGGCTGTACATGAAGCTGTTCGCCGTTCGTGGGTTCTGGGTGGTGCTGTTTTACATCGCGTTCGATGTTCTCTACACGGTGCTCAAAGTTGAGGACAACGTGGCCCATTGGGCTCATCTGGGGGGCGTTATCGGTGGGGCGCTGATCGGGCTGCTTCTGCTCATGACGCGACTGGTCAACTGCCGGGGAGGTGACCTGTTGTCCGGCCTGCTGGGTCGGCGGGCGTGGGGACTGGTGGGCCGGCCGGGCGATCGAGGCAAGGCACTGCTGGAGTGTATTCCGTAGACGCCGCGCGCCATTCGTGGAATGCAACCCCTGCAGCATTTAGGGGGAAGCGGCAGGGGTGGGTATAGTTCGCCTCCACGCGCGGCGCGCGCTGTGGTGTGCGGAGGGGAAGATGCGGGCCGGGCTGTGAACCGATCCACGGCCCTCATTCTTGAACCTGGGCGCGGCGAACGGCCGGTCCGCCTCAGGCCGTTCCGGGATCTCCAAGTTTGGCCTCGAGATCGTCGAGCAGGGTCCGTTGGGCCGGGTTGATTTTCCGGTGTGCTTCCCGGAGAGGAAAGAAGTCAGCCCGGTCCACTTCGGGGAAGGTTGGCCACTGTCCCGAGCGCGGTGGCCACTGGACGCGAAAGGTGTTGCTTCGGATCGCCTGGGGATTGCAGTCGCCGGCGAAGGCCCAGGCGTGAACGATCTTACCGGCCTTCTGGCGGACTGGCGCCAGCGGCAGGAATGGGCCGCAGGGGGCGATACCCGTCTCCTCCTCGAATTCGCGCACCGCCGTGGCCAGGAGTTCCTCGCCCTCGGCCGCCTCCCCTTTGGGGATCGTCCAGGCTGCATCGTCTTTCGTGGCCCAGAACGGCCCACCTGGATGGACGAGCAGGACCTCCAAGTCGCCTTGCCGCCGGCGGTACATCAACAATCCAGCGCTGATTCGCGGCATGGACTCAACTCGCCGGTCCGGTGGCGAAGCGCCCGAAACGTGCCCGCAGCCACCAGCCCACCCAGCAGATAGTAGCCGAGGGTCATGAGCGCCGTCGTCCGCGTACGGCGGACTTCGGCTCGCCCCAGTCCCAGTGCCGGGGTCAGCAGCACGGCCGCAGCCCCGGCCGCCAAGCCCAGAATTGCCCCACGGCGCCATGGCCGGCCAGCCTGGCCTGCGCCGATCAGGCTGTAGTACAGAGAGTTGGAGACCAGATCACCGATGAGCGCCAGCCGATGCAAACGGGTCTCTGCCGGCGGTTGAGCGCCGAAAGCCTCCATTGGCCGGGCGATAGCTCGCATCCCGACGAGGTCCACACGGGGAGCCAAAGGAATCAGGCGTCGAAGGGACTCGTGTGCGGCCGTCAATGCCAAAGCGCCGGCCGCGCCGCTTTGTAGTGCTATGCTCGTTGCCATTTACTGTCCTCCCGCGGATTATATCCCTCCATGAGCTCAACCATTCGACACACAGCGGGCGGTTTGCTGATGACCGGTGCACTGATGGCGGCCGCAGGCTGCTCCCGTGTACCGGGAGGCAGCGATCTGCGGGTCACCTGGGAAGACGAGATGCTGACGCTGCACTCCGATCGATTGCCCGGTGGCCGTGTGGAGACCTGGTACCTCGAGGCCTTCTGCCGGCGGGGCAGCACCGATCGGGAGTGGGAGCAGACGACGATTCCATTCACCATGGAGAAGATCGCCGCCGATCCGGAGGGGTGCTGGGTGAAGCTGCGCACGCTCGTGGACGGCAAGGTCGAGATCCTCCATGACATCCAGGCGGCCGGCGACGAGGTGGACCTGCGGATGGAACTGGTGAACCGCTCGGATGAGCATGTGGACGTCGACTGGGCGCAGCCGTGCACGCGCGTGGGGACCTTCACCGGCAGGGGGCAGGACGATTACTTCGAAAAGTGTTTCATCTTCACCCAGCGGGGCCTCACCCGGATGCATGAGACACACCGCGAGCAGAAGGCGCGGTACACGCCGGGGCAGGTCTACGTCCCGGAGGGGATCGACCTGAACGACGTGAATCCGCGACCCATCAGCAGGACCAAACCGGTTAATGGGCTGGTGGGCTGCTTTTCGGCTGACGAGAGGCTCGTCCTGGCCATGGCCTGGAGCGACACGCAGGAACTGTTCCAGGGCATCATCAAGTGCATCCACAGCGACTTCCGCATCGGCGGAATGAAGCCGGGCGAACGGAAGATGATCCACGGCAAGATCTATCTGCTGGCCAATGATCCGGCCGAGTTGCTGCGCCGCTACCAGCGCGATTTTCCGGCATCGGCGGGTGCACGAGCCCAGCCGTGATTTGTGCGCAAAGTGCCAAGGTGAGAAAGTGTGAAAGCGGCCTTCTCGCTTTCGCCCTCGGTCCCATCAGCACTCTCATTTGGACCGGCCCGGCACCATCAGCTCGAGCCGTCCACCTGGCTTATCTCAGCGCGGCCTGCTGCACGATGGCACGGCGGACCACCTCCATGGAGATGCCCAGGTCCGTCAATACCTGGCAGCCCGTAGAGCCTTTTTCCTGTAACAGGGCCATGAGCAGGTGCACGGAACAGATCTGCCAGTTGCCGTGGCCCCGGGCGGCGGCGCCGGCCTTGCTGAGCACGTCACGGTAGTGGCGTGTTCCCGGCAGGCGGCCCAGGATCCAGGTCTCCTGCAACCGCTGCCGGATGAGGTGGTCGATCCGCTCCTTGATCTTCTCCTCAGTGGCTCCGTGCTCCAAGAGGATGGCGGCGCCGACGCCCGTGCCTTCACGAATGATGCCCAGCAGCAGATGCTCCGTGCCGACAAAGCCCTGCTCATATTCGCGGGCGGCTTCCTTCGCGAGCTTGAGGATCTGTTCCGCTCTCCTGCTGAGATGGTGCATTTCGTTCCCCCGTGTTCACCTGCCCTATATGTACGATACATCTGTCCCGGAATTGAAATCCGCCCCATTTATTACGGTCGGGCCAGAGTCCCTGCGTACGCTTGAGTAGAGGTCCACGGCCGAGAATTCCCGGACGTGGCGTAATAATCTGGACTCATGAGGGAGGTCCGATATGCGGCGCTTGCAGGACAAAGTGGCCATCGTGACCGGCGGGGCGACGGGCATCGGCGAGGCCATTTCGCACAAGTTCGCCAAGGAGGGAGCCAAGGTGGTGGTGAACGGCCTCCCCGGCGACCCGGTGAACGAGGTGGTGGCCGAGATGGAACAGCACGGTGCGACCGTGGTGGGATTCGTCGGCGATGTGAGCGACCAGGCCTATGCCGAAGGCTGCGTCCGGAAAGCCGTGGAGGCGTTCGGCCGGCTGGACGTGCTGGTGAACAACGCGGGGGTGTTTCTGGCCACGGCCGAAACGCAGGAGTACCCCATCGACAAGTTCGATGAGATGATGCGCATGAACATCCGCTCGGTTTTTCTCATGACCCGGTTTGCCCTCCCGCTGCTCCAGGAAACCCGCGGCTGTATCCTGGCCGCCGGATCGGAAGCGGGACTCATGGGCGAGCCCTTCGTCACGCCCTATGGCGGAACCAAGGGCTGGATCCATGCTTTCCTGCGCGGCGTCGCGGTCGAGCAGGCCCGGTACGGTGTGCGCGTCAATATCGTCGCGCCCGGTCCCATCGACACCGCCTGGACGCATCGCGAGACCGGCCCCATGGACCGGGAGATGGAGAAGATGATGACGCAGGCGACGCCCATGGGCCGGCTGGGCACACCCGAGGAGGTCGCCAACGTGTATTGCTTCCTGGCTTCCGACGAGGCCAGCTACGTGACCGGGGCAATCTACGCGGTGGACGGCGGCATCACTACGGCCAAAGGGCCGGTGGGCAAGAAGGTCCCCTCCTCCGTCGCCGAGCAGCCGCCGGGGCGGCTGGAATTGCATCACACACACGACGGGTTACAGAACAAGGAGACGGTGCAGGTCAAGTAAATGGTCAGTCTGCGTTCAGGACCCGCTGCCGGGCAGGGCAACGCGGATGAATGAGACGATGTCCTCGTGCAGCCTGGCCAGCGTGGGCTGGTGGTGATACATCATGTGGCCGCCCAGGTAGTACTTCTCCACGATGTTGGCCCGCAGCTCGGGGCCCACGTCCAAATGGTCAATGGTGTGCACGGTGGCGAAGAAGGGGGTGGCCAGATCGAAGTAGCCGCTGGCAAAGAGCACCTTCATGTGCGGGTTCTTGATCAGAGCCGAGCGCAGATCGTCGGCCACGAACAGGTAGCCCGCACCCGATTCACCGAACTTCCAGGGGTGAACCTTGCTGGAGAGCACTTCATAGGGAAGATCGCTGCGAAAACCCAGCACGCGGCGGACATAGTCGTTGAAGTTGGCGCTGTAGACCGGCAGGTAGCGCGATAGGCTGGGGTCGTATTCAGGCCGGCTGGCGATGGGATCGGGCTCGAAGCCGGTGATGCGCGTGTCGAAGCGGCCAATGATGCGCCGCTGGTCCGAGAGCAGTTGCTTCTGGAACACACCGGGTGCAATGCGGAGATCAGCCCGATCGATGAACTCGGGCGCCAGCGAGGTATAGCGGGCCAGGCTCTGGACCACCGCGGCGCGCTGCTCCGGACTCATGGCCGCGCCCCTGATGAGGGCCGTCGCGTACTCTCCCACCGCGAAGTGCTGCACTTCCCGGAGCGTACGGCCAAGGTCCTGCTGAAGCCCTTTCCCCAGTTTGCCATGATGAAAGGCTGTGGCCGTGTAGGTAGGCAGAAAGAGCACGTACGGCAGGTCGTTGCCGTTCCCCGGCTGGAGAGTCCCGAAGTCGAGCACCGTCGAGATGAGCATGATGCCGTTCAGCGCAATGCCGTGCCGGTCGAGCAGGTGTTCGGAAAGTCCCGCGGCCCGGGTGGTACCATAACTCTCGCCCGCCAGGAACAGCGGGGAGGCCCATCGGCGATACTGCGTGATCCAGAGGCGGATGAAGTCGGCCACCGAAGCGATATCCTGCTGCACGCCGTAGAACTGCTCGCCCTTCTCCCCCTTGCCCGGCCGGCTGTATCCGGTGCCCACCGGATCGATGAAGACCAAATCGGTGGCGTCGAGCCACGAGTGGCGGTTTTCGACGAGACGGTAGGGCGGGGCAGGTGGTTCGCCCTCGTGGTTCAGGTCGATCCGGCGCGGTCCGGCCGTACCCAGGTGGAGCCAGACCGAGGCCGCGCCAGGGCCGCCGTTGAACACGAAGGTGACCGGACGGTCGGCTGGATCGGCATTATCCGAACGGTTGAGCAGGTAGGCCATGAAGAAGATGCGGGCCTTGAGTTTGCCCTCCTCGTCCTTCATCAGCATATGGGCCGCCGTGGCCTCATAGCTGAGCGTTTCACCACCGGCCGTCAGCTCATGCCGTGTGATGGAAGCATCTTCGATGGCCCCCTCAACCCCCAGCAGGCTCCGGGAATCGGCTCCTTCGTCGGCAGGTCGCGTAGCAGGTTCGGGGGAGGCCGCGCCGAGAGGGCCACGATAATTGTCATTCTGAGCCCAGACACCGGCGGGCAGGGAGGCCAGGATGAGGGCAAGGGCCACAATGTACCTGCGCATGTATTCTCCTCAGTTGGCTGATTTGCCCGATTGTAGCGGTTCAGACCGCGGAACGCCGACGGTGCGCCCGCTTTGGGCAAGCACGGTCGCGTTTTTCCCCACAGTGGGCACTCTCGTGCTGGGCACATGTCCCCAAACAGCGCCTTCTTATCGGCCTTGGTCTGCCTGGACGCGAGTTGAGCGCCGTGGCATGAAGATTGCTGAAGGCACGTTCGTCAGACGCACCCGACCGCCAGGCTCCCCCCATGGGGCGATACAGACTCCGGGCTCGGGCGGTCACACCTGAAGGCTGGCGAGGGGTACACGCACCCGCCTTCCACGACAGTCAGCACAGCATCCCAAGGAGCGCGACCATGAGTGCACCGACCTTCCAAGGCACGGTTCTGCTGGCGCTCGCCCGCAGACCCTCCCGATCTTCCGCAGCCACCATCGGCCATGAATTCGTGCTCAACGGCGTGCCGCCCGCGCTGCAGATCCGCGGGCTCAATGCGCTGGCGGATATGACCTGCGACTGGACCGTCGCCATCCTGGAGGAGGCGATCAACAGCGCGACGCGGACGTGCTTTGTGCGGCACTATGCATTGAGTCTGCTGGGGGCACTGCTGCAGAGGGCCATCGATCAGGGCTATCGCCGCATAGGCCGTGACGAGTGCCGGCAACTGCTGCGCGCCGCGGGTGCCGAGCTGGGCGCCCGGTGCGCGGCAGCGAGTTCGGAGGAGATCGCACCGGTGGAGGAAATGTGCAACCATCTGAGTGAGGCCGTCGCCGAGGGTTGCTTTGAGGAGCTGCCGGACTTCTGACCCATTGCTTCTCCTGGAACCTGCTGCTGTACCTTCCTGTTCAACCAAGGCTGCGACGTGCGGATTGATGCTCGTCATGCCATCGCCCACAACAAGGTCATCCTCATCGATGAGCAGGTCATTATCACGGGGTCGTTCAACTTCTCGAAGGCGGCAAAGGAGAGCAATGCGGAGAACCTACTGGTGATCCGTGACCAGCCGCGCTTGATGGCCCAGTACCTGGCGAATTTCCGTCAGCACCAGGCTCATTCAGAGCCGCCCCAGCGGCGACAGCGGCCCCTGGACGAAGACCACCACGGATGCTCTCGGGCGGACGCTCAAGACAGAGCGCCCCGGCTACCTGAGCACGGAAGTGGTCACCACGTACGACTACTACACGGATAGCGATGGGGACCACCACATGGGCGCCTTGTGGAAGACCACCACGGCCGGCCTGGCTCCGACGGTGTACGAATATGATGAGCTGGGCAACGTGATCCGCTCCGGCCTGGATGTGGCCGGCGGTGGGGGCTATACGCCGGACGGCGACTTGACGGCGGCCTCGGCCGACCGCATGACCGCGACCACGACGGCTTACGAGAAGATCGGCAGCGACTGGTGGTTGACCACGACGAGCCAGGTCTACGCCGACGACACCGGGACGGCGCCGGCATCCTATCAGCGACGTCGTTTGACCAACTTCCCGGCCGGCACTATTGGTGAGATGCGCGTCCAGGATGCGCACGGAAACGTGAACATCACGACCGAGACGTTGAACGCGGCCGACAAGCGGGTGACCCGCACGATCAACCATTGGGATGCGACGTACCATGAGGTACTGGTCACGCGCAACGGCCTGCTGCAGACGCATCACGCCAAGACTGGCTGGCTGCTGTTCCGGTACGCCTACGATTCATTGGGCCGGCGGACGGG
>BTUC01000132.1:0-11516 GCA_045863575.1 Phycisphaerae bacterium
GGTTTCCAGGTTTCCGGTGATGGCGATGGTGAGGAACCCGCCGGAAATGTCAGGATTAACGAACAACTGGTCCAACTCTGAGCCGCCCGTCGACGCCTGGCTTGAATCGAGGCTGTCTCCCCAGCTCGTGTTGATCCCCTGGGTCGCCACCAGGCAGCCCGCGTGTTCGATGGGGATGTTCAACCCGTCGAAGACCGCTCCACGCGTCGTGGTCGTCGCGACCATGCACACCCACGCGCTCACCGAGAACAGACGATTTGACCGGGTGCTCATTTGATCTCTCCTTCCCATCGCTGCCAACTGCTTCTGAGTCTGGAGATGCGGCCGGGGCGGCACACGATTGCCGCCCAGCTTCAAATCTTCATGATAAAGATGTTAACAAGTGTGCTGGAAAAAATCCACCAGCAATGGCTATGGTCGAGGCGCGTACATAACTCTTTTCCAGCAAGTGAATTGCGGCGATGCCGCACATGCCGATCAGGCAACTTCCTGCTCCATAGCGCGTGACTTGTCGTGGCTCAGCACCTCGTCGGCTTGCTCGCTTGCGCTCGGAGCTCCGTTGTTGCTTCCTCGCTTGCGCTTCCGGGTGGTAGGGACTGCCTACCGCGGAACGATGCCTACCGTGACAATCTCGTGGGCCCGCAGTTTCACCGCGACTTTGTGGCCCTCAACGGTCAGCGGTTCGCCGGGCTGTTCGAGGGCGTTGGCCAGGAAGGCCTTGGCGATCTGACGGCCGGCGGGCAGGGACCAGTGCAGCGTGCACTCGGCCGGCTGGCCGTTCATCTCCAGCAGTCGGACGATGACAGCGTCCTGCCATTCGCCGCGCTTGATGCAGCTCACCACAACCCGATCGCCCTCCACCTTGAGCAGAGAGCCGGCCGGCGTTGGCTCACTTGATGAGGCTGAGTCCTCAGCGGAGGCGGCGGATTCGCCCGGCGCCCGACTCAACGCGCCGTTCGCCTTCGCCTTCATCCAGACTGCCGTAAGCGGGTAGAACGGCGACCACGCGAAGCGTGTAACGGTGGTCGGATCCTGCTTGCCTTCATACGAGGTCAGTCGATAACTGAACGATGTCGTGCCCGGTTGGGCCGCCCGGAAGTTCACGTCCCAGTAGTTGTTCATCACCCACGAGTAGAGGTGAGCGTTGTTGAAGTCGATCTGATCGGCCCACTGGTAGGCATTCAGGCCGCTCACGGTGACCAGCCCCGCCTCCAGCGGCGCCCAGATCACGCCGTAGCCGTCGCCGGACAGGTTGGCCCAATGCTGGATGGCGTAGAAGTCCTGGCAGGAATACGGAAGCTGATCCTTGCCCGGCCGCATGGTCGCATTGGCAATCTCAAAGCGGATGCCCGGCGGCGAAACATCGAACGGGAAGGCGAAGTACACCCCCTCGGGCTCGAACACTTCCTCCTTGGTGACCTCGTTGCGGATATCCACCATCTTGAAATCGTTGTACAGCCGGATGTGCTGGCGAATGGTGGGAACGCCGGGCAGGCTCGTTTCCAGCACCAGCTCGCTGAATACCGGTCCGGCCGTGCGGCGCACGACCTTGCCGCCTTTGGGCGTGACTCGCTCGAACCGCGTGGGCACCTTTCGGCGAATGCCTTCACGCCCGTCGAGCGAACGCTCGTGAATGGGTTGGTTGCCGCGGTAGTCCGCCTGGGCATCGAACAACTCGCGCTGCAACGCCTTGTCATACCAGCTCGCCAGGCCGCCCACTTCAGGCGCGGCGGTGATGCGGTAGTGTCCGTTCTCGATAATGTCGCCCGATTCCAGATTCAGCGCGGGTTGTTGCGCGCCGTGATTCACCGTGAACCGTGCATAACTCAATGCCGGAACGTCTCGAGCCACGAAGTACGCGGTCCGCGTGTCCGCAGAAAGCTGCGTCGGAACCGGCTTGAGCACGGACTCACCAGGTTGAACCGCGAAGACCTGGATGCTCTTGGCCTGCTCGAATGGCGTGCCACTCAGCGGCAGTTCGACCACGCCGGATCGAGCCCACGTCAACGTGTTCCAGACCACCAGGTCGCACGGCCAGGCCACCTGCGCCGAGAGCCGATCCAGGATCTCCGAATGCAGCTCGTCGGTCATGCGCTTCGTGTCGTAAGCATACTGTGTCTTCCATTTCCACTGGCCCAGTGTGTTTTCGCTCTTGGGCGCGGTGATGCTCGTGCTGGCGCCCCAGGTGTGCTCGTCAAAATGGATCATCTTGTCGTACGCTTCGTTGATCCGTTGCCGGGGGTACTCGAGTTTCGGATCCGCCAGCCAGCCGAGTGTCCACAAGGCCTCGGCCGCCACCAGCCGGTCATGGGCCAGGCGGATCAGCCCGTTTTCGTGCGCGGAGCTGGCCGGCCCTTCCGCCCACCAGCTCGGGATATCCCCGCTGAACGTCGGGCACTGGTCGCCGTACGCCTTCTCCAGCGGCTCGAGGAATTCGCGGTTGGTGGAGACCTTGACCTTCGGCCAGAGGTACTTCGCGGCGAACGCGCGGGCGTTCACGCTGGTGTTGAAGTCCGGCGGCAGGTTGTCACCGCCCATGCGGAGCTGAAACGAATCGAACTTGTAACCCGCCGCTTCGTTGCGCTTGATCTCCCGGTAAAAATCCCGCTCGTGCAGGCCGGGTGAGCGGAAGAAGTTGCCGTCGCGGTAGGTATCCGTATACCACATGAACAGCTTGCTGCCCTCGGGCCCCTGCCAGTAGAATGGCCGGGGCACGCCGCCCTGGCGATACCAGAGGAACTGCCCGCGGATACCGTTGGCCCGGAAGGACACGCGGTGGATGCCGGCCTCATCGAACAGCTCGGGGAAGCACCAGCCGTAGCCGGGCACGTCGTTGATCATGGCCGTGTCGATGGTGATGCCGTACCTGTTGCGCAGCTCCTGGGCATAGTACAGGCAGCGGATGGTCTCCTCGTGGCCCATGACTTCGGCCGGCATGTTCAGGTAGAAACCGCAGATCTCGATGCGGCCGTCCTTGACGTGCTTGATCAGCCGCTCGACCTGCTCGGGGCTGCGCCGCTCGGCGTAGAGCTTGAACAGGTTGCTCACCTCGATATTCCAGCGATAGCGGCTGTCCTCCGGCCAGTCGGCCGTGCGCTCCACGTACTCGACCGCCGAGTCCATGTCCTTGACCAGCCGGTCCATGACCTCCGGCTGAGGCTCGGTGAAGCCGATGTCGTAGTGCACGTGCGGGGCCATGTGGATGGTCCATTGGCGCACGGGTTGGACCATGACGGCCGCGAAGAGCCGCTTGCCCGAGTCGGTGGAGAAGGTGATGCGCAGGACGGTCTTCTCGCTCGGCTCGGGCACGAGCATCTCGTAGCTGCCCTCGACCGCGTCGGCGGCCTTCACGTCCAATGCCCACGTCTTACCGCCATAGTCGGCCTCGATACGGCCATCCACCGGTTCGAGCTGGTTCTCCACTCGCGTATTGACCAGCACCCGCCGTTGCGGTCCTTCGTCCGACCGGAGCACGAACGGCGTGGGCTCCAGGTCGATCTTCAGACCCGCCTCGATGCGCTGAAGGCGGGCCTCCCGTTCGGCCGCGAGCGTCTGGCGAATGGCAGCGACCTCGTCATTCCAGGCGATGCGGACGTTCTTGAACTCGACCTGGCTGCCATCGTCCACGAGCAAACCCGCGCCGCCGGGGGCGCGCTGGGGGCAGTTCACGCGAAGCTGCCAGTCCGGCTCGGCCGCGTCGTCGGCCGGCCAGAGCTTGGCCATGATCTGGTCTTCGACGGCTGCGGCCTTGAAGTGATACCAGGTTTGCGGCAGCACCTGGAGGCTCGACGTTCCGGACACCTGGCGCTTGACCTGGCCGTCGATATAGCCGAGCAGCTCGAGCTTATCATGGCCGTCGTAGAAGCGAGCCACCTGACAGGTGTTGCCTTCCTGGGCCCGGAACACCAGCCCGAAGCACCGCCGCCCCGGCCCGGACGTCCGCACCTCGGTTTCGATGAGCACGTCGGCCACCGGCGCGATCTTGGCCAGCCGGGCCGTGGTGGCCTTCGGCTCGGTACTGATCAGCGAGCCGTCCTGTGCTTTCCAGGCGCCCGGCGCCAGATACTTCGTCCACTGCTCCAGCCCGGCCGCGGGATCGTGCAGAAAAGCACTCTCCGCAGCGCGGACGGCGGGAAGAAACATGCAGGAAGCGAGAAGAGCCGTTATCGCCAGTCGATTCGATCGCATCGCGTGTACTCCCAGTACTGCTTCGGTGGGGACATGGTAGCGGCATAGGCGCGAAAGTTCATCTTGTCCGACCCTTCGAGTCCCACCGGCAACCTGCCCTTCGTTCCCACGATTGAGAGCACCACTTGCACGCAGCCGCCAACAGACCTACCCTGATGCCGGCAGAGGTGCTGCCCACTGGTCATGCTGCGTGGCGAGCAGGAGAGATCCTGACTGGCCGCCGGCTGAACCCAGTCACCCCAACGCCTGCGGCGCGCACATGAAAAGTTGTCTTCAAACGCTTTAATACGGTACAATGAGGCCGGAGTCGCAAATACGTCCTCTCAAGCGATGAGGGCTTCTTCCGTGCCTCGATCTCTTCTGTCGATCTTATCGGCCATGGCTGCTGTGGGGTGGCTGCTGGGCTCGAGAGCCATCGCCTGGAACCCGGCCGTCAATGTCAGCAATCAGCCTTCCGGCGCCCGGGCGTTCGGCCCGCGCATCGTTCGCGACCACGCCGATACGCTGCACGTGGTCTGGACCGGCGGCTCGGACCCCTCCACTTCCTGGCGAGTGAAGTACCAGTCCTACAGCGGCGGCGCCTGGAGCGGTATTGAGGATCTGTCCGGACCCAACGGCACACGGCCGGACGTCGCCGTCGACGCCGGCGACGTGCTGCACGTGTGTTACGAGGAGGCGGCGGAGAAGAACATCTGGTACCGCCGGCGAACGCCTTCCGGCTGGAGCGAGCGCGTCAACTTGCGCAGCGGCGGGCGGTCCATCGCCTCGCGGATCGCCGTCGATCCGGCCGGGACACGCATGCTGGTCGCCTGGCACGAGGATGGCCAGGTGGGCGGCGAGTGGGACATCGGCGTGAACGTCTTCGCCAACGGGGCCTGGAGCGGCTTTCAGAACATCAGCCAGGACAGCGCCCTGTCCGCCTGGCCCCGCGTGGCCATCGACCAGGGCGGCAACTTCCACGTGGTCTGGGTCAGCGACGGTAAGCACATCTATTATCGCCGCCTCGCGGCCAGTGGAACATGGGGCCCGCGCACCGAGATTCACCACACCTCGACGCGAGGCGGCCTGGGCGACATCGCCGTCTCCCCGGACAACGTGGTGCACGTGGTGCTGCAGGAGGACAGCGGCGACGGCGGTTGGGAGATCAAACACCGATCGCTTACCGGCACGACCTGGAGCCCGGCCACCAACCTGTCCAATCGACTCGGGGCGACGGATGACATCAGCGCCTCAATCGTGGCGGACGCCTCCAACCGGCTCTTCGTCGTATGGCACGACTACGCCAACGTCTTCTTCTCGAGCCGGCTGGCACCCGGCGGCGCGTGGTCGGCGGCACAACCGATCGTCACCGGCAGATACAGCGCCACCGATCCTGACCTCGCGATCACCGGCGGCCACGTCAGCCACGTGGTATGGCAATCCCGCCCGACGCAGGCGGATAACTGGAACATCTACTGGTCGAATCAGCCGAACCCCCTACCCGGCCCGCAGGGCACGCTGACCGGCGTCGTACTCGACCAGTACGGCCAGCCCGTGGCCGAGGCGGTGGTTTCCGTTGGACCTTCGACCGGCGTCACCAGCCCGAATGGCACGTACGCGTTTCTGGTCAGCCCCGGCACGTACACGGCCACGGCCCGGAAGGCGTTCTTCACCGAGCACGCGGTGCCGAATGTCACCATCGTGGAGAATCAGACCACCACGGTGAACTTCTCGATCGCGTCGCTGGGTCCGTCGCCGGTCGTCTCGTTCAATGCCACGCCAGGGAACACCTTCAACAGTCTATCGTGGCAAAATCCCTCCAGCGGCCAGTTCGCCGGCACGCGCATCCGCTTTCGCACGGATGTGTTTCCCAGCGATCCGGAAGACGGCGTGCTGGTGGGCGACTTCGCGGGGGCGCCAGGCAGTATGGGCAACTTCACGCACGCGAACCTCACCAATGGCACGAATTACCACTACGCGGCCTTTGCCTATGATGGGAATGCCGCCCGGAACTACGCCGGCGCGACCACCGCGCTGGCCACGCCCCATGGTCCCGCCGACTACGACCGCGACGGTGATGTGGACCAGTCGGACTTCGGCCACTTCCAGGCGTGCCTGACCGGCCCGTCGGTTCCGCAGTACGATCCGGCATGCGCCGACACGAAGTTCGATGAAGATGTCGACGTGGATACCGACGACATGGCCGTTTTCCTGGGTTGCATGACCGGACCGGGCGCAATGGCGGATCCACACTGTAGCGGATAGGAATCTTCCAGTGGGAGACTTCCCGCCTGGCAGCCGGCGTCTCTGACGACCGGCCTTTGTTAGGGGGGAAGATGAGCCTCTCCCCCCCTCATTGAGGGGGGACTTCGGGGGGGATTGGGGCACGAGATGGCCGCTCGTAGAGATGGCTTGTTGTGGGCAGGGAGAGAACCCCCCCAACCCCCCCTTTGTAAGGGGGGGAGAGATGCCGGCCACCTTTGGTAAGGGGGGGAGACTCGCTGCCCCCCTTTAAAAGGGGGGGAGAGGCCGCACATACGGGTGTCACGCGCATGAAAGCGGCCACGGGCAGATCCGTCTGCCCGGGGCCGTCACTCAGGATGGGAGATTCTCAAGCAGCGTCTTGCTGCACTTGGCGTTCTGCTGCACGTAGCGTCCTGCTACATGTAGCGTCTTGCCGCATGCAGCGTCCCGCTGCACGCAGTGTCCTGTCGCCACCAACTTCACTGCACGGTGGCCGGCTGATGCAGAGGACCGTGGACGCCTGCGGTGATGCCGGCCGCGGGGAACTCGACGCTGCCGGTCGCACGCTTGGCGGTGCGGGCGGCCTTGGTCCTGGCGGCCTTGCTCTTCTGGCCGCTGGCGTTCTTGGCTCCGTACCAGGAACCATCGTCGTACCACGAGCCGTCGTCGTACCAGTAGTCCTCATCGCTGTACCACTCATCGTCGCTGTACCAGTCCTCCACCCAGGCGAGCGCCTCGACGTTGGCTTGCCCGATGTAGCTGACCGCGGTCCCATCCGCCAGCGTCACGTCGAAAGTGATGCCATACGTGCCCGGCTGCCACTGGTAACCATCCATACGGAAGAAGGCCACGTATCCGTAGGAGAACCACTGTCCGTAACCCTGGCTCATGGTGGCGCCGAAGGGATCCTGCACGGTCACCGAGTTGATCAACACAGGTTCGCTGAAGTTGTATTCGAAGACCAGGTACACAAAGCCGAACCCGAAGAAATCCTCGTAGTAGAGCTGGTAAGCGTCGAGCAGCTCGCCGGTGGGCAGGCCATCGGAGGGCTCGGGGGTCGGGCCGGGGGTCGGCTCGGGTGTGGGTGTCGGGCTCGGGTTGCGGGACAACTCGGTGCTGTACGCCTCCATGAGGTACTGTTCAAGATCCTCATAGGCCCACCAGCCGAATCCGTTCTGACCCCAGCCGGCGCCCCAACTGTTCATGATCCGGTAGGCGCCCGAGGCGTCGTCGTAGCCGACCACGGTCATGGCGTGGCCGCCGGCGCTGCCCGAGGCCGTGTTGGTGCGGTAAACGCCACTGGTGTAGTTCATCAGATCGTTGTGGACGGTCGCCGCGATAATGACCGGACGGCCGGCGGCCAGCTCGGACTTGATCATGTTGCGGTCGTTGGCCGGCTTGATGGCCGTGAAGCTGCCGATCCGGAAGTTGCCGGCGTCGGCTTGAGCAGCCGGCGACACGCACTGCTGATCGCTGTAAGGCACGCTGGTCCAACTCGGGCAACCCTCGTTGAGCAGCAGGTTCAACGCGTCGATCGGGTAGGTCCCTTGGCCGCACGAAGTGTCTTGTTCGACCTGCAGCGTCCGAGCGTAGAGCCAGGCCGGGCTGGCGACTTTATCGGTGCTGTCGAAACCCCATTGAAACTGCTTGTTGGCGTTGTGCGACCCGACGGCATAGCCGGCCGCCCAGGCGACGCACGAACCGAGCTGGCCCTGGTCGCCGACCGGTGGCATCTGGCCGCTCAGATCAACGCTGGCCGGCAGGCTGCCCGCCGCGAACTTGGGCGGGGCGGCCGGCAGGGCGGCATACGACTCCTTCGTCAGGAACTCGCAACCGGTCGCGGCGGCGGCAACGGGGGACGGAACCACGTCGTTGACCGGGTTTATCCCTGGATCGGGAACGACAGCGGGGTTGACTGCCGGGTCATCCACCGGCGCGGGTGAGGGGCAACCCTGGCCCATGGACAGCGCAACGGTCCCAATCAGACCACAAACCACTTTGAAGCAGCGAGTTACAGAAGTACGGGATTGCATCGAAGGCTCCTGTCGTTGAAAGCTGCGTAAGGCGATGTGCCTCACTGACGCTGGAGTCTTCGCGGATGGCCGGGTGACCTTTCACGTGGGGAGCGACATCTTCGGGCAGGACCGCAATGGCGGAGAACGGCATCGGTTGGCGTATCGTAGCGTCCGGCCTCTGTGCCCGCCGGTCCCGTAGCGCAACGGCCGGCACAGAGGCCGGCACTACAAAAGCAAACCCCCCACAGGCCGGGATGCGGTGTCGCGGTCCCATCTGAGCGGGGGCTTGTTTCTCGAGCAGAGGCCGTGGCCCGGTTGGTCGAGATCCCAACAGGCTCAGCCCCGATAACTTCGCTGTGCGGCTAGAGCGTGTAGATATTGACGGGGAAGAACTCGCTCCCGTTGATGCTCACCTCCACGTCGCCGGTCGCGGGAGACGTCGAATTGAAGCGAACCGAGATCCGTCGAATCGGCCCGTTGGGTTGGGTCAGTGTGCTCACTCCGGCCGAGGGAATGAGCACGGCGTTATTCGTGTACGACACAACCACGTCAGCCAGATTGACCGTGTAGGTGCCGTTCGAGTCTGTGATCGAACCGTCGAAGGTGGTGATCGTGCTCGCGGCTGCCCCTCGGTGGTAGTTGTAGGAACCGTTGCCGGACGTGGCGATCGAGTCCGTGCCGCTTACCCATGTGAGGTTGAACTGTCCCACGAGGCCAACGCCTGCGCTGGTGATCGAGTAAGTCACATCGGCGGTGCCGGCCAGCGTGTCCGCGTTACAGGTGATGTTGTTGAACGCCAGGCCGATATGTCGCGAGAACTGGGTGAAAGTGCCGCTGGCACTACCCGAGCACGCGTAACCCTCCAGCGGCGCGCAGCCTGCACCGAAATCCATGTTCAAGTCAACGGTCAGATTGCCTTCGCCCTCGGTGGCTAACCCGGTAGTTACCACGGGGCAGGTGCCGAACGTGCGCCCGTTCGGGCTGGTGGTATCGTCGGCCGCGTTTTGAGCCATGCTGGTGGACTGAGCGAGTGCGGCGCACGCTTCGACGACCGAATCAACAGCGGACTTTTCCACGTCCGTCAGATCCGCCTGCGTGTACTGCGGCTCCGGCTCGGATGCGGAGGGCGGGCAACCCTGCCCCAGCACCAACGGGATCGCCAGAACCATCACCGCCACGAACGGCCATTGCAGCAGGCGCATAGACATCTCCTCTGGACCTGTGTTGAACATCGCCGCTCAAATGCCCGAAGCGGCACGTGAAGGAAGCTATTCGGCCGAACATTGCCAGCAGGTTAGAGACTCTGGCTGGCCGAGGCAACTCCCTTATGCCTTAGGAAGGTCCGATAACGCACTCACCAGGGACACCCCGGACACACGGTCCTTCCCTGGTGAGTGCTGCGTTGGGAGACTCTCGCAATGGAGATCAGGCTTCGACAAGTTCAAAGGCTGGCCGGGAGCGCCGGAGGCTGCTCTCCAGCTCAGCGATCGAGGAAATCGGCAGCGGCGTCGCGTTACGCGTCCTGACTGAGGTCTGATAGGCCCAGCCACACTGACGGCAGAACGTCGCTTTGCCCAGGCGCCGGCCCGGGAGAATCTGGGGGTGATCGCAATGAGGGCAATGCAGGTACGTTGCCACGACAAACGACTCCTTCCTCACCCGGTTCCGCCATCCAATTCGCCTCCAGCCCCGCGGCACAGGGCCGTCAGCAAGCAGAACCGTGCTCGCGTCTACGGTATGTTGGACACAGGACGGCCCGATTGGTTGCAGGGCGCCAGAAAAATCCGCAGAAATCTCAGTGTCGGAACCTAAATCATTGTGGATGCGTAGTTAACAGAAAGAGGAGGCGTCCGGAGCATGCTCACAGAGCCTGTGAAAAGGTGCGCAAGATCCGGAGCTGCCGCAGCTTAGGAAATATTTTCCGGAGGCGAATTATAGGACGGGCAAAATTAACACGGACTGGTTTCTCGGCCGCCCGCCGGTTGTCCCCCTTTTCCTGGTTCGGTCAGACCCATGACCCGTCCGTCCGGCCGCGGTTCCGACGGTAGGCGGCGCAGGCCTGCACGAAGGCCTTGAACAGCCGGCGTGTCACTGCGCTGTAGGGCAGTCGTTCCGGGTGCCACTGCACGGCCAGGATCTGGGGGCTCTCCGGGCTCTCAATGGCCTCGATGATACCGTCGTCAGCCACGCCGCTAGGCAGCCACCCCGGGGCCAGATAGCGGATGGCCTGGTGATGGTCGGAAATGACCCCCGCCTCCCGCATCTCGAGGATCTCCGACAACTGCGTGCCCGGGGCGATCTGAACACTATGGCGGACGCGACGACGCCCGCGGTGGTCGATGCGCGTACCCTTCTTCTTCGGATGCAGGTGCTGGTACAGTGACCCGCCTTCCAGAACATTGATGAGCTGCATTCCGTAGCAGATGCCAAAGATCGGCAGTCGGCGGCGCTTCCCCGCCTGGTACAGCCAAGTCTCAAAGGCCGTCCGTTTGGGAAAGATGACCTTCGTCCGCGAGCGGGGCTGTTCACCGTACAGCCGCGGATCTACATCATCACCGCCCACGATCAGCAGACCGTCGATGCCTTCCAGGTAGCGGCGCATCACCAGCTTGCGATGGGCCAGCGGCAGCAGGACGGGATGTCCGCCGGCGTTGTTAATGGCCATCGCATAGCGGTGGTCGCACATCAACTCGTAGTCGGAGTAATCCTTCTTCTGCGCGATGGTTTCGCAACTGATGCCGATGAGCGGGGCATGCAGTCGCTTAGCCATCGATCGAGGCTCCCTTCCGGCCGAGGTACACCTCGTCAATACAGGGTAGCTCCACGCGCAACTGGGTTGCGAAATCGTGCAGATGATTGCCGCTGAGCAGGTCCTCCAGCCCGTTGCTGTACCGCTTGGCAAAGCGGCGCTGCCAGGTCTGGGGGTGCTCGTGGCGGGCCAGCACGGCGGCATTATGGATGATCCGCGCGCCGTTGTAACCGCGTTTCAGCAGCTTGAAGACATCGTACATTTCGCTGGGCAGATCCATCTCCTCGAACTCGTCGCGATGCTCCCACATGAAGCGGTCGAGATACTTACGGGCGGGGATC
>BTUC01000132.1:11526-16717 GCA_045863575.1 Phycisphaerae bacterium
GGCCAGCCGTGCCTTCATGCCGCGCGTCCCGGCATCGAGCCGAGCCGCCCGGTACTCCTCATGGTCGTAAATCGGGTTCACGGCCGAGCCGTGCTTCAACCAGCGTAGAGCAATGGCCTTGGTGACGCAGACCGCCGCCACGATGAACTCCGGAATGTTGGAATCGAGCACGCGCAGCTCGAGTGTCGGCGGCTTGGTCTTCCGGCCGGGGTTGTACACCAGCTCGCGCGTATCCTGCGAGGTCAGCTCGCCGCGCTTGATGGGTGTGAAGTAGGTGTCCGTGCCGCGCAACAGCCGGTTGGAGGCCCTGCCGGTAATCTGCTTGTCCCACACCGGCGAGTTGGCGCCCATGGCCACCAGCAGCGGGATGTGATCGTGAATCCGGGCCGCCAGCGAGCGGGCGCGCGGGCGGCTGAGCTCCTCATCGGCAACCGACAGATGCAGATGCGTACCGGCGAACCGGTTCGTCCAGCCCCCGACCAGCAGCGGCACAGGGTGGCCATTGTTTTCCTTCTGGCTGCGGTAAAGACTGCGGAGATACTTGCGAAGGCCGGACTTCAGCAGGAAGAGTGACTCGCGGATGGTCTCGAAGGGGCGGCTGTTGTATTCGCTGCCGATGGAGGCATCACGAGCGAACCGTTCGCCGTTTTCAGACAGGCCCGGCCGTGGCCGCGACAGCCGACGCCCGATCTGATAATCCGAGCTCCCGATACTGTACGCCTCGATCTCGACGCCGATGACGATGCGCTTCTGAAAATCGAACAAGGGAACAACTCTTGGAAAACAGCGCGGGCGCGCAAACAAAAAACATGATCGAAGGAAAGGTCAGGGTGCCCGTCGCTGGATGCTTCATCAATTCTCATCCCCGCGGCGCGCCAAGCGCCGCCAAGACCACTGATTAGCATAATCAGCGCCATCCGCGGGTGACAAGGGGGTAGTCTTGTAAATCGTAAGCGGCGTCGGGGATACCTTCATGGGGAGCAACGAGGGATTGCCCACCGAGCGGCCAAACGAGGAATTTCGGACGTAAAGGGCTGGGCAGCCGCTACTTCGGATCGACCACGCGGATCCGGGGTTTGCCCATGTTGAGCCACACCGAACCGGCCAGGTCGGCCAGGCCGGCCTCTCCGGCATCGCTGACTGCCAGGGCGATGTGGGTCGGATCCACATCTGTCTGGTGCAAGGCGGCGTCCAGATCGACCCATTCACCGTCGAGCCAGAACTGGGTCCAGAGGTGGCCCACGAAGATATGGCGACGGTCGAGGAACTCGTCTGTGTACACGAGCCCGGTCACGACCCGGGTAGGGATCCCCATCGCCCGGCCGAGTGCGGCCAGTAGGATGCCGTGCTCGGTGCAGTCGCCCTCTCGGCTGCGGGCGACTTCGCTGGCGGTGGCAAACCCGACGTTCAGGTTCTTGCTCTGGACGTAATCGCTCACGAAACGCCGCAGTCGGTCGGCGAGCTTGACTGGATCTTTCTCATCTCCGGCCGCCTCGCGGGCGAGCTCGGCCACCTTGGGATCCTTGTGATTGACGTAGCCGGAGGCGGCCAGGTACCGGGCGCGTTCGTCTTCGCTGAGCTTGCCGGTGGACTGCTTCTGCGTTCGCGCTGACCGCCGCGTGTTCGTGAAGGTGACGCTGTCCGTTTCGCGCCGCTCCACCTTCTGCATGGGCGTTTCGGGCAATTCCCCCAGCTTGCTCTTGCCTGCCGGATCCCACTCCATCCGGAAAGTCAGCGTCTTCGCACGGGCATCCACCGGCCGATCGGCGCTGATCAGCGTACTGGCCATGAGCTCAGCGGGTTCGTCCTTGGCGGTGGCTACGGCTTTGGAGCAGGCGATCACCTCGATGGGAAAATCCATCACCTTCATCCGCATGCGGACCGCTTCGCCCTCTTCGGTCAACCACGTGGTAGTCGTCAGGTCCATGCCCTGACCCAGGAGGCCCGGGACGCTCATCGTCTGGATCGTCTTGATGGCCTCCACTTTGCGCCCGAACAGGTCGAGCGTCTCGCGGCCGAGGACCTCCATGGTCGCGGAGGTCAGCCGGTCAGGAGCGATGCTGGGTTCGTAAAGTTTGATCTGGTATCGCGTTCCCGGCTCCAGGCCACGATCGATCTGCTCACGGTAGACGCCCCAGCTCATCTTGGCTCCTTCCGGCAGGTCGTACGTGTTTTCGTCGGTTTTGATCCCGAGCTGTCGGGTGGTAATGGTGACCTTGCCGTCCTTAAAGCGGCCCTCGGTCGTGCTGGGGAAACGACCCAGGGCCAGGCGGCTGGAGAAGCTGAGCGGCTCGCCTGCGAGAGATTCGTGTGTCTGCTGGCTCAGCGTCAAGGTGATCTCAATCTCGCCCCGGGTGGCGGTGATGCGCATCTCCGTCCGGGTCCGGATCACGTCACCCGACGGCCGCTCGAGCCGCTCCATGGTGGCGTGCATGTGGCCGCTCTTCTTGCCGGCGATCATGAGGGCGAACCATTCGTCGGAGAATTTGCCAGCGGGGGGGTCATCCACGTCAAAACCGAAAGCTGCGGCAGGCAGAATCAGAACCAGCAACAGGCAGAGTGGCTTTCTCATACCCTCTTTATATGGATGAGAGGGCGTACACGACAAGTGGCGCTACGTTGCGTCAACGTCGCCTTTCCCCGCTGCGTCAGCTTCGCGCGGATCGGTGTCGGCGATCTCCCCGGTAACATCAACCCAGGTGCGATGGAGGTCCGGCAACACCATGGCCTGCCCGCAGGCTCTTTGCAGACGAGTGCGCGTCCGCAACAGATGGAGCGTACATGGCCGCGTTGCTGCGCGGCTTTGTCCGCTTCTCTGGCTGAGCGTCCCCGTGTGGTACGCCACGCGGATCTGCTTGATCCCCCGTCGGTTTGCCACTAAGCTGTCCCCTTGCTCGTATTTTGAATCCTGATAACCTCTTGTGTTTCGGATGCTTAGATGAGTTCAGCAATCGAGTCGAGAATCATTGAAGTCGGGAAGAGCGTTGTCCGCATGACCACCGCCGCCGGATCGGGGCACCCCTCCAGCGCGCTGTCTCTGGCCCACTTGGTCAGCGCGCTGATGTACCGGCAGATGCGTTGGGATCCTGCTGATCCGTGGAACCCGGGAAATGACCGGCTCGTGCTCAGCGAAGGACACGCCGTGCCGATCGTGTATGCGGTCTACGCGGACCTCCAGGGGGCGGTGGGGAGGAACCCCGCGGAGAAGCAGCCTCTGAAGGTCGAAGATCTCAAGACGCTGCGCGAGATCGACAGCGTTCTCGACGGCCATCCCAATCCGGCCGAAGGTTTCCCGTTCTTCGATGCGGCTACCGGCTCATTGGGGCAGGGGCTTTCAGTCGGCGCCGGACTGGGGCTGGCGGCGCGGCTCAACAAAACGGACAAGCGCGTTTACGTGATCATTGGCGACGGGGAATCACGCGAAGGACAGGTGTGGGAAGCTCTCGACTTCATTGTCGACCACAACCTGACGCACGTCGCGGCCATCTTCAACTGCAACGGGCAGGGCCAGGCTGATTACGTGTCGAAGCAACAGTCGGCCGAGGTGCTGGCGGCCAAGCTGGCGGCCTTCGGGTTTGCCGTCGAGCAGATCGATGGGCATGATCTCGCGGCGGTGTCTGAGGCCCTGGAAAAGGTGGGTACATCTCCTAATCCAGTGGCCATCGTGGCCCGGACCCAGAAGGGCTGGGGGGTTGAGCATCTCAAGGATAAGAGCAACCACGGCAAGCCCCTTTCCGCCAAGGATCAGGAGGCCGCCGAGAAGAGTCTCGACCAGACGGCTCAGAAGCTGCACATTACCGTGAGCAACGAACCCGCTCCGCGCCCGCCGGCGCCGCCGAAGGCAACACGGCCGGCTGCGGGCAAGGTCGCCCTGGGACCGTTTGCCGAGGCCATGGAACGCGCCAAAATGGCTGAGGCAGTGGGCAAGAATAAGCTCTCCACGCGTCGGGCCTATGGGGCCGCGCTGCTGGCGATGGGCCACGCGGACGAGCGGATCGTGGCCGTCGACGGCGACGTGAGCAACTCGACGTTTGCCGACCTGTTCGCCAAGGCATTCCCGGATCGCTTCTTCGAGTGCAAGATCGCCGAGCAGAACATGGTGTCGGTGGCTGCAGGACTGGCCGCCGGCGGGCTGATCCCGTTCGCCAGCACGTTCGCCAAGTTCCTGGCCCGGGCCTACGACCAGATTGAGATGGCGGCCATCACCCGGGCGAACATCAATCTGGTGGGCTCCCATTCGGGCGTATCGTTGGGGGCGGACGGACCGAGCCAGATGAGCCTGCCGGACATGGCCTACTTCCGTTCGATGACCGGGGCCGACGACGGCCGGGGCCATCCGGTGGCGCACGTTTTTCATCCGGCCGATGCCGTGGCCGCGTACCGCCTGACGGAGCTCGCGGCCAACACGCCCGGCATCTGTTATGTGCGGACGCACCGTCCGGACGTGGCCCTGCTCTACCCGCAGGATGCGACCTTCAAGTGGGGCGGCTGCGGCCAGCTCATGGAAGGTGATCGGCTGACGCTGGTTTCCAGCGGCTACATGACGACCGAAACGCTAAAGGTGGCCCGCGAGATGGAGAAGGCCGGTATTCGCTGCAACGTGTTCGATGCCTACTGTCTACCCCTGGATGCAAGCCCTATTCTATCGGCCGCGAAGAAGGCCGGCGGCGTCGTGCTGTGCGTTGAGGATAACTACGGCGGCGCCGTGGGCAGCGCTGTGGCCGAGGCGGCCGCACTGACCGCCGAGGTGCGGGTGCACACGATGACGGTCAGCCGGATGCCCAAGTCCGGCAAGAGCGCGGAGGACGTGCTGGCGTTCGTCGGCTTGTCCACTCAGGCGATTGTCGAGAAGGCCAAGTCGCTGATCAGGAAGTGATGAGTGATGAGTGATGGGTGATGAGTGTCTCCCCCCCTTTCAAGGGGGGGGCAGGGGGGTAATAGTGCTGAGTGCTGAGTGCTGAGTGCTGAGTAGCGTCCGGCCTCCGTGCCGGACGCTGACTTCAGCCCCGAGCGCAAGCGAGCGGGCCAATGCTGGGGATTGGGTTTCAGGTGTCAGGTGTTGGGAACGGAGAACTGGAACTGCGCGCCGAGTGCTGAATGTCTCCCCCGTTTTCAAGGGGAGGAGGCGGGCTGCACCGTGTCGTACGGTCCACCTCTAAGGTTTTACCCAACTGAAAGCTGATAACTGACA
>BTUC01000133.1:0-14429 GCA_045863575.1 Phycisphaerae bacterium
CTGTTGCCTGCCAAGCCCCCACCCCGGCCCTCCCCCGGAGTACCGGGGGAGGGAGTTTGAGCGACGAAGCCGCCGACCCGTAGAACCGGGAGCATTACTCCACGAGCGGCTTCACTGACTGCCATTTGACCAAGTGCTCGCGCGTTATCTCGACGAGGCGCGGCTGGGGGTCGGACCAGTTGACCTCGCCGAACTTGATGTGGCCGCCGACGCCGCCGGCCATGAGTGAGCGGTCACCGTCGTTGCGCACGATTTCGCAGATGCCCCCGTTGAAGAACAGGGCCGCCTTGGAGAAATCGAACCGGTCCATGCGGTCGCTGATGAATATGTAGAATCCGCCGGGCTTCTGGTACATCTTCACGCCGACCAGCAGAAACCACCGGTCGCCGCGCTGGAGCAGGACGGTCGATTCGCAGCTTCCCTGGGTATGCCCGCCCCACATCGAGGGCTCGTAGCCGGTGCGCGGGCCTACCAGGATGGGGCCGTGATCGTTCCAGGTCTTCAGGTCGGCCGAACTGGCCAGCGCCACGCAGGAGGCGCCTTCTTTGGTATTGGCCGTGAAGGTCACGTAGTAACGGCCGTCGCGGCGCATCATGAACGGATCTCGGCAACTGCAGATCTCATCAGGCCACCAGGCGGCCCACTCGGCGTTCTTGAGCGGGGAGATGGGGTTGCCCTCCCAGCGATCCCAGTGGAACAGGTTCTTGCTGAAGGCCAGGCCGAGATCCTGCGCGAGGGCATCGTTGAGCCCGGTGTAGATCATGACGTAACGATCGCCGTCGCGCAGGACGAATGGCGCCCAGACGTGGGCGCCTTCCCACGTGCCCGGGCGGATCAGCATCACCGGGTCGTGCACCGTCCAGTCGAAGAAATCGGCGGTCGAGGCGTGGCCGAAGAAGATCTCGTGGCCCGGAAAGAACGGCGTACCTTCCTGCAGGCGCCGGTCGATGTAGAAGAAGTGCTCGCGGCCCTGGTGGTGAATGACCGCGAAGTCGGCGATTTTGCTGCCCACCGGGCGGAAGCCATCCTTGATGATGTCGACCGGCGGATGGCGGTAGAGGCCCAGCCGCATGGCCTTGAGCTTTTTCTCGAAGTAGATGTTCGTCCGCTGGTCAGCAGGGAGCGTGGTCAGCGGATCGACGGCCAGCACGGTCCTGGACAGGGTCAATCCCACCCCGCCGGCGGCCGCCTGAGCGAGGAACTGTCGTCGCGTGGAATTCCGCTGAACGTTTGGCTGTGCGCTCATGCTCGAGTTCCTCCCTGCCAGGCCCGGGCAGATGTGTTCACGAGATTCTGGTAGCCCGGGCACTATACCATGCATGGGGGACAACGGCACTGGGGAGGTGGAGAGATGGAGAGACGGAGAGACTGGGAGATGAACAACCCACAACCTACCACCCACTTCCTACCACTGACCAAAGGACGACTGACCCAGCAACTGACAACTGACGACTGACCACTGACGTATGGTCCGTTGCCTGCCAAGCCCCCACGCCGACCCTCCCCCGGGGTACCGGGGGAGGGAGAAGTTAGAAGGTGTTCTTCGGCTCCTGGTTCTGGATGTAGCTCTTGCGTTGGTTCTCGTACTCTTCCGGGGTCATCTCGATGGTGACAGCCTGCTCGCGGGCGAGCGCCGCGGCATGGATGCGCTTGAGGATGGGGATGCACCAGCCGCAGCCGGTGCCGGCGCCCAGGCAGGCGGACATCTGGCTGGCGCGGGCCGGACGCTCACGCACCGCGTAGTTCCAGAGCTTGCGGTACGGGACGTGGTAGCAGTAGCAGATCTTGTCGTCGGGCGACATCGTGAGGATTATAGTGGGGAGATGGAGAGATGGAGAGACGGAGCGATGGAGAGAGTTCAGCGGGGGAGCACACGAGACACGGGGACAAGGAGACATATCGACAAGGGGACAGACGACCAGGCATGAGGTGTCGGCATGGCGCAGCGGGATTTTGATCCTCGGGATCCGCCTCGGTTGGAGTCGCAGAATCCTCTGCTGGAGTATCAGCGGCCGCCGGAGGGACTGTCTGCGCTGACCATCGGGCAGTTCGCGCTGGCGGCGCTGATGCTGGTGCGTGTGGGGCTGGTCCGACCGGAGGTGCGAGCGGCCTGGGGGGCCGGTGAGTGGCTGCTGGCGCTGTATCCGGCCGGCGTGTTCGGGCTGGCGGCCATGGGCATTGCCCTGCGGCGGGGGTGGGGCTGGTGGGTGACCTGTGCGATCTACTTCTACATGTTCTTCAACCTGCCGGTGGCTCTGGCGGTCTGGACGATCAAGGGCGGGACGTTCGAGGCCGCTAACAACCTGATCATCTTCGGCCTGGCCGTCGGGGTGCTGGCGTATATCAACCGGCCCCAATTGATGCGCTTCATCCGGTTCCGTACGCCGGACGGACGGCCGGGCAAGTGGGCGCGGGCCACCCCGATTTTGGCCGGGGCGATCGGGGCGGGCGTGCGGCTGGGGATGGAGTTGGCGCGAGGGTAGCACGGAGACAGAGAGACGGAGCGAAGGAGAGAGGGAGAGAGAGTGCGGTGGAGCCGAGGACAAGGAGACGAGGGGACAAGGTGACCGGGAGATGACGACCGCGGAGCCTTCAAAAGCCGGGGGGGAGGTGGAAGTCCGCCTGGAAAATCTGACTGGTGTTGTCGGGGCCGCGTTTGGAGGTCCACATCAGCTTTTTGCCGTCGGGGCTGAAGACAGGTAGGCCGTCAAAGCCCTCGGTGTAGGTGGCGCGTTGCTCCTTCCCCGTGTCGATGTTGAGCAGATAGAGCTCGTAGTTCTGATGGCCGTGGCGGCTGGTGGCGTAAATGATGGACCGGCCGTCGGGGTGCCAGTACGGCCCCCAGTTGACGAAGTCGTTGTCGGTGAGGGCCCGCTCGTTACGGCCGTCGATGTCAGACACGTAAATCTGCAGCTTGTCGTCGCCGCGGCGGTCGCCTCGGAAGATGATCCGGCGGCCGTCGGGGCTGATGAACGGACCGCCATCGTAGCCTTTGGCGTGGGTGATCTGGCGCGGTTCGGAGCCGTCGGCGTTCATAACCCAGATCTCCAGATCACCGCTGCGCTGGCTCGTGAAGGCGATCCGACGGCCATCCGGCCCGTAGGCCCCTTCCGCGTCGTAGCCGTCGGCATCAGTGAGCGGGCGCAGGTTCGATCCGTCCGGGTCGGCCTCGAAGATCTCCATGTACGGATTGAAGTCCCAGATATAGCGACGGCCGGCCGCCTGGTAACCAGCCGGCTGGGTGTCGGGCGGCAGACCGGCATGCGGACCGAGATGGCTGGAGGCGAAGATGATCTTCCGGCCGTCGGGGCGGAAGTAGCCGCACGTGCATGCGCCCTGGCCGGTGCTGACCCGCTTCGGCTGCCGATCGGCCAAGGCCATGACGTACATCTGGTAGTGCTGGCCGCCCGAGGGGACAGCTTGAAAGATGATGCGGCCCATATCGGGCGAATAGTAGGCCTCGCCAGCTTTGTCGAAGCCCATGACCGGTGTGGTGAGCTGCTCGACGTGGCCGAGGGTAGCCGACTCAGATTCCCGCATGACGGCCGGCGCGGTGGAGGGCGAAGTGCTGGTGCACCCGGGCAGTAGCGCCCATGTCAACCAAGCGATTCCCGACGTCCGCAAAATTGCGCTAAGGTCAACCAACAGCATAGTTTGCGCCCTTATTTGCGATTCGGCCCGACCGATGGCATGGGATCAGCCTGCAGCGGATGCGGCGGGCTGTCCGATAAGCTCAGGATAGCGTCCTTCACGGCGGACGCAAAGGAGCCGAGCGGGATGTCATCGTTGGTAACCAGCGGTCTGGTGGGCCGAGTGAGCGGGGCTTGGACTTCTGGCCGTCTGTCAGATGTGGCCCGGACGTATGAGAGGTCGGCCGCGCCGGTGTGGATCCACGACATTTCCGGTGCATGCATCTACCGGAACGCGGCCGCCCGCCGCGATGTGAACGGCTCAATTCCTTTTGAGGCCGGTGAGGTCCTGGACGCACAGGACCGGGTCATCGGCTACCTGCGTACGCTGATCCTGTGACAGCTCCCATAGACTTCGGGTGCGTACCCGGGAAATCCCCCATCTTCTGATTGCGAGCCCCTACGGGCTCAGCGTCCGAGAAAAACTTGTCGGCTGGGTGCTGCTGGGGCATCGAGCTGAGTGACCGGCAGGATGCCGACCCCGCACTCGGCGGGAAACTGATTCCGCATTGGCTGGTGGACAGCGGCGAAATGCGGGTGCCGCCTTGGGGCCGCTGATCGGACGGCTGGGTCCCAGGTGGCGTCATCGTTCAGGACATTGCGCGAGACTTTTTGAAGGTAACGGACCCGCGGCCGCGGGCCGATATGGCCAACAGTGGTCGGCGTATCGTACGGCCGATGTGGACGACCGAGCAGTCAGGACTCCTCAGGGACGATAATCACTCATGGACGTTCGCTACATCAATCCCTTCATCGCGTCGGTTAAGTCAGTGTTCAAGACGATGGTCTGCACCGAGATTGCCATCGGCAAGCCCGCCGTGCTCCAACCGCACCACGAACCGAACCGGGACGTGTCGGCGGTGATCGGGCTCTCGGGCGACGCCGTGGGGTGCGTGATCCTCAGCCTGCCGATGAGCACGGCCGTGAACGCGGCCAGCAAATTCGCGGGAGTCCAGATGACGCCCGAACACCCCGATTTCGGGGATGCCTTGGGCGAGCTGGCCAACATGGTGGCGGGCCAGGCCAAGTCGCAACTCACGGGCTTCAATATCAGCATTTCGCTGCCCAGCGTGGTCGTCGGGAAGGAGCACGTGGTTTCGCAATCGAAGAACTGGCCGCGACTTCTGCTGCCCTGCGATTCAGCACTGGGGCGGTTCAGCGTGGAAGTAGCTATGGTCATGGCCAATCGGCAGGCGCCGGTGAAGCAGCCGGCCATGGCAGGGGCGCGAACCTGACGGAGAGGACCGGTATGAAGATCTTGCTTGTAGATGATTCGCGGACCATCCGCAATATCCAGAAGAACGTGCTCACGCAACTCGGCTATACGGATGTGGTGGAGGCGTCCGACGGGGTGGAAGCGCTGGTGCAGCTCCAGGCGACACAACCCGACCTGCTGCTGATCGACTGGAACATGCCGAATATGGACGGCATTAGCCTGGTACGCAAAATTCGCGAGACAGACAGACGGCTGCCCCTGATCATGTGCACGACGGAGGCCGAGAAACACCGCGTGCTGGAGGCGGTGAAGGCGGGCGTGAACAACTACGTCGTCAAACCCTTCACCGCGGAAACGCTGGCCGAGAAGATCAAGGCGACGCTGGCGAAGACTCAGGCGGCGGCAACACCGTAGCCGAACCAGTTCCGGGCGGTTCGGCACCTTTCAGGTGCTCGATTGGCCACCGCAACGAACAACTCCTTTCGAATCGCCGTCTCCAAGGACCGGCTGCGCGCCGAACTGCACGTCGAAGGTGCGCCGCCCGGGCGTGATGCGCTCGTCGAGAAACTCACGGCCATAGGCATTCCGGTGACCTCGCAGGTAGAGGCGCGGATCAACGAATGGGTGCGGCTGCGGGAGCAGAACCAGAAACCGGCGGTTCCCTTCCTGATCGCTGAAGGCCAGTCCCCCGGCGCCGGACAGCCGGCCCGCTTCGAACCTTCCAGCCAGGCGGGGGTGGATCCCGCGAAGGACGAGGACGACTCGGTCGACTTCCACCAGACCCACATTCAGACGGCCCGATCGGGCGAGCAGTTCGGAATGCTCATGCCCGCGGTGCCGGGCGAGCCGGGCCGGGATGTGTTCGGCAAGGAAATACCTGCGGTCAACTCCGCGGACCTCGAGCTGGGCAACGGCTTCCGCCTGGGCGAGGACGGCCGCAGCCTGTTTGCGACCACCGACGGCATGGTCAGCCTACGCCACGGACGACTGGAGGTGATCAGCGTCGTGGAGGTGGCCGGCAACGTGGACTTCGCGACAGGCAATATCGAGTCGCCCACTGACGTCCTCATCCGCGGGACGGTGATGGACACCTTCAGCGTTCGCTCCGCGGGGAGCATCACCGTGGGCGGGGCAGTCGAGTCCGCAACCGTAGAGGCGGGCGGCGAAGTCATGGTTCACGGCGGCATCGCCGGTATGCCGGACGGACGGGTCAAGGCGGGCGGGAACATCAGCGTCAAGTTCTGTGAGGAGGCCCAGCTCGAGGCCGGCGGTGACATCGTCATCCATCGAGAGATGATGAACTGCCGGCTGCGGGCCGGCGGCCTGCTGAAGGTCGAACGGGGTGCGGTGGTGGGAGGGCGCGTCCACGCACGCCGTGGCGCGGTCATCAAGCAGTTGGGCAACGACAGCGGGCTCAAGACACGAATCTCCATCGGCGTGGATCCGGCTGTCGTGTGCGCCGGCCGTGAAATGGACAAATCTCTCAAGAAGAAGCGGGAAGCAGCGGCCAAAATCCGCGAATCGGTGCAGCCGCTGCTGGCTCAGCTCAAGCGCCTCACGCCTGAGCAGCGCGAAAAAGCAACCGAACTGCTGTACCAGGCGGACACCCTGGACCAGGAAGTGGCCGAAACCGAACGCCGCCGTGCAGAGTCACGTGAGGAGGCAAATTCGTGCAGTGATGCCGAACTTCACGTCGATGGCCGCATCCATGCCGGTGTGACCGTGATCTTCGGAGATCGGCAGGTCACCCTTCAGCAGGAGCGGCGCGGCCCGTTGAAGGTTGCCCGCAAACTCGTCGGGCGCGTGGAGGAAATCGTGCTCATCGATCGGGTTTCCGGTTCGACCAACGTGCTGGTCAGCCGCGAGTATGAGCCGGAGCCCGCGGATGGCTGACTGGGTTGCCGCTGCTGCTGGTCAGCCGTGTCCGCAGACTTTATAATCGCCCCACTTCGGCGCGCGGTGCCGTAAACATCCGGTTGAGCCAGCACGATTGAGTAGCCATGCCCACCATACGAATCATTGATACGCAGAAGTGTGCGGTTGCTGAGGAACTCCAGAGACTGCGGCAGCCACTGCTGCTGGATCGGCTGATCCTTGACGAGACGGACGAATCCAAGGCCGTGCTGAAGATCATCCGAGAGGTTCGACAGCGCGGGGACGAGGCCGTGGCCGAAGTGACCGCCCGCGTCGATGGAGCGACGGTGTCGCCGGACACCGTGCGGGTGCCGGCGGAGGAACTGTCCCAGGCCCGGGACCGGCTGCCTGGCGATCTGCACGAGGCGATCCGCCACTCGATCGAATCGGTCCGGCGCTTCCAGGAACACGTGATGGCCAGCGTGACCGAGCCGATGGCTCCCAGCGGTCAACGGCTGTCCCTGAGAATGCGGCCGTTGAAGCGAGTGGGTATTTGCGTGCCGGGAGCGGCCGCCCCGCTGCCCTCCTCGGCCATCCACTGCGCCGTGCCGGCACAAGTGGCCGGCGTCAAAGACATCGTGCTGGTCGCCCCCCCCCGCCACGAAGGCAACATCCATCCGGTCATTCTGGCCGTCGCCGCCGAACTGGGGATCAGCGAGGTGTATCGCATGGGCGGGGCCCAGGCGATCGCCGCACTGGCCATCGGCACGCAGCGGATCAGACCGGTGGACAAGATCGTGGGGCCCGGCAGCGTCTACGTGCAGTTGGCCAAGCGATGGCTCTATGGCGTAGTGGACGTGGACATGTTTGCCGGCCCGAGCGAGGTGGTCATCATCGCCGATGGCACGGCCCGGCCGGAGTACCTGGCGGCGGATATCCTGGCCCAGGCGGAGCATGACCCGGGCTGTTCGATCCTGCTGACGCCTGATGCGGAATTGGCCCGGCGAGTCGCCGAGGAGACCGAGTCACAGCTTGCCAGACTGCCACGTGCCGAGGGCGCGGCTCGTTCACTGGATGCCTATGGCGCCATCGTGGTGGTCCGGGACCTGGACGAAGCGATCCGGCTGACCAATGAGGTCGCTCCCGAGCACCTGGAGATCGCCACGCAGAACCCGGATGCCGTCGCGGAACGGATCGATTCGGCCGGTGCGATCTTTCTGGGCCACTATACGCCGGAAGCGGTGGGCGACTACGTGGCCGGCCCCTCGCACGTGCTGCCCACCGGAAGCACGGCACGCTTCTGGAGCGGCCTGAGCTCGCTCAGTTTCCTGCGTCGCACCAGCATCGTGGAGTACACGCCGGGCGGGCTGGTGCACGATGCCGCGTCGATCGAAACGCTCGCCCGGGCGGAGAACCTGGAAGCGCATGCGCGGTCGGTGAGTATACGGACACGTCGTTCGCCGTAGCGGATGTCGCCTGGTCGGGGAAGTGAAGACGGAGAGAATGGTATTCGTGGGACCACCTTGATCGTCTCGCATTCTCTTGAGTCGCTCCATCTCTCCGTCTTTCTGTAAGGTTGAGGAGTACGCCGAAACCTATGAGTTACTTTCGTCCGTCCATCGAAGCCATGGAGGGGTACACGCCCGGCGAACAGCCGGAGGACCCCTCGGTCATCAAGCTGAACACCAATGAGAACCCTTATCCGCCCTCACCTCGGGTGATGGATGCTATTGCCCGGATTCGGCCGGACCAGTTGCGGCGCTATCCGGAGCCCCGCGGCAACCTCTTTCGCGACGCCGCCGCACGGCTCTTCGGGGTCCATCGTGAACAGGTCATCTGCGGCAACGGCATGGATGACATCCTGAACATGACCGTGCGCGCTTTCAGCGGTCCGGAGGCGGCGCTGGTCTATCCCACGCCGACGTACACCCTCTATGGCGTGCTGGCCGCCATTGAGGCCTCCATCGTCAAGGAAGTGCCCTTCCCGGCGGATTTCGGCCTGCCCATCGAGGGGCTGGTAGCCGCCCGAGGTCGGGTAACCTACCTGGCCAACCCGAACTCGCCGACCGGCACGTTCGTTCCCGTCGAGCAGGTGGGGCGATTGGCTGACGCGCTGGAGGGCGTGCTCTGCGTCGATGAGGCGTACGTGGATTTCGCCGATTCCGACTGCCTGGAACTGGCCCGTAGCCGACCCAACGTGTTAGTCATGCGGACGCTGTCCAAGGGCTACTCGCTGGCTGGGCTGCGTTTCGGTTTCGCGATTGGCAGTGCGGAACTGATCCGCGGACTGATGAAGGTCAAGGATAGTTACAACGTCGATGCGGTGGCCATCCCGGCCGCCACGGCCGCCATTGAGGATCAAGGCTACCGCGACCAGACGCGTCAGAAGGTGATCACGGAACGTAACCGCGTCACGGCCGCGCTGGAGCGGCTGGGACTGCCCTCGCTGCCCAGCGCATCGAACTTCCTGCTGACCACGGCCGGGCGACCAAGGGCGGCCGAGCTGTATGAATCCCTCAAGCAGCGACGGATACTCGTCCGATACTTCAACATTCCAGGCATAGATGACAAACTCAGGATCACCATCGGCACGCCGGAACAGAACGACGCGCTGATCGAAGCCCTGATCGACCTGTGCCGTTAACCGGTCAAGGAAGACACAGCATGGCCAAGCGAGCAGTCCGACGCACAGATCAGACCGGCCGGGATCGACCTTCAGCTTCCGACCGGGACGCCCGGCGCGTCACGGTGCGCCGCTCGACGAAGGAGACGCAGATCACGCTGACGCTCGACCTCGACGGAACCGGCCAGGTGCAGGTGAACACCGGCGTCGGATTCTTCGATCACATGCTGCATCATGTCGGGCGGCACGGTCTTTTCGATCTGGCCATCGAAGCGAAGGGTGACCTGCACGTCGATGATCACCATACCGTCGAGGATGTGGGCATCTGCCTGGGCGAAGCCATTGCACAGGCGCTGGGCAACAAGCGCGGCATCCGCCGGTACGGCTTCTTCAAGCTGCCCATGGAAGAGGCGTTGGCCGAGGTGGCGGTTGATTTGTCCGGGCGGGCGGCCATGGTTTACCGCGTCGAGTATCGCGGCTCGAAGATCGGCGACTTCGATGTTCAACTGGCGGAGGAGTTCCTCCGGGCGGTGGCCCTGAATGCGAAGATGAACCTGCACGTGAGCGTGCCCTATGGGGGCAACGATCACCACATTGCCGAAGCGATCTTCAAAGCTTTGGGCAAAGCCCTGCGGATGGCCGTCGAGCCGGATCCCAGAGAAACCTCCATACCTTCGACCAAGGGCGTCCTGTAGCAGCCCGGCAGGATACCCGGTCCCACGTTTCACCGTTCGGAAACCGGTGCCCCAGCCAACCGGTACCACCGTCAGCCGGTGCCGCAGTCAGGCTGACGCCACGTCAGGCCGCGGCCACGCTCATTGGGCAATGAGCGCCTTCAGGCGTCGGAGCAGCTTGTTGTAAGTAGGATCGGCCGTGCACATGACGTCGCCCCAGTAGAGCACGCTGTGACGGCGGGTATCGTGCCGGATCCGGCCGAGCAGCTTTTCAATGCGCTTCACGCACTCGTCCAGCGTTTCATCGGACGAGCCCACACCGGTATTGACAAGCACCACGTCGGCTTCCACCAAAGAGTGATAGGCCGGCTGCAACTGGATGCGCGAGGCGATTTCACCGCCCAGCGGCGAGTTGAGGAACTGCTTGATCTGTGACTCCTGTACTTCGAGGCGTTCGACGTTGGGACCGCCTGCGTTCTCGGCGGAGGGCTCGTGGTAGACCACACCGCACGTGTCGTCGAGTCCGGCCGCGCCGAAGAGGCCGAAGATCTCCGAGGCAAACGCGGCCGTATCCTGCATGACCTGCTGGAGAGCCACGGCAGCGGCCTTCGGCGTGCGAAACACTTCGTGCACACTGCCCGGAGACGGCATCACGAACACGCGGTAGTCGTAAGGATAGGCATGCCGCAGCGGCGGATCGGCGTCCGCTTCGATGAGGATGAACGCCCGGCGTTCCTGGCGGCGGACCTTCCGCAGGGCCTCGGGCAGGGTTTCGAAAACCCTGTCGGCCGTGTAGGTCACCTCGTACTGCGAAGCCCACCCGGGCCCCATCCCGGAATGGTCGGGCTCCAGGGGGCAGATCACGTTGGTGTGCCCGTCCGCGGCCAGGCGGGCGCGAAGATAGTGTGCGGGGCGACCGAGCACCTGCTCCGCAATCAGGCGAGCCACCGTGCTCTTACCGCCTTCCGGCGGGCCACTGATGAAGAGCGTTTCAACTGGCATTTATCGGTACGTCCCAGCAACCCTGTAGCTGTGCCCGGTCTGACACATATTTTACGCCCCGAAGGACGTGAATAGCCACCCGGAAGGAGAAACCCACGCGGCAGGTCAGGCTCAGCCGGTGTGGCCAGAGATGACCCCATAACTCCTATCCGGGCTGATTCCGCGCCCTGCGGAGGCCCAGGCTGACAATGCGCTGCAACAGCCGGTCATAGGGCAGGCCGGCCGCGTGGGCGGATTCGGCAAAGTCTTCTCCAAACGCGAGCTGCGGATTGGGGTTCGCCTCCAGCACGTACAGGTCGCCCTCGGCGGTCATACGCAGGTCAATACGGGCATAGCCGCTGAGTCCAAGGCTGCGGTAGACGCGCTTGCCCAGATGGGCGATGCGTTCGGCGCCCCCGGGCGGCAGGTCCCGGGCGGCCCGGCTGGTGATCCCCCATTTCTCCTGGTACTTGTAGTCCCATTTGACCTTGGCCGTGGCGATGCGCGGCACGTCTTCGGGCACCTTGGTGAAGAGGAGCTCCCAGACCGGGAAGACCTGCAGGCGCTGATTGCCCATCATGCCGACGTAGAGTTCCCGGCCGTCGATGTACTGCTCGGCAATGGCGTCGGTGCCGATGCGCTGGTGAATGAAGTTGACCCTTTCGCGCAAGGCATCGTCATCATGAACCACGGACGCCTGGGAGATCCCCAGGGAAGCCTCTTCGTTGAGCGACTTGACAATGAGCGGGAAGCCCAGTTTTCGCGGGCGGCGCACGCGGGATCCTCTCGTGAATACCGCGAAATCGGGAACCCGGATGCGGTGGTAGGAGAGGATCTGCTTGGACAGAGCCTTATCCCGGGACAACATCAGTCCGCGAGGGCCGCAACCGGTATAGGGCAACCGAAGCAACTCCAGGTAGCTGACCACGTTCTGATCGTAGACGGCCTGACCGTCGAACTCCTCGAGAAGGTTGAAGACGATGTCAGGCCGGCGCTCTTCGACCGCCTGCCGTACCACGCGCAGATCGCTGGCCACGCCCAGCGACTGCACGTCGTGGCCGATGTTATGCAGGGTGGCCACGACGTCATACTCGGTCTTGAACGGTGCAATTTCCTCGTCGCTGAGCCCCTCCACTGTCTCCGGAGGCACGAGGTCCTTGTGCATGATGGCCAGAACAGTCAGCTTGCTCATCGTCTACATCGCCATGCGGTGATGACCGCTGTGCAGGTAATTCATGGTTTGGACGGTGAGCAGGATCGCGAAATCCATTTTCACCTGCCGTTCGCGCCCGGCCACGTGGAGCTTGAGTTCACGGCAGCGGCCGATCATGTCTTTGAGCACCTGATCCAGGGTGTATTCGTACTGACCGGTCCAGCGTGACACCAGCCGCCGGACTTCGCTGCGAACGCGCCGGATAAACGCGGCGGCGGATTCCCGTCTGGCGTGCTCAGGCAGATCGGAGAACAGCATCCGCAAGTCATCGTCGTAGAAGCTGGGATACTCCCGTGCGTATTGTTCGCGCTTCTGCTGATAGTACTCGCGGAGGGTCTTGCGGATGGTGGAGGCCGGATCGATGCGTGCCCGGGAGTTGACCAGCGGCCGGGCCCGGGCGATCTCGGTCATCAGCTCGTCCACATACTCGAGCTTCTCGAGCGCGGGCCAGTCTTCGTAGCGTTTGCGCCAGGCGGAGCGCGGCTTGAGCCAGACGGCGAACGTCTCGGCAAAGTCCTCGTCCGGATGGCTTTGAGCATACCAGAAGTCCAGGTGCAGCACGTAGTTCCTGGAGTACGGCCGGGGACGGTAGAACTCCGGGTAGGGCTGCGAGGATTTGCCGAAGAGCTGCTGCCAGCGCCGCCGTCGGTGCAACTGGTACGCGTGGTCGAGGGCGTGGCCGATTTCATGCCGGAGAATGCGCAGGCAGGATTCCTGCGTGCCGCCCTCCACCTCGAGCATCTGTCGGCGTTCCAGCCGCATGAGCCGAGGGTGCATCAGGAAGAAGGGTATGGCCACCCCGGGAATACCGTCCGGGCAGAACCACTCCTCGGAGACCCAGAAATGCGGCCGAAAGCGGATACCGTGGCGATCGAGATCCTCGAAGGCCTTCTCGATGCAGGCCTCCACGGGTGATCCTTCAATGCGCACACCCAGGTCGCTGATGCGCAGATCCATGAGCCGTTCATCAGGCCAATCGGCCCACTCAGGCTTGCGCCGGCGTCGCCGGAGTCGTGCTTTGGGTCGCGCTTTGGCCATGAACGAACGCTCTCGAATCGTCGGCGATCCATCCGCGGGCGCCGGGAAACCAACGGGACTCGTGCTTCGGGTGCGGCATTGTATACGTCCCGGCCAAGGAGGGCCAATCTTTGCCGCGGCCGCCGATGAAGTGATGTCGTCCTCGCAGGGAGGTGTAAAAAAAGCGGAAGGTGCTCCCGTGGCGTTGAGCACCTTCCTTCATCTGTCTGTCATCCGCCCGTTTTCTCTCGGGCGATGACCGCCGCTGCCCTCGCGATGTCGTCATCAGCAATTCCGGCAGCGGCCTGGTGAGTCCATTCGGCTACTTCTTCTTCTTCGGCGCTTTGGCCTTCTTGGCAGCCTTCTTGGCGCCAGCTTTCTTCTTCGCCATGGACGTCACCTCCTTTCTTGTTCTGTAAAGTAACCTGTCGTCGGCGAATGTCAAAGGTTTTTTTTGCTTCGCGCATTTTTTTCGCGGCACGAGCACGCCGATTGCATGAGGAGTATATCGACCAGACGGAATCCCGCGCTTGATCTTTTCACTTGCCGATGCAGAAGCGCGAGAAGATGCGACCGAGCAGTTCCTCGGTGGCCACTTCACCGACGAGCAGCGAGAGCGCGTTCATCGCCTCGCGGATTTCGAGGGCCAGCAGTTCGATCGAACTGCTCAGAATGGTCGATTTCTCGAGCAAATCAGCGGATCTCGCCAATGCCGCACGTGCATCGCGCAAGCCGGCGAGCTGACGGCTGGAGAGCGCCAGCAGCTCGGAGCCGTGCGACTCGACGCCCGCGAAGAGCGCCTGAGCGATGCGTTTCCGAAGCGTTTCGAGACCGCGGCCGGTGCGGGCGCTGACCCGGAGGAAGGTCTCCTCCCGCAGAAACTCACAGGATAAGGCATGCACCTCATCGGCCGGTGCCGCATCGATTTTGTTGAGCACGACGATGGAGCTGCGGCCGGCCAGCAGCGGACGCAGCAGCGCGAGCGTCTCCAACGGCGCGTCGGTGGCATCCACGACGGCCAGGAGCAGATCGGCGGTATCCAGGCCGCGACGGGTGGCGGCTTCCGCCAGGCGCCCGGGATCGAAGCAGCTTGAAGCGCCGGCAGAGGGCAGCCCACCGGCGATACCGGCGCTGTCTTGGAGCGTGACTTCGCCGCCTGGCA
>BTUC01000133.1:14439-16699 GCA_045863575.1 Phycisphaerae bacterium
CATGAGGGGCATGGAGAGCACGTCGCGCGTCGTGCCGGCCGTCGCCGACTGAATGGCCCGATCCACACCAGTCAACCGGTTGAAGAGCGTGCTCTTACCCGCATTGGGTCGGCCGACCAGCATGACCACCGGCAGCGCTTCCAGTCGTTCGACTGAATCGGCCGCCCCGAGGAGCTCATCCAACTCAGCAGCCACCTCACCCACTACGGAGCCCGCCTGGCCGGTGGTAACGAACTCGATGGATTCCTCCACGAAGTCGATCTGGGCCTCCAGCACCGACAACAGATCGGCGAGCCGGTCGCGCAGCTCGATGGATCGACGGCTCAGCGTGCCGGTGAGCAGGGCGTGGGAGGCGCGAAGCTGCGAATCGTTGCGCGCGTGAATGAGGGCGGCCACGCCTTCAACCCGCGTGAGATCGAGTGCTCCGGAGAAATAAGCGCGCGCGGTGAACTCACCCGGCTCTGCGGGCCGCGCCCCGCGGGCCGTGAGGGCATCATGGATGATGGTCAGAACCGGCGGAGATCCCGGCAGGTGCAGTTCCAGCATGTCCTGTCGGGTGTAGCTGGCCGGAGCGCGGAAAATCCAGGCTTCCGCCGGGACGGTGGCGGAGCCTTCAAGGCGGACGCGCCCGAAGTGCCGCCGGTGTCCCGGAGATTGCGTCAGCGGCGGACCTTCATGGGCCTCGAAAAGCTGCTGGCCCCATTTCAGCGCATCCGGTCCACTCAACCGCACGATCCCGCGCAGGCTGATGCCGGGAGGCGACGAAATCGCAACAATGGTGTCATCGGTACGGTCAAACATGTCTTGCCGTGGCGATCCGACCGGCGCATCAACGCACCGCCCCTCTACCGCGCCTTTCCAGCAGAGGATTGTAGCTCGCATGCGCTGCCAGTTGACCAACCGGCTGCAATTGTCGCGGTCGGCGTTTCTGCCGGCCGTTCACCGAGTCAAATGGCCGGTGCACAGACCGGCCGCTAGCGGGCTGGCGAACCGGAACGAACGGCAGAGGGTTTACTGCAGGGGCCGGCCCTCGTACTCACCGGTGAGCGTCTTCAGGAAGGCGACGACGCGCTGGGTCTCTTGAGCGCTGAAGTCCCGATAGGCTTGATACCGGGCCATGCTGGCGACGGCCGCTTCGAGCGTCGCCTGCGACCCGTCGTGGAAATAGGGATACGTGAGGGCCACGTTGCGCAGCGTGGGCACCTTGAACGCGTGCCGGTCGGCCTCGTCCTTGGTGACGTTGAAGCGGCCGTGATCAACCTCGGTCAATTCACCACGATCCCCAAAATAATCGCGACGACGACCCAGGCGCTCGAAGGACACCCCGCCCAAAGCCTTGCCGGCGTGGCAGGTTGCGCAGGCATTCTCCCGAAACAGCCGCAGACCCTCGAGTTCGTCGGGCGTCAGCGCGTTCGCCTGGCCCATGAGGTAGCGATCGAAGCGGGAGTTTGGCGTCACCAGCGTCCGCTCGAACTCGGCGATGGCGTGGGTGATGGTGTCCTCACTGAGACCGGCGGGATAGACCGACTCGAACTCCGCGACGAAAGCCTGGTCCTGTCCCAGCTTCTGGACGACCTGCTCGAAGTTGGAGCCCATTTCGATCGGGTTAGCGACCGGCCCGGCGGCCTGCTCCTGAAGATCCGCAGCCCGGCCATCCCAGAACTGCCTCACATTGAAAACCGAGTTGAACACGGTCGGCGAGTTGATCGGACCGATGGCCCCGCCAATGCCGGTCGAACTCTTCACCTGATCCGTGCCACCCTTGTCGAGACCATGGCAGGAGGCACACGAAAGCGTATTGTCAGCCGAAAGCCGCACGTCATGGAAAAGCTTGCGTCCCAGGGCGACCTTTTTCTCGTCTGTGGCCAACGATTGGGGCAACGGCTGGAGGGCATCCACCGCGAAGGGCTCGGCAACGCCCTCGGTACGGTAGTGCTGCCTGCGTACGCTGCGAATCCAATCAAGGGCGGTCTTCCGCTCGCTCTTACTCAGGCCGCGGTCCCAGTGCAGCAACACGTAGCGTCCCGGCGGCATGGTCCCCTTCTCGAGCGCGTATTCGAGCTTCGCAATGGCTACCTCGGGGACGGGTTGACCGTCGGCGGGCACGAGTTCGCGGATCATATCCAGGTGCCGAACCCCCTGGGTGCGATCCGCTTCCACCAGCGAGTTGGCCACCGGCAGACGTGCGTAATACGGAAGGGCTGTTTCGCGCGCGTGGCAGTCGAGGCACTTGTTGAAGTTCTTGTCGACCTGGTAGCCG
>BTUC01000134.1:0-16634 GCA_045863575.1 Phycisphaerae bacterium
TAATTGAATACAATCTGATTTCATCGGTCGAGTAATAGACACGTCGCATGTTGCATTCCAGCGCAATTACGTCAATTCCAACGGCAAAGACGGTAGAGATCGAAATCACCAGCGCGCTCGCATCCGGATTCCACAGCAAACTCCACCAAATGGCACTGAACATGAGCGCAGGAAGTGTAGTCGCTACCCTGAAAGTCCAGAACACGGTCAGCAGATAGCGACCGCCGACGCACCGCGGCTGGCTCCATCTGCTCTCCAACCACGAGAAAACAGACAGTGAGCTAACCACCACGAGAAAAATGGACGGCCGAACCCACGATTCGAAGAACGCGAGTGTCAGATGCGAATTCATTGAACGTAACTCTGTGGCTGAACACTCCTGCAGGAGGCTCTACAGAGCATCCTTGAAGGCATGCCTCCGCGTCCTCGGCGTTCTCCGCGTGCTCCGTGTTTCCAGACGACGCGGTCCGCCCGTGAACCTGCGGAACTCCATCGTGGCCATCTGTCGATCACATCGCCCGGCAGGCGTTCACTGCATGCACGTTGCGCCGATCGGGGTTCCTTCGCCGCTCATGCAGCCCACGAACAGCGAAAAATCATTCTGATCGATGTCCGAGTCGGCGTCGAGTCTGGCGTCCTGGCAATCGGGATCCTTCGGTGGCACGCCGGTGCCGGTCAGACATCTTTGAAAGTGGCCGAAATCGGATTGATCCACGTCGCCGTCCTCGTCGAAGTCGGGGAGATGGATGGTCAGCACGGCCGGGTTGGAGGTCGCTTCGCCGTGCGCGTTGGACACCCGGCAACGGTAGGAGCCGGCCAGTCCCGCTCTCATTCCGGTGACGGTCAGCTCCGGCGTCAGCGCCCCTGAGTAGGGGCCGACGTCGGACAGGTCGGCCTCGTCTTTCTGCCAGCGGTAGGCCAGGGGGCCGGGGCCGGCGGCCTGGATCATGAGCGTCGTCGTTGCATTGAAGCGCAATTCACTGCCCGTCGGATGCTCGTTGATCGTGGGAGGAACGGGGGTCGCCAGCGAAAGCAGGCTCTCGGCCACCCAGCCGGTCGAACCGCCCAGGTCGCACTTCCACCAATTGAAGCCCTTGGCAAGCACACCACTCAGAGAGTGGGGCAGCAATAGACCGGTCGTGTTGTTCGCAATCGTGGTGAACGCCTCAAAGTTGGTCCCCGGCCCGAGGCGCATGTTTGCGTTGCCGGTCGTTCGAATCTGGCTGCCCGGCGGGAAGCTGGCCGAGAGTTCCCTGGGGGCGACGTTGATCATCATCAGACCGTTGGCCACGGCGCGCTCGCTGCCGTCGGAAGGGTCGTTCTTGACCACGCCATTGACCACCATGGTCGACGAGCCGCCGCCGTCCATATTGTAGCCCCACGTCGCCCCCAGCGACGACGTGCAGAAGTTTGCCAACTGGGTCATGTTCATGCCGGCGCTGATCGCCGAACGGCCATCCACCACCACGAAGAAAATGTGCGTGTTGTTATAGGCGACGGCCGTGCGCGGCGCCAGGTTGATCAACCCTGCGTTGGTCGTGGACTGGGCCACGCCGTCGCGCAGAAAGATGAAATTGCCGCCGACGCAGGCATAGGTGTTTGTCCAGTCGTAGCCGCTCAGTGTCGAGCAACCAGGCAGATAGTCGCGCAGTGTTTGCGAAACCGCTACCTGCCCACCGACCGTGGCGCGATTCAGCAGGGTGTTGGCCTTCGAGCCGCTGGCCGAGATCACGATGTGGTCGAAGGGTATCAGGCTCGAGCCGGCATTTTGCCGGATCTGCCGGATCGTGCCCGTCACCCGATTGGCGCCCGAGCCCAGCAGCAGCGGCTTGGGCAGTTCCACCAAAACCTCGACGCCGCTGTTGTCCGTGTGCGTGTTGCTGTCGTACTGGGGCGTGTAAATGATGAGATTCCCGGACTGACGCGGTGCGTTGATGCCGTCCAACTCGATCGTGAATCCGTCGGGCACAAACTCGATGAACTGCAGGCTGGCCGGGAAGTTGACGCACGCACCCATGAACAACCGGTTGTCAACCGTCCAGGCCATGCCGCTCCAGCCGCCCCATTGGGTGAAGCGATGGCAATACCAGCCGGAATGCATCTGGCCATTGGTGGGTTCGCCCGTGGTCACGTTGAAGAAGTCGCCATTGATAGCCACGACCACGTCGTTGCGCCGACCCCAGACGCCGCCCCAATAGTTGATGGCATCGTCGTAGCGGGAGGCCTGACTCCTGACGATCTCCCGGCCGGAGTAGAGCTTGCCTTGGGCGATGGTGCTTTCCATGCCGCAGTTCGGGTTGCTGGGGTCCAGCCGGGCCACGAACAGGTTGTTGGGCCCGGCGGCAGTGAACTCCCGATACTCAATGCCGTCTCCGACGGCCGTCCACTGCGCCTGCAGGCTGCGCTGGACTACCAAGGCCAACAGGACCATTCCCCATACGGACAAGCGATTCGCCGACATCGGCAGTAGCGCCGGCCGTTCCACGACTATCCCCCATACGGACAAACGATTCATTTCCAGGACCTCCGGCTCGTATTCTGTCAACCAATTCCGCGGCTCCGCGTTAACGAAAGTCAGTATACCCGAGCCGTCATCTGGTGAACAGGTTGCAGCGGGCAGGGCGGCCGAGCCCCGGCAGGGGCGATAGAAGGTAGCCCAGGGCGGAGGCAGGCGAAAGCCCGCCGCAGCCCTGGGATGCTGAGCGATACCCTCCTATCAGAGCCCCGTAGGGGCGAAAGAACCTTGCTCGCCGGGCCGCATTTCATTCAACCACGGATCAAACGGATGCTCACGGATGGGAATCGTCTAACTTCTATTGACTCGTGCCGGGTCTCCGAGAGTGCACAGCCCTCAACCGCCCGATAGAATCTGCTGGCCCCGGACGCGTCCGGTCTGGCGGTGGGCGTGAGGCCGCGTCTTTGCCATTGGAGAGGCAGCGTATGCCCGATCCGAACCGACCTTCGGAAGAGCGCCCGCGCGACGAGAGCGGCGCGGGCTCCATCCGCGCCGCGCACTCGGGCTCGCCCTTGCCCGCTTCGCCGCGGCGTATCGAGATCGAGTCGCCTCAGGCCCAGGAGCCGGGCTACCCCGCGCAGGTGCCGCCTCCGCCGGATGACGCTTCTCCGGAGGAGAAGGAACACTACTGGTACGCGCACGTCTACCAGGGCGACCAGATGCCGCAGCTCACCGTGCGGGCCGTGCTCATGGGCGGGCTGCTGGGCATGTTCATGTCCATCTCCAACCTGTACACCACGCTCAAGCTGGGCTGGGCCTTCGGCGTGGCCATCACCGCGTGCGTGCTCTCCTACGTGATCTGGAACACCATCCGCGGGCTCTCCAACGGCCGGCTGAGCGAGATGACCATTCTCGAGAACAACTGCATGCAGTCGACCGCCTCCGCGGCCGGGTATTCGACTGGTGGGACGGTGGGGGTGGCGTTCGGGGCGCTATTGCTGGTGACCGGTCATCACACGTCGTGGACCATTCTGCTGCCGTTCGTGTTCCTGACGGCCGCATTGGGCGTGTTCCTGGCCATCCCCATGAAGCGGCAGATGATCAACATTGAGCAGCTTCAGTTTCCCAGCGGGATCGCGGCGGCCGAAACCCTGCGCAGCCTGCACAGCCACGGCGGCGAGGCTGTCCGGAAAGCCTACGCGCTGCTGGCGGCGCTGTTCAGCGGCGCGATCGTCGGCCTGTTCCGGGCGCCTGAGGGGGCGCTGAATCTGCTCGACAAGATGTACCGGGCCACGCTGCACATCCCGGAGATCATCGCGTTCCGCGGCCCGCTCAATCCCCTCGCCCGGGGCCAGATGGTCGGCCTGGGGTTCGAGCCGGGGACGCTGATGATCGCGGCCGGAGCCTTTGTTGGTCTGCGGGTTTCGCTTTCCATGCTGGCCGGATCGGCGCTGCTGTACTACGTCGTTGCGCCGTGGTTGCTGGGTCACGATGCGGAGATGGCGGGCACGGTTGGCTATGTGCCTTCGTTCGAGGTCTCCCCGGCCGGCGTGTTCTATCCGATCCGGTGGTCGCTATGGGGCGGGACAGCCGTGATGGTGTTCTCGAGCCTGACGGCCGTGGCCGTGCAATGGCGCACGCTGGTGCGTTCGTTTACGTCGCTGCGCGGCGGCACGGCCGGTTCCGAAGACGCGGGCGTGCCGGCACGGATAGAGGTTCCAACTTCCTGGCTGGTGGCTGGACTGATTCCCATCTCGATCGGCCTGGTGGTGCTCAATTACCTGGCCTTTCAGATGTCCATCCTATTGGGCATCGTGGCGGTGCTCATGTCTTTCATCGTATCGCTGGTCTGCTGCCGGGCCACTGGGGAGACGGATACCACCCCCATCGGCGCACTGGGCAAGCTGACGCAGCTTCTGTACGCATTGCTGGCCAAGGGAAACCCGGTCGTCAATCTCATGTCCGCCGGTGTGACCGCCGCTGCGGGCGGCAGTGCCGCCGACCTGCTGACGGATCTCAAATCCGGATACCTGCTGGGCGCCAACCCGCGCAAGCAGTTCCTGGCCCAGTTCATCGGCATCTTCTTCGGCGTTGTGGCCATCGTGCCTGCGTGGTACCTGATGGTCCCGGACAAGTCGGCGCTGCTCGCCTTCAACCCGCCCGCAACTCTCATGTGGAAGGCCGTGGCCGACGCATTGACTCAGGGATTGCACACGATTCCCGTCACGGCCCAGTGGGCGATTCTCATCGGCGGCTTGTTTGGCATGGCGCTTCCGATCATGGGCGCACTGGCCCCCAAAGCGGCGCCCTACATGCCATCGGCGATGGGGCTGGGGCTGGCCTGGGTGGTACCGTTTCAGAACAGCCTGTCGTTTGCCATCGGAGCGGTGCTGGCCTGGATCTGGCTCAAGCTGCACAAGCCGACCGCCGACCGCTACACATTCCCGATCGCGGCCGGCCTGGTGGCGGGGGAGTCGATCGTGCTGGCACTCATCGCCATGGCCGCGACGGCCGTGCAGTTGGCAGGGTAAGAGGGGAGAAGTAGCTCTGGTCGTCGCCAGGACAATCAAGCATCTGAGATGTGGGTGTGTGCCACTGCTCTGTGAGCTTGCTGATACCCACAAATCAGCGGCGGTGTGCCCGCCGCCCCGAAGGGGCTGAAAGGGGTGATCCGACAGATCGGACCGATCGGACGAATCCGGCAGTTCGGATCAATCGGATCGGACCTGTTGCCCCCTACGGAAATGGAAACGGTGGTTCTGCCGAATGCTGAGGCAGAAGTTGTGGGTAAACGCAAGCTCCCTGAGCAGTGCTGGAAGCAGGAGCAGCTTCCATGAGTCTCCCAGCACTGCTGACACCGCTTCGCTGGGCATCGCCCAGATTCGCCGTTGCGAGCACAGCAGTGGCACACCCGGTGGTCGGCCGGTTCCCGGGCCTACTGGGATAGTCTCAGAGACCGTGGCTCCAGTCTCACGACCCAGGCCGTGGCCCGCCGAATGAGTTCGCGGGTTCCTTCCGCTTTGAAGCTGGTGACGTCATGGCCCAGCGGCGTGTGGAAGACGCGGCCGCGGCCGAGTTCATGGACGAAGCCCATCGGATACGGCTTCTTGTCAACCGAGGAGGTGGCCTCGGCCAGCACTCGAATCGGCGGCTCCCCGACCAGGCAGGTGTAGAGCTCGTCGTCAGTTCTGAATCCCTCCATGCCGGCCGTGATCGGGTGTTCCCGGTCGATGATGCCCACGTCGAACGGTCCTCGGGGGTCATGGCCTCTGAGCTTGGGATCCCACACCCGGCCGGCCACCTTCACGAAGCCGCTCCAGGATTGGAACGCCCCGCAGGCGAAGTGGACGAGCACCAGGCCGTGGCCGGACCTCACGTACTCTTCAAGCCCCTTCCGGACCTGCTCGCCAGGGTCGGGACGGCCCTGCCAGTTCATGTAGTGCAGGACGGCCGCGTCGTACTCGCCCATCAGCGGCGAAGCCAGCAGGGCGGGGGACTCGGTGATGGTCACTTCCAGGCGCGGGTCCTTGCGTAGAATGGCCGCGATTTCGGGAGCGGTTTGACGCCACAGGTGCCCCGGATAATCGTCGCCGGTGACAATCACCACGCGCTTGAGCGGCGACGGCCTTGCCCCTTCGACAATGCGCTTCCGCAGCAGGCACACCTCGCTGACCACGGCGTCAGCCGGTCCGTCCCGATGGAAGCTCACCAGCAGCCGGCGGTCTTTGATCAGGCCAGCCGGTATGGGCAAATAGATCTGCGCCCAGGTGGCTTTGTCCTGGTACCACGCGACGGCCGGAGCGGCGGGCAGTACCGTCTTCCACTTCACCGGATCGCCGACCCCAAACCGGACGGATTGCTGGCGGCCTTTCAGATCGAAATCCCACCACGTGAATCCCAACACAAACGAGCACTCGGACTGGAGGCCGGCCAACTCATAAACCACCTCCCGCGCATCCGACGCTGCGGTGGCCGGCGCGCCGGCATCGACGGCCGCTCCCGGCCACTGGCGGGGTGTTCCGCTCTTCTGCACGATGCGAGGGCCGACCGGCTGTCCCGCCTGCGTCGCCGCACCGCAATCGAGATAAGCCGCCAACTCATACCCGTCAGGTCCGCCGGTGGTCATGCGGGCGGTGGCTGATTCTTCAGTAGAGGAGGCGCTGGTTGTTGAGCCGGCCGCATCTGCGTCGTGCGAGTTGAGCCAGACGATTGATGCCAGCAAGAAGGCATGGATAAGGTGTTCTCGCATTTACCGTCCTCTCAAACGTTCTCCACATTCGGCTGCTTTAGCGAGATGTCGCTCTTAACATAACGCCAGATGCTCTCGCTGGGAAGGTTCGGGAAGACCTGGTGAGCACGCCGAAGAGAGAAGCGTCAACCCCCGATCCAGCCTGACACTGGCGACCTTCTGGTCTCCGGTTTGATCCGTAGCTATGATGGCGGCGACGCGAACGACTGGTGTGGGCAGGGTGGACAGCAATGCCGCATTTCGCCGACCAGCCACTGCTGCGACGGCAAGAGTTGGATCTGATCTGCTTCGAGTACGTCTCTTCGTAATCAATTTGCTCATGGATGTGGCATGCCCACGGTATCCTGGTTGCCATGGGATACGACCGGCGTAAAATGCGGTCCATGAAGCGAAAAGACAAGGCCAGGAAGACTCAGCACACCTCCTCCAAACGCAAGATCTCGGAGACGATCTGGGAGTTCGTGGGCGACTTCATCCGGGAAGGTGAGACTCTGAGCGAGCGGCAGGTTCGCCTCACCATCGCCTGCATTGCCTGGAGTATCGCCTGTCAACAGAAGCCCGAAGAGCGGCAGAAGATGCTTGATGAGTTCATGGCCCGATCTCTTCAACCCAATTCGAGAGTTACCCTGGCCGAACTCGCTGCCATCCGAAGGGACATCGAAAAGCTGGTCAGTCGGAAGCGGCATCTGTTCCTAACGGACCTGCGGCTGATCCTGGATGCTCGGTTGGTGCCGGTGCCCGGTGGGGAACGGATTGAAGCGATGTCGGCCACGCTGGGGTAGAAAGATGGGTGTCATCGGCTCAACTCAGCACACCCTCAAGGACTGCTAGGACGGAACTGACGAACTGAAGGAAACACCAGCGCTCGGGGCTCGGATGGGGGGCGTGCTTCAGGGCGCGGAGCTATCCCGCCATTCCCGCCAGCTTCTCCCCGATCAGTTTCCCGACGATCTTCGGATCTGCCTTGCCGCCGGATATCTTCATCACCTGCCCCGTCAGAAAACCCCGGGCCTGCTGTTGTTTCTTGGGGTTGGCCAGCGCGTCCTGGACGGCCTTTTCGTTTTCGGCGAAGGCCTGGTCTACCCAGGCCTGCATCTGGTTCTCGTCGCGGACCTGCACGAGCCCTTCCTGCTGGGCGATGGCGGTGGGGGGGGCGGGTGAAGCGAGCATCTTTTCGGCGATGACCGCGGCGGCCGTCGCGTTGATCATGCCGTCGGCGGTGATGCGCGAGAGCTCGCCCAGGCGGGCCGCGTCGATGCCCAGGCCGGCCACGGTTGTATTCCGCGCGTTGGCGTGAGCCATCCAGAAGCTGATGAATTGCTTGCCCAGCGTTGGCGCGTGGCCGCCGGCCTGCACGGCCTCCTCGAACAGATCGGCCGTCGCTTTGTCTGCGAGGATCGTTTCCGCGTCGGCCGCGCTCAGGCCATGTTCGTCCTGCATCCGTTCCTGTCGCTGTAGAGGCAACTCGCCCACGCTGTCCCTGATCTGCTCCAGCCAGGCCTCATCGATCTCCACCGGCACCAGGTCCGGGTCAGGGAAGTAGCGATAATCGTGGGCCTCCTCCTTGCCGCGCTGAAACTCGGTGACCCCGCGGTCGTCGTCCCACCCGCGGTTCTCCTTGGGCCGCTTCTTGATCACGTATTCCGGATCCGCGATCCACTCGCTGACCTGCCGCTCGATCTCGTAGGCGATGGCCGCTCGCACCGCCCGGAAGCTGTTCAGGTTCTTGACCTCGCTGATCGGCGTCCGGTATTCCTTGCCCTCGTACTCGAGGGCCACGTTCACGTTGGGCTCGAAGCGCATCTGCCCCTTCTGCATGTTCGCTTCGCTGACACCCAGATAGCGCACCAGCCGCTGCAACTCGACGCAGAAATTGTACGCCTCGTCGGCCGAGGCCAAGTCTGGCTCGGTGACGATCTCCAGCAGGGGGGTTCCCGTCCGGTTCAGATCCACCTGTGTAATGCCCGGCTTCTCATGGATGTTCTTGCCGGCATCCTCCTCGAGATGTGCCCGGATAATGCCCACCCGTCGATATCGCGCGGCCGCGGCATCCTGGCCCGTTGGGGTCGGGTGACTCCCGGACGAGGTGACGCTGGTCGTCCGCTCGGCAGAGACTTCGGCGGCCACGTCCGGAACCGGTACGTCAAAGGCCCCGTCGAAACCCAGCGGCAGATCGTACTGACTGATCTGATAGTTCTTGGGAAGGTCCGGGTAGTAATAGCTCTTGCGGTCCCACTTCGTGAACCGCGCCACCTGGCAGTTGAGAGCGATGGCCGTGCGCGCCGAGTACTCGAACGCGGTCCGGTTCATCACCGGAAGCACCCCCGGCATGCCCAGGCATACCGGGCACACGTGGCTGTTAGGCTCGGCCCCGAACTCGAGGCCGCACGAACAGAACATTTTCGTCCGGGTAGCGAGCTGAACGTGAATCTCCAGCCCGATGATCGGACGGATGGTCAGTTTACTGCGATCGATCACGCTGATCCTCCAAGCCTGGCTGGGGCCATTATATGTCGCCGCTGGTGGTGCCGGAATCGCAGCCGTGGCCGTCCTGCCAGATCAGCGTTCCACGGACACGGTCGCCGGCCGGCTGGTTGTCGGCATGTTTTCGGGTCCGAGGTAGAAATCATCCATGGCCGCGATCAGCGCCTGCCAGCCGTGCAGGTAGGGGGCATGGATATGGAAATTCACGTGCAGCCCGACGCGCTGCGTTCCCTCTGGTGGATTGAGCCGCAAGCGAGGGCAGTACGCATTCCCGGCATTCTGGTCGTAGCGACTCACATTGGCGATGCACTTGGGCACCGGCCAGTCCAGCCGCCCGCCTTCCATGCCCAGTCGCTCTCTGCCGCGCAGGTACTCGACAACCACCTGGATCTGCGTGCCGATGATCCGCAACTCGGCCTCTTTGCCCTGGGCCGCGTGCTGGAGCCACCAGAACATCAGCACCAGGGGAGTGCCCGATGGGAAGTCATAGTCGCAGAACTGACTGATGCTGAAGCCGTCGCGGCGCCAGCCGTCCAACCCCGAGGTGTACCCATAGGTCCAGCGCCCCCCGTAGAACGGCCGGTAGCCGCCGTGGTCGAAGTTCTCATTGAGCAGGTTGGGAATACGCCGGGGCTTGAATGTCTGCTTGCCGAATGGCCACGCCGCCGGGCTCTGCCAGCCCTTGAGCTCGCCCTCGCGGTCATCCAGATCGAAGCCGCCGTTGACGAGCATGTTGGGCGCCTCGATCACCGCAAAGTGCGCGTTGTCGATGGCCACCTCGGTCTCGTAGTACTTGGGGCCGGGGCCCGTCGCCCAGGTGCTGGCCCAGATCCGCATGCGAGCCCCCTTGGCCGCTGTGGGGACCTTTCCGTAGCCGACGATCTGCTCGAAGGTCATTGGTTCGGCCGAGAAGTCGCGAGCGACCCCGTGACGCTCCAGTTCCTTGCCATCCCTCCAGGTTGCCGGATCCGCGTTGTCATAGAAGAACACCTCCCAGCCGCCGGCCTCGTCCTTGGTGTCCTCCGCGTTGTTGTCATCACGGCCGGAGCCGCCCAACCAGATCCAGGCCTCGTACAGCCGTTCCTGCCCGGTGAACACCGAAGGATCGGTAATGTCCTGCTGGAGGATCATGCGCCCTTTGTTCTGCTCCGGGCCAAACCCCTCAAAACCTGTTGTTCCGGGCGTGAAGCCCAGCGGCCCTTCGCGCACCATCTCCGGGGGCGCCGTCCACGAGGAAGCGTCGAACTGGACGGACGCCTTGCCCAGGGTGATCTCCTCCCATCCCGCGTCTGGGCCGGGCACGTAGAAGCCGCGCGAGTCAAGCTGGTACGCTTCGAATCCCGGATCCTTGAGCAGGTTTGGCCAGGCGCCGGCGGGAGGGCATGTTAACCGGAAAGTGAAGAAGACCGCGATACCAACGAGTCGGTACCCTGAGATACATCCCTGGAGATGAGGTCCACGCATGCGTTATTCCCATTGAAGAACATCCCCGTTTTTGCTGTTGGGCCAGCCTAACCTCTTCCGGAGCCAACATCCAGCACTTCCTCGAGGCATGCGGCGATAAAGTCCGCATCGTCGCGCGTGATGCACATGGGCGGCTTGATGCGCAGCACGTTGCCCGCGAGGCCACCTTTACCCAGCAGCAACCCGCGCTGCCGGGCCGCTTCCACGACCTCCGTGGCCTCGCGGTCCGCCGGCTCTTTGCTGGCCCGGTCGCGCACCAGCTCCACCCCCAGCATCAATCCCAGGCCGCGCACGTCGCCGATGAGCGCATGGCGCTGCTGAAGCTCCAGCAGCTTATCACGAAGGTAACCGCCCACCGCCCTGGCATGAGCTTGGATCCCTTCCGCGTCGATCACTTCCAGCGTGGCCAGTCCGGCAGTCATGGCCATGGGATTGCCGCCGAAGGTGTTGAAATGCAGACGGCCGGCCATGGCCGCCGCCACCTCGCGCCGCGTCGTGACGGCGCCACAGGCAATCCCGTTGGCAATGCCCTTGGCCGTGCAGACCACATCCGGGATCACGCCGAAGTTCTCAAAGCCCCAGAAGTGTTCGCCGGTCCGCCCCCAGCCGCACTGCACCTCGTCCGCGATGCACAGTCCGCCGGCCTGCCGCACGGCGTCATAGATGATCTGGAAGTATTCACAGGGAGGCACCACCGCGCCGCCGATGCCTTGAATCGGCTCGGCGATGAAGCAGGCCACCTCACCCCCGGTCTCGTAACGGATGACATCTGCCACGTCCCGTGCGCAACGCACCTCGCAGTCCGGGTAGCTCAAGCCATAGGGGCAGCGATAGCAGTACCCGGCCGCCGCATAATGCACGCCGAACGCGTGGGGGAGTGGGTACTTCCAGGTGCCCATGCCGGTGAGGGCCATTGTGGATTGCGACCCGCCATGGTAACCGTTGCGCAAAGCGATCACGTCGAAACGTCCGGTGTGCAGGCGGGCCATCAGGACCGCCAGATCGTTGCTCTCGCTTCCGGAGTTGGTGAAGTATGACACCTCCAGGCCCGAATCCGGGGGCATATGTTGAGCGATGGATTTCGCGAACCGGGGCATGGATGGATGCAGGTAGATGCAGGTGGTGTGCTGGATCCGGCCGGCCTGCTCCTGGATGGCCTGGGCCACTTTCGGATGGCTGTGCCCGACTGAGACGCTGACGATTCCTGCGTACCCGTCCAGGTAGCGTTTGCCGGTTTCATCCCACACGTACTGCATACGACCCTCGACCAGCATCAACGGCTCGCGGTAATAGAGCAGCAGTGCCGGTGACAGGTATTGCCGGCGGAGGGCCAGGATCTCGCTTTGGGATGGGCCGGTGTAGGGAGCCGGCTCATGAGCACAGGCAGGCAGGCGAAGTGGGGTGCGGGCGGGGGACATCGGTGAACTCCCGGTTGTGTTGTTCTACAAGGCCGGCCGTCAAGCTTCTGGTGCGGCCGTCGCACCCGCGCAGGGCGGAGTTGCAGCTTTCAGGCCTCTTCGCGTTGTCGGGTCTGGGCATGGGCCGAAGACCGGCGAGGGGGCAACTCCATCAGGATCGTAATTCGCTCGAGGTCTACGGGCTTTAATACGCGGGCCAGTGCCTGCTTGCTCTCGCGCATCCCGGTCCGCCGGGTCAGGTGCGTCAGGACCACGTGCGGGCTGCGCACCCGTTCCATCAGTTCAGGGAGATCAGTAACGTGCGTGTGCAGGCCCTGCCGCGCGCGGGACACATGGTCGGGTTCGAAAAAGGTGCATTCGAAGATCAGCACTTCCGCGTTCCGCACGTGGTCGTGGTTCAGAAAGTCACCGATGGCCGTGTCCCCGCAGTAGCACACCCGTGGGATCTCCAGGCGATACTCCACGGTCTGGCCCTGCCGTTTGAGCTGGGCAATCTGCTGGCCGGACAGGTCCGCAAGCTCCGGCCGGAGCTTCTTGCGCACCTCCACGAGCGAGAAGCCCAGGCATGGTCCGGGATGGCGCACCCGGAACGGCCGGATTGCGAAGTGCTGGTTGAGCGAGAAGTCTTCGTCTTCGTCCACGCCGACGATCCGCGCGGGCGAAACGTGCCCTTCGATCTGCCCCCAGACCTTCAGGAGCTGCTCGATAGGGGCAACCAGCTTGGGGTGTACCAGGCATGTACCCTCGGGCATGCCCTGGAATGCCCGCTGGGAAAAGTAGTAGGCCAGTCCGGCGGCGTGATCCATGTGGCCGTGGGACAGGCACAGGACATCCATCATGACCGCCTCGCGGGGCGCCCGTCCGATATCAAACGCCAGGTTGTGCTCAGGGACCGTGACCACGGTCTCCTCTCCGGCCAGGGTGAAACCCTGAAGTCGGACGGAGCCCACAACCTTCTCGATGAGCTTTGCTGCCATCAGTCCACTATCTCCGCCCGGGGCCGCTTTGCCAAGCGCCGGCCGCCCCGGCAGGGTGACTCAGCGTCCCGAGATCCACGCATACAACCTCGCGGTGGGGGCCAAGCTTCGGCCGGCAAGAGGCTTCCAGCGTTCTTTGACTCACGACTATATGTAGGGGGCCACTTGTCGTATACTCCACATGTCGATGTAGGATGACTTATGCGCTGTCCATATTGCCGAGAAATTGACCACGACAAGGTGATCGACTCCCGCCTCAGCGAGGCCGGCGAAGTCATCCGCCGCCGCAGGGTCTGCATGGCCTGCAACAAGCGGTTCACGACCAAGGAACGGATCGAAACCGAGGTCCGCCTGATGGTCCTGAAGCGCGACAGCAGCCGTGCGCCTTATGACCGTTCCCGGATTCAGGACGGCATTCGGAGGGCTTGCTACAAACGGCCCATCAGCGATGAAGCCGTCTGCGGCCTGGTGGATGAGATCGAAGATCAGCTCTTCAAGCAACATGACCGCGAGGTCAGCAGCCAGGTCATCGGTGCGCTGGTCTGCGAGCACCTGCGTAGGCTGGATCAGATCGCCTATGTCCGCTTCGCCAGCGTGTATCGCCGATTCGAGGACTTAGGAGAGCTGATCACGGAGGCCCAGGAAGCCATCGACCGGCGCAAGGCCGAGGTTCCCGGTCAGCAGCAATTGTTCGAATGAGGCAGCTCAGCAGCTCAGGGGACGATGAAGCTATCCGTCGCCGAAGTGGGGCGCTCGGTGCCCAGGTAGCGGCTGATCTGGCCGGAACGGTAGATGTTATCGCCCGACACGCCGATCAGGGGGTTGGTGTACCATCCGCCGCTGCCGGTGGCATAGATCACGTTCTGGCCGGCGCCGTCTTCATGCGTGGGGGAATTCGCTGAGCGGTCGTCGTAGGGGTTCAGCCGGTGGGCCCAGCTCAGATCGAAGAAGGGGTTCCGGTCACCCGCCAGCGGCATCCGATTGTTTTCGTCCTTCTGAAGGTTCTCCAGTTTCGGGGGCCGGGGGCGATTCATGAAGATAAAGCTGTAGGTGTTGTTGATCTGCTCCGCGAAATCGCGGAAGTCCGCATAGTTGTCCGCGAGCATGGGGCGGGCGTCCGGCGCGGACGGGCAGAGAAACACGCGGGCATTGTTGTCCTGAATATATCCTTCGCGAAGCAGGGTAAAGAAATGGCGCGTGTTCGAGGCCCGCGGCACATTGACCGCCCGCGTGGGCAGCCAGGATCCCCGCTCCACATACCCCGCCCAGGGCAGAAAACCGCCATGATCCGCGGCATAGGTGGCGGTGCCCATCCAAATCTGCCGCTGATTGTCCCGGCAGAGATTGCGCTGAGCGATATTGCGAGCTTTATAGTAGCCCGGAACGAAGACGCCGATGAACAGGGTGATGCACGCGGCGATGGCAATGATTTCGCGGAGGGACATCACCGGAGTAACCGCCAGGTCATGGCTGGGAGAAACCGGTTGAGGGACCGGGTGGGGGAACGGGATCACGCCGGCACGTTCCTGAATCCGGGCCAGGACGGTATCGGCCAGATCCTCCGGTGGCTCCGGGGTCTCATAGCGATCCAGCAACCGCAGGACGTCGCGTAACGCGCGGCTCTGGGCGGCCAGCTCCGGCGATGAGGCCAGTGTATCTTCCAGCGCTTGTACCTGCTCCGGATCCAGACGCCTCAGGTGCAGATCCAGCAGCAGCGATTCCGGGGGGTCTATGGCTTCGTTGTTCATGAGCCTTGTCCTGCTCCTCTCCTGCTCCTGCGACCTGGCGACGGGTCCGCTCTGGAACGAAAACACATCCCGGGCCCTCTCGCGCGCCTGGATGTTCGCCTTACCCCCGGGCTAACGACTTCAAACCCGCTCCCGGATGGCGGCCCGATAAGCCTGGCCGAGTTGTCCGACGGCCGCATGCAGGCGGCTTTTCACCGTGCCCAGCGGCACGTTCAGAATGTCCGCGATCTCCTTGTATGGGAACCGGTGGAAGTAACTGAGCACCAGCACCTCGCGGAGATGCTCTGGCAGCCGATTCATGACCGTCCGGACAAATTCCCGTTCCTCCTCCTGTTCCAGTTGCCCGGTTGGGGCCGCCGATGCGTCGGACATGAAGTCCAGGAACCGCTGACTTTCCTCCTCGCCGGAGCCCACTTGGGCGTCCAGCGGGACTTCCGGGCGGCGACGGCGGCTCCGCAGCAGGTCGCGGGCCTTATTGGCCGCGATCGTGAACAGCCACGGCTTGAACCGTCGCGATCGGTCGAAACTGGCGGCCGACAGATGCACCTGCAGGAACGTCTCCTGCACGATATCCTCGGCCATGGAACTGCTTCCGGTGAAACGCACCAGGAAACGGTACAGCTCCTGGTTATGCCGCCGGACCAGCAACTCGAATCCGTCGATCTGCCCGGCGACATAGTCGGCCAGCAACTGCTCGTCCGTTGGCGTGGTCACCTTGTCTACGCTTCCTACGAATAGCCAGAGGACTGGTTCGAACCCGATCCCGGGTTCACGCCGGGGGTCCCATGATAGTGCCCCCCTACGGGCCGTCAAATTTCGCTTGACAGCCGACACAGCATAAACTTAGCTTGTGCCGAAGCTTGGTCCACCGATCGGGGAATTTCACGTGCAGGACCGATAAATCATAGTCGCCTGATCGGCATTCGACCGGTTCCGAGATTGAGAAGGTTTAACGTTAAATGAGCATGACGCACGAGCGAATACCCGCGCGTACGCTGTCGGCACTGGTGGAGGCCTCGGCCGCCATCAACAGCTCATTGGATTTGCAGAGCACGCTCCAGACGGTGGCCCAGATGGCTTCCACGGTCATGGAGGCCGAAGCCAGTTCCGTACTGCTGTACTACCCGCAGCGTAACCTGCTGATCTTCAAAGCCGCCACCGGAAACCGCGCCGAGCAGTTGATCGGCGAGTGCTTTGACGCCACCGTAGGCATCGCCGGGCGCGTGCTGCGGACCGGTGAGCCGGCCCTGGTCTCCGATGTGAGTCAGGACGACTCGTTTTTCAAGGGCATCGACGACAAGTCGCATTTCACCACCCGGCAGATGGTGGCGGCTCCGCTGATCCACAAGGGCCGAACCATCGGCGTGGTCGAGGTGATCAATAAGAGCGCTCCCGGCCGTTTCACCGCCGACGATCTGGAACTGCTGCGCGTCTTCGCGAACCTGGCGGCCAGCGGCGCGGCCAACGCGCAGGCCCACGAGCAGCTCAAAATCGAATACCAGGGACTGCGGGCCACCATGGACTCCCGGCCCAATATCGTGGGACACTCCAGCGCGTTGAAAGAAGTTCTGGACCTGTGCGCACGCGTGGCCGGCAGTAATGCCACCGTCCTGCTGCTTGGCGAGACCGGCACGGGCAAGGAAGTCCTCAGCCGTCACATCCACAACAACTCGCCGCGCAAGGAGCGGCCGTTCGTGGCCATCAATTGTGCGGCTTTGCCTGAGACCCTGCTGGAAAGCGAGCTTTTCGGTCATGAGAAGGGCTCGTTTACCGGCGCGGTCGCCCAGAAGGTCGGGCGGTTCGAGCTGGCCAATGGCGGCACCCTCTTCCTGGACGAAA
>BTUC01000135.1:0-13363 GCA_045863575.1 Phycisphaerae bacterium
AAAGCAACGAGCCGCGGGCTTCAGCCCGCGCGGCCGCTCGAACTGGGAGAACGGTGTTTCGCCTGTTAATGAACCTATTTGGATCCCCCCCTCCCCTCGGCCCCCCTCGAGAAAGGGTGGCAGAGGAAGACCGGCACAAGCGGGATACTCGATCGCTCGCGATCTGCCTGGCGTGTTGCCTCCCGAAGCAACAATCCTAATCTTAATCTTAATCCTCATCCTAATCTTAATCCTCTTCCTCTTCCTCTTCCTCTTCCTCTTCCTACTCCTACTCCTGCTCCTTCCATTACGCCTCTCAGCTTCCTCCATTCTCTTCCGGCTGCGTTGTGCTCATGTCAGTATGTCCCTCCAATTCCCGCCGATCCACGATCGGCGTCTCCCCCGGCAGCCGAATCCGGTTCAAATCAACCACCTGACCATCCCCCACGAACAGCTCGATGTCCACCGTCGAACGTCCCATCGTCGAGCGATCTGGCAAAGCACACCCCCGAGCCGGCCAGCGCAGCCCACAAACCCAGCCCGTATAGCCGCCTCTTCCGCTTCGCGGTCATGAGGATCTCCTGTACTCAGGCGCACGTGATGACAAGGACGATTCTTCTTCCCTCTAATCCTTAGATGCCGTCTGCAGCAGTTTGTTGCGATACGCCTGAGAATTCCGCAACATCCGTCGCCCTGAGAACGTGCCTGGTCGCCGCGGCAGTGAAGTAAGCTCCTCTTTCCAGGCAGATCACTGCTTCGGGATCGCCACCGTCAGCATGCGATCACGGCGCAGCACGCGGAGTTCTCCCCCTCGGCTTGCCAGGCGGGCCAGGCGCGCCTGGGAGGCGTACCGCTCGTCTCCGGCCATAACCATGTCATACGGGCTGTCGTAGTCCACGATGATGTCGCCGGCCTTCAGCCCGAAGCTCTCGTGGCCGCTGAGAACCTCGCTTACCAGCGCCCCCCGAAGAATCAGCTTCTCGGCAAGCGTGTCTGAATCCACCGGAGCCAGCACGAGGCCCCACTTTTCGCGGAGGTCCCGGCCGGGCTGCTCGCGCTTGTTCGCTTCATTGGCCACTCGTTCCTTGGCCTCCGCGCGGAGCTTCTCGAAGTACCAGGCCGGTAGGGTGGCCATCTCCCACGCGCCCACCCCTCTTGATTTCGAGTAAATGGTGGCCCGATCAAGCGTTTCCGGCGGGCACGACGCCTTCACCTTTTCCGTAAACGCTTGTGCGGATTCGCTGGCGGCCAGGAGCTCGTCCACCGAGCAGCCGAAGGCCCGCCAATCGGGCTTGTCCGGCAACGGAGCCGGCGGGGCGATCCGCAGGGATTTCACGTATCGCGTGAACTCGCCGATCCATTGCCGCTCGACATATTCCTGCCAGTTGCGGCCGATCTTTGCCTCAGGGTCGATTTTTCTGACCAGCTCCCGCTGTTCGGCACTTGCTTGTGCTCCGGTCATGGTGTGAACGGCGGCCGTGCCTTGCTCGACGACGTGCGTCAGCGCCTTACGTTTCTCCTCGCTCGGTCCATCCAGGGAAGCCTTCACGATGGTGTGGATCGCCGTGTCGAGCTCGTGCCACGCGCTCAGCCACTCCGGCGAGATGAACTCGACACTCTGCAGGGCAACATCGGTGATCACGCGGGGCTCGTTAAACCGGCGGAAAGACGACTGGTCGGTTGCAGGATTCGAGTCCGTTCCGGCCGGCGCGATTTCGCCCTCGAATGTCACCAGGACCCGGGGCCGCACATCCGCTGGCAGATGCGAGATGCTCGACCAGTAGTACGGCGCCCGGCCGGCGGGCAGTCGAGCTCCCTCATCCACCAGCGGCGCGAGTCGCCTCGCCGGTTTGGCAGCCAGTCGATGCGGCGGGGTCTCAGGCACGCCAATCATGCCCAGCGCCTCGAGGGGAGCGCCGATCCAGATCTGCCCTTTATCGTCGGGATAGAGATAACCTCCGCCGAAGGCTCGCTCGCGGAGTTCAAACTCGTGACCGTCGTGCTTCATCAGCGGTACTGGCGAGCCGCCGCGTGCTTCCACCGTCTTCTCGATGGTTTCTCGCGCCTGGCGAAGCGCTCGATAACGAAAACCCGAGACGATTGGCACCTCCGGGTTGACCGCGTTGACGCGCAGTCGTTGTTTGCGGCTGACGCCTTGACCCCGTTGCCAGCGATGCTCGATTTCGCTCAGCATCTTGAGGGCCGCATTGGCCTTCGTGATCTGCTCGGCGAGCACCTTGGCCTTCTCCTCCGTGGGCGCATCGGCCTTCACCTCGGTAACCGCTCTGTGGATGCTTTCGAGCTCCCGCCATGCGGCCATCCAAGCGCTGGAGAGAAACTCCACCGCAAAGAGAGATGCGGCCGTGACCTCGTGCACCGTCTCACCAGACCGGCCCGCCTGCGGTTCCTCGACGATATGTGACTTGATCTCCCTCAGGCTGACGAGGGCAATATCGGCTTCCTGGTCTGCTGGGTCGGGCAGCGGCCTCGGGGCCAGGCTGCGGTCGGCCGGGAGCTGCTTGAGCCGTGAATGCAACGGGGCATGCGTCTTGGCCAGTTCCGAACTGAGACGGTAGGCGGGCTCGCGCCTGCTCCTCTCGGACTCCTGCAGCGACACAACGGGCACAGCCAGCCAGACATGCCCGTCCGGCGTTTCGTACAGACAGTAGCTGGCCAGGCAAAGCGGGCTGTCCCAGGCAACGGACATCCAACACAGTAAGCTCGGCAGCGCGATTCTGGATGGGATGGTCACCACGACGGTTTCCTCCTGTGAGCAAGGCACTGCGTCCGGTGTCGGATCACCAACTCTCGGCTGATCAGCGCCAGCCGGTTGCGATCGTCAGTGAGCAGCTCGGCCTCTTCGGTCGGAGGTTCAAAAAACTCCTCGCCGGTGAAGCCGTACGCTTCAAGTTCGGCCCACGCCAGTGCGTGCGTCTCGAAAGGCTCCCGGCCAGCCAGCAGATAGATGTGCTGAAGCTCGTCCCCGAGTCCGCTTCGGATGCCGATCATGTGCGGCAGCGCCGCTCGCAGGGTAGCCGCCATGGCTCGCGTCGCTGGATGCCGCGGCCGCGAGATGATGTGCACGGCCATCACGCCCCCCGGTGCCAGCCGCTTTGCCGCAAGCCTGAAAGCCTCCCGGGTGTACAGATGCGCCGGCACGCTGCTGCCCAGGAAGGCGTCGAGAATGATAACGTCAAATTGCCGCTCGCTTCGGCGCACGAAAGATCGCCCGTCGGAAACGGTCACCTGGATGTCCAGCCCGAAGTACTTCGCGGCCAATTCCACCACGGCCGGATCGATCTCCACTCCTTGAACGTCGATGCCATGCAGGGTCAGTGCCTGCGCGTGCAGGCCGCCCCCCACCCCGATGAGCAGGGCGGTCCGGGCGTGCGGACGGAAGTAGGGGATCAACTCGATGTAATCGCGCCCGCGGATCAGCATCCCACGCTGGAGTCCCAGCCCGTGCGCAGACAGTGCCGTCTGAAAGATGCCGTCGCACGCCAGCATCCTGGCCCCGTTGTGCTCCAGTACTTCCAGCCGGCCATAGATCCCCTCGACGGCTTCCAGCACCCTCGTCGCTTCCCCGGTCGGAGGCGCCGATTGGGCTGTCCTGGCCCAGGTAAACGAGCCGGCCGCGGCGAGGGTTGCCGCCAGCACGAGGCACCATCTCCGCGTGAATGCCAGCACCGTGATGCTCAGAATGAGCACCACGCCCGCCAGGGCCAGCAGCATCGCCCCGACACCGATCCGCGGCAGCAGCACCAGGGCGGTCCCGGCCGTCCCCGCCACGCCGCCGATCGTGCCTGCCGCCATCAGCCCGCCAACGGTCGTGCCGGCCCGCTCGGCCGAGTGAATTAACAGACGTGCGATCATCGGCTGCACCGCACCTAGCAACACCAGCGGCATGCCGAGGATCGCCGCTGACGAGCACCATGCCCCGGTCACGAAGGATAGAGCTTCGAGCCGGCTGAGGATTACCGAGCTGATGGATTGGACCGCCGCCAGGGCGGAGCCGGCCAGCAGCAGCATCAGGGCAGGTGCGGTGAGACTCGGCCATGCATCGGCCACTCGCCCTCCCAGGGCGTATCCGATCGCCAATGCACCCAGCGTGGTCGCAATAACGGCGGCCCATACCTCTACCCCCATGCCGTATGCCGGCATGAGCAGCCGGGCCCCGGCCAGCTCGAAGCCCATCACGGCCGCACCGCAGCAGGTGGCCGTGAGCCAGAGCAACGGCTCAACGGCGCGTCTCCGCCGAACAGTATGTTCCACTGGAATGGGCAAGTCTGCACCCGTCGATCGGAGCCATTCTACTGCTTCCGGCAAGCCGCGAAACCTGATAGCCGTGATTGGGTGCGCAAAACTGTGTAAAATCGGAGGAAGGCCGATGTGGTCAAACCGGAGGAGTGGTCATGCTGCCTTGCAGACACCCGGCGGTCAGCATCTGTGTGCTCGTGCCGTGTGCACTGGCCTGCGGCTGCGCAAGCACCGGTCAGCGCATCGTCACGGCAGATGATCCCAATACCGTTACCGGCATCAGCCGGTTTGAGATTCTCGAGGACTGCATCCGTGTCACCAGCATACATACGTTGCTTGACCAGGCAGGCCGGTCCGGCCAGGAACTGAGTGTGAAACTCCAACAATCCTTCCGGGCCAAGGGCGAAGGCTGCGAGGAGACATGGACGCTGACGGGCCTGAGGGATGCGTGCGCTATCTTCGATGTACGGGGTCAATACTTCTCCTGCACCGACCCCTTCGCCATCTACCTGGCAATCCCCAGCCGGACCTCACATTGGACGGTTCTGGTCTGCTCTCCGGGCGCACAAGAGCGGCCGTCGACCCGCCCTGCGTGGTTCTGACGCGGCGACGACGCAGTCAGCTCATCTGGCCGACTCATCTTCTGCTCTCCCTCGTGAAATGAGCGCCATGGATACTCCAATTGGCAGCGTTGCCTTTGTTTTCAACTCCACTTCCGGTTAGATTTGTAATCAGTCGTGGAGTTTTGGCACCTGTGGAGATTCAACATGATGCGCAACCTGGGGATGGTCTTGTCTGCGATGGTTATCGGTCTTGCTGCCGATCGCATTCTGGCCGGCGGCAACATCTACGGCCAGGCACGCTTCGAGAGGATCAAGGGCCGTCCGCACATGGGCTACCGTGACCTGTACGAGTGGAGCCTCTTTCTCACGCCGGCCCATCCCACCCTCGACGGGATCTCGCGCCGCATCGGCTCCAGCCGGTGGAACGGCGGGACGTGCACGGATCCCTGCCTGAACTGCGGGCGCGACTACTGCAAGGTCGGCCTGGCCCCCGGCACCTATTCAGCGTTCCTCTCCTGGCCGTACCTGTTTACCGCGCCCACCGTCATCAGCAACGTCACCATCGCCCAGAACCAGACCACGCAGCTTGACATCGAGATGCCGATCGACTTCTCGACCTACTTCTTCGATGAGTGGACGAACGCGGCTCCTTCCTGGTACCAGACGTTCCTGGCCGCCAGTACTGGCATACGGGGTGTGGCCTTTTCCTATGCCGGACCCGATCCTGAGAGCGTGACCGTCACGGTGCTCCAGGAGAAGCCGGGCGAATCCAACCCGGCAAACTGGATCCCGGTCGGTTCCGCCACCCGCTCGGGTACCTCGGGCATCGACAACTGGGTCCGCTGGCGGTCCGGTGACGTGCGGACAACGCCGGGCCAGCGTTACGCGGTCAAGCTGGCAGCCAACAACGGGATGCTGCAGCCCTTTCGTCGACCCAAGGACGGCAACAGTTATGCCGACGGGAGAGCCTATCTTGCCGGTCAGCCGCAGCCTTTCGACTTGAACGTCGTCGTTTTCAATGAGGGCGACGGAACCATCGTCACCATGAACAGCCGCTGCACCTACCGCGGCCGTCAGCCGGCCGATGGCGCCGGGCGGGCGGCGTTCGGCCAGACCTTCAAGGCGCGCGGCCATGCCCTTGCCGCTGCCGACTGTATTCTCCACTGGGATACCCCGTGGGACTCGGTGGTCGAGTGGAAGGTCCGACAAGGGGGCCCGACCGGGCCACAGGTGGGCGTCAGCCGCCGCGTGATGGGTGCATGGGACGGCAGCAGTATCCACGGCGTCAGTTTCAACCCCAATGAGATTCCGCTGACCCCGGGGGAATCGTATTTCATCGAGATGCGCCTGCCTTACGGCGGGGTCGTGAATCCCTATTTCATTGCCGATGACCGGTATGACGACGGGCGGGCCTACAAGCTCGAGGGTGGCAACTGGGTCGCGTTGCCGCTCAATGATGACTTGAACATGACCATCATCGAGTATCCGGTTCCGCCTTATTGCCTGGAGATTCAACCGCCGTCCCTCCATCGGACGGTCGATAAGGGATCCAATCTGCCATCCGAGTCGCTCAATATGATCAACTGCGGCACGCAGGAGATCTGTTACAGCGTCAATGACAACGTACCCTGGCTGGCGGTGAACCCGGCCAGCGGCTGCATCCCGGCAGACTCTTCGCAGGCGCTGACCCTCAGCTATGCCGTTGCGGGGCTGCCCAAGGGCTACTATCAGGGCGTGATTACAGTCCAGTCGCCTCCGCTTGCAGCCCAGACGGTGACCGTCACCCTGGACGTGATCACCGCGCCGGGCGACCATGACGGCGACGGCGACGTGGACCAGGAAGACTTCGGCGCATTCCAGGTCTGCCTCACCGGGCCCGGCGTCATACAAAACGACCCGAACTGCCGGGATGCACTCCTGGACGGGGATGAAGACGTGGACCAGAACGATTTCGGCATCTTCCAGCGATGCATCAGCGGCCCCAACCGGCCGGCGAATAAGAACTGCGCCGCGCAGGACTGACCACCGCGAAATGGGCGAACCACACGAAAGAGCGTTGCGGCAAACAACTCGTCGGAGAGAGCCTCTGTACCCGATGCTCCTGGTAATGTGGTTAGGGATCATCTGGGTACTCAGTCTGGTGGTGGCGCCTGGACTGTCACGGATCGCCTATCCTCAACCGCTGGACCTGCTGGTTCTTGCCCTTGCTCCGATGGGTGCCTTTCATGCCGCCGGCCATGGCGGGGCGCCGCTGACATTCACGCTGTATGGCTTCGCGGCCTCAGGCATGTTCATAATCATCCTCGCGGGCAAAGAGAGCAGACATGGGGATCTGACAATCACGATCTGGAGCTGCCTGATCATGCTGGCCGTGGGCTTCGCGTCCCGGTACGCGGCCAGCTACCGGCCGATCTGGGATCGCCGAAGGCGCTTCCCGGTGGGCTCTTGCCAGGCGTGCGGTTATAACCTGACTGGGAACGTAAGCGGCACCTGTCCCGAGTGTGGTACGCCGGCGACGGCCGATCAACCCGGCAACGAGGCGAACTGATGGCAGAGGTAGTGGGGTTCTCCTTAACTTGCATGCGGCATGTGGTTCTCGCGGCCTCCGGGCTGTTCATCGGCGGGTGGGGTGTCGCCCATGCCCAGCAGGCCCCGCCGGTGGTGCTGGCCCATTACTACACCTGGTGGGACGCGCTCAACAAGCCCGGCTTTCCCCTCAAGCCATCGCGCGGCTGGTACATCAACCAGACGCCGCCTTACCAGACGCCGGTGCCGTCCATGATCTTCCGCGATCAGATCCGCGATGCCCGCGCCGGTGGGCTGGCGGGATTTGCCTTCGAGTGGATGGGGCCGCAGTCGCCGGAGACGCAGATCATCCTGAACGGCCCGGTCGCGGCCAACAACACGCTGCCTGCCGATCGGCGCATGCGCTATATCCTCACGTTCGACACCACCATCTGGGCCATGGCCTACCAGCACATCATGGAGCACTGGTACGAGCCGATCGTGTTCGATGAGGCGGTGGCCGAGGCGTTCTCGTCGGCCGTCTCCTGGGTCTCGACGACGTTGCCATCGCGTGATCCGAACTTCGCCAGCAGCTACCTGCACATCGACGGGCGCCCGGCCGTGTTTGTCTATAACGCCCACAGCTTCGCCGGTGAGTGGCAGCAGGCCATCGCGCTGACGCGTCAGAAGGCCGCGACGGCCGGCGGGATCTTCCTCATTGGAGACTTCGAGGTCTCGCCGCACCCGTACTTCGATCAGAAGCGGCTGCACGAGTACCCGGCGAAGGCTGCCCTCTATGATGCCGTCAGTAACTACACGTTGTTCAGCGGCTGGACGTTTCTCAGCCTGCACGAGTACATTCAGCAGGGTTGCCTCCAGGAGGCCCTGCACATCGGACAGACGCTCGGCAGCCACAGCCTCAGCGGCCGGTACTATCCGGGCATCATCGCGCAGTATTTCAAATCGCGGGCGCTGGCGCCGGGTGAGACCGGCGGCGGCGACTGTCCGGGGCAACTCACCGATCGGGTCTTTCTGACCGACGGCAGCGCGGGGTATTTCCCCATCTACTGGGGACGGCCGGGGGAATCGGTGGACAGTGTGGGGATCCAATCGCGTTGCGAGCTGCGCCGGCTGCTGTCGGCGACGGTCCGCAGCGGGCCGGAGCTGATCCTGGTGACGAGTTGGAACGAACCGGTCGAGGGCACCATGATCGAGCCGTCGCAGAGCCCCAATCCGGCGTGCTACACGATGGGCAGCGACTTCCTCGACCTGCTCTCTCGATTTGTGCCCGCCGGCGGATCGCCCGTGCCGGTGAAGGCAGACCTGGACCTCGATGGCGACGTGGACCAGGAAGACTTCGGCCTCTTCCAGGCGTGCATGACCGGCTCGGGCGCTCTGCCGAGCGACGCCTGCTGCGCGATGGCGGAACTCGACGGCCAGCCCGGGATCGACCAGTCTGATTTCAGGATCCTGCAGAAATGCCTGAGCGGCACGAACGTGCCGGCGGATCCGGCCTGCGGGCCCTAGAGCTCCTTCCAGTCGGCCTTGTCCACGCTTGGCAGCGGCTGGTCTTCGTGCCGGTCTTCGCTCCATGCCGTCGCAGTGGCTGGATCGAGCACGTTGGTGCCCGGCGGCCTGATCCGGGGTCGATGACCGCATTGCCACCCCGCCGGTGACCTTCGCGTATAATCGGCTGGAGCGATGGGAGGAGATCACGGACGTGCTGGGCACGCGCGAGTTCTCGTACTCGACCGGGCTGGAGTTGGAGACCGAGCTCGTGCCATTGGCGGTGTATCCCCATCAACCCCATGAATGAGCATTGCCCGTCATCTGCGCAAGGTCTGGTCCAGTCCGAATCCCGCGCAGCACTGCTCGATTCATTGCTGTTGGACTATGATGCGGATGAGGGCGATTACACCTTCCTCTGTCAATTGCGCGCGGGCGCAGCCACGCGAATGCTGTACTATTTCCCGGAAGAAACGACTGCCCTCGGTGTGGACCCAGTTGGCCGTCTGGACGTCGTGCTCGAGCTTGGCAACTCTGCTGCGGTGTCGCAACCGGCTTCGGCGCCGGGTTCCGAGATCGATTAGGATGTCCAGACTCTGGGGTTTACTTGAATATCACTGCGGTGACCCCCAAATGCCTAAGTTTTTTTGTGGGACGGTCGCCTATTCTTGTGCCTAGCGGATTGCGAGGCCGGTATTCCGGGCTGCCAGACAACTGGGCTATAGTCGATGTATGCTGGCGCGATGCATGGCATCCCGTCCCGTCAGACGGGTTTCAACAGGGAGACTGAGATATGGATGTGCGCTTTCTCGGCGTGTGTTTTGTAGGGGCCGTGGTATTGCTGCTTGCTTGTTATCGCGAGCCTAGCAGCGCGCCCACTCGAATAGCTGATTCCCAACCTGCGGAGGTATCGGATGGAGACCTCGCTGGTTTGGCAGGGTTTTACCTTCGTGGCGTTCGTCTTGAAGGTGAAATCTATACCCTGCTGCTGGAGCCGACGGGCAATTTCGAACTGAAGTACCGCTTTCTTAAGGGCCATCCCCCCCGATTTCAGGAGGCCTACGGGCGCGTCGTGGGCCGTTTCAGCCTCGATGGCAGTTCGCTAGAGCTCATCCCAACCTCAATCCAACGTGCCGACGCTGGGATACCCAAACTGTACCAACGTGTATTATGGGGCGAGCGGCTTTACTTGGTGGAAGCAGAGCTCATGGAGGCCTTCTGCAAGAGCGTTAGAAGCGGTTCACTTAAGAAGGATCCAGATCTTTTCTTAATACGACAGGAAGATCTGGAGAAGCCAGTATGGGGCCTTCCTGCGGTGCCTCCTGAGTGGCGAGCGCGGCTCAGCCCGAGTCCTCAGGAAAACGGCAGTGCTGCTGAAGGGTCGGGTCGGTGATTGATGGTCACGATGCAGCGGCGACCGGGATGTTCACTTACCGGCTCTCTTCGGACCCGCAATTGGAAAGCGAGAGCATCAACTCAGGTGGTGGCGGGCTGTACACGAAGCTGATCACCCGCGCGTACCAGGCATCCGGCGTGACCGGCCGGAGTACGGGCTTCAGGTGGGTACGTCGGGCACTCCGGATGGGGATTACGCCCTGACCTACGGCTATGATGGTCCAGGGCGGCTGAGTACTTTCACCGGCATGGCCCCGCCGGCCGGCGGCGTAGTTTACGAACGGGCCCAAAGCGGCGGGACGCTGGTGAGCGAGCTGATCGGCAAACACGAATGCCAGGACCGCTCGAGCAACGGGCTGGCGTCGGCGACGTGCACGTGCCTTTCGAGCCGCGACTTGCTGACCAGCATGGAGAACAAGGCCGGCTCGCCATTGGCGACGGTGTCGAAGTACACCTACCGCTACGGCAGCGTGGGCCGGCGGCGGGACGTGGTCTACACGGAAGGAACAGGCCTAAGTGGCGGCATCTGGGACGGGAAGAACACCTGTGTCGACCTTATATTGTCCTCACTGCCAGTACAACCTGACGGGGCTGCCGGAGAACCGGTGCCCCGAGTGCGGCCATCCCTTCGACCCCGCGCGACTCGCCTTCGGTCCCGGGGAGATCTACGTTCCCGAGCCGATCATTGGCCGGCTGGAGTTCATGCGACGGGCCCGCTTTGGAAGGATTCTGCTGGCCCAAAACCATCGTGGCGCTGGCATTCAGCACTGTGCTGGATGGGGGCGAGCTGCTCAGCCTGTTCAGCATCGTGTTGCTGCTGTACTGGGGAGCCGTCCTGTTTTCGATCGCCCGCCGTGAGACGTTCGCGCAGGCGGAACTGACACTGAACTGGGTCGGGTGGGTGCTCCCCCTGGCCGCGACTGCCCTCTTGTTTCTGTGAATCAGGTCAGGACTGAATGGGACTGCCGCCCGCGATGGTCTAGTGCCCCTTCCGGTTGGCAACTTCCGTGTCTGTAGCGGCCGGCCTTCGTGCCGGCCGTTTTGCACCCGAAACGCCCGGCAGGGCATCGCCAGGGCGTAGCCCGGCTACGCCGGTGCGAAGCACGGAGGCCGGCCGCTACGGAACTGGCGAACTGGAAGGGGCACCAGGGTGTATAATTGGTTGGCCTGGATCAGGAGATGGCCTACGTGCTGGACACGCGTTTCCGCAACATGACCTTCGCCTCCTTCTGTGTGGCATGCTTCTGGCCAGGTCCCGGCGCCCTTGGCTATGCCGGCACACGCGAGGAGTTCGCGCGGGCCATGGCTGAGGTCGAGATCGGGATGAGTCCGGACGAGGTTCGCCAGATCCTCGGCGAGCCGGACGACACTCGGGATGAGCGGGATCCCGGAAGTTTGGGCAGCAGCGACACAAAGGAGGTGTGGTGCTACGGGGCCAGGAGGCACCTGGAGTTTCCGACGCTGGGGCAGGTGCACTTCAACGTCAATGATGCGGTGCAACTTGTATGTGGAGGATCCGTACTGCCGCCTCCGGTCAGCGTCGTGCCGGAAGAGGAGTTGCGCTGCTTGCTCGTGCTGATCGATTCCGCCCCGTCGGAGATCGGCCCATACTATAATCCGCGAGACCTCATCACTTCGGTGAATGGCCTGCTGCCTTCTGGGAAAGACAAGATTCTGACCGCCATGGAAGAGTACGTTCGTGTGACGCCACCATGGCATAAGGGCTCTTTCCACTTGTTATTTCTGCTTCGTGTGCTCTTCGACCCCCCAGACGCCCACAACAGGCCGGTGCTGTTCATGGCGGGATGGAATCCGCCAGTTCCCAAGCGCCTCGCCAGGGTGCCTCGATTTCCGATCGTTATTGTCCTTGACATTCCGCTGCTGCTGGCCATCGGGTATCTGTTCGATGGGAAGCCACCGGATATTCGGGAAGATCTGCGAAGCATTCGAACCCATGGCCGCATTCGGTCCGAACCCCTTCGGCCGACAAATCGTCCGCTCGAGGTGCTGAGTAAGCTGGAAGCATCTTGCCAGTGGTTTTATGGGAAAAACTACCCCGCGCTCGCCCCGGCATTTGAGTTCGTGGAGCCGGAGTATGAGGTGCATGACGGGCGTCAGGCTCTGATGAACCAACTGCTGGCGATGGTGTCCTCGGTTTATGCGGTTCCACAGGACTGTTACGGCACTCGCCTATCGGCGCTCGAACCGGGGGAATTGGAGGCGAAGTGGGAGCACATCCAGCGTAAATTCGAGAAACTGGCGATTCGCTGGGATGTCGCCAAGAGCTGCTATGTCTTTTCAGACGGTTCGCTCCTGCCTGAGCAGACGCGCAGTTACCAGCGCAAGATCTGGAAGCCCGTATTGGACGGGGTGCAGATTAAGTGGATAGCCCAGCGCCGGAGTCCCGCTTGTGTCGAGGTGAGTCTGGAGTACGACACCGGTCAGCGGGTGAGTGGGCGGTTTCGCGTATCCACAAAGACTGAGGACGGCGCCGAAGTCCTGGCCCAGCTCTCGGTGGGCGGCTTGTTGTCTGGCCGCGCGTTGTCACAGTCGGAGGAATATTATTCAGAGAGCCGCATGCTCGATATTCCCGAAGGAACCGTGCTGCAGGTGGATCTGCTGAAGGGATGGAGAACCGTGGACAGCTATTCGACACAGCCGTAGGCGCCTCAGGCCTGATGATGGGGTGTGTCGATGTGCAGCAGCGGCCCGCGGGGGCGATAGAACGGCCGAACCTGATTTGAGGCACGCTGACAAGGGGCGCGGGAAGGATCACAGACTGCCGGACGTCGTTCTGTCGCTCCTACGGAGCTCTAGCGGGAGGGGCGGTCCGTAACCCAGGGCTGCGGCGAGCTCTCGCCCGCCTTCGCTCTGGGCTACCCTCTGTCGCCCCATCCGGGGCTCATCCCCGCTGTCTAGTTTCTGTTGCCCTTCAGCCGCTTGCCAAATGGCACACCCCTGCCTCGCACACAAGATATGGGGTGTGCCAGCTTGGCAGGAAAGCAAATGTTGACAGCTTGGCATGCTGCGGTGGGCCAAATGGCAATATTTCCGGGGCTGATCGCCGCTGTCTGGTTTCTGTTGCCCTTGCGGGTTCGTCGTTGCTGTCTGGTTTCTGTTGCCCTTGCGGGTTCGTCGTTGCTGTCTGGTTTCTGTTG
>BTUC01000135.1:13463-16617 GCA_045863575.1 Phycisphaerae bacterium
CCCTTGCGGGGTTCGTCGTTGCTGTCTAGTTTGTGTTGCCCTTCCGGGGTTCGTCGCCGCATGGTCTGTCTCCGGTGTCCCTGCGCGGCTCGGCAGCTTGCGTGCTCGGACATCTTGTGTGACACTCATGCGCTTCCATGCGTCTATGCGAGAGGCCTCCATCCATGCACCAAAGGAGAATCAGCATGCGGGCAACAGGCTTGCAGGTGACGCGGTCAAGAATCGCAGCGGTGGCTTGCGTCCTATCCACGGCAATTCTGGCTCTCACTGGAGTCGGATGCGCTGCAAGTAGCACGCCCGGCATGCTCCCAACGGGCTTCTGGCGGGGGAGTGGCGCCTTCGTCTATGAGGCCTGGCCAAACCGCCAGTCGTCCGACTCGGCCTCCGGTGCAGCCACTCCTACCAGTCTCCATGGTGATTACCCGACCACCCTGAGTATTCGCCCGGGCGAACTGGACGGCCATGCGGTGGTCATGCTGGAAATCGAATCATTGCGGGCCACATTGCCCGATCTGGGTGACAAGACCTACCTGAGAGCAGCCCTGGTCGAGGCCAAGCGGCTGTCGGAGGGAGTTGTGTTGTACCGCCTGGTTGCCCTGGCCGTGAATCCCAAGCCCGGTGAGGCGTTCACCTTCGACGAGAATGCGCCGCCCTATGCGGCCACGTGCAGGACCACCAATGGCGTGACTATTCTGCAGATCAACTACATGGACGATTTCGTGGATATCTTCCGCTTCGAAGGCTGGAACGTGGAAAAGGCCGGCTCATTCGCCGTCAAAAGCGACGGATTGATCCACTGGACCGAACATCTCCAAAGACAGTCCGAATGAGAGAAACGGCCGGCAATTAAGTACATGGCGACAACGGCGAAATCACCCATCGCGCGGGGCTCCCTCTCCAGGTTCCTTCTGCGTGCCCCCTTATCTCCTTGTCCCCACGTCCCCCTGTCTCCTTGTCTCCATGTCCCCTTGTCTCTCCTTCTCTCCGTCTCTCATTCTCTCCCTCTCTCCGTCGTCCGCTACCCGGGCTGTGTCATCCGCCAGGCGCGCAACAGCTCCCCGACACTCCACGCCTGGGCGATACACCCGCGCGGCAGGTGGGGCGGGTCGCCGTCGAAGATCTCGCTGACCGAGCCGATGCCGGCGGCGTCCAGATGCTCGGCCAGCGCTTGCAGACGAAGCCGTGCCCGCGCTTTCGCCTGAAGCGAGAAGTCGTGCACCCGCAGATAGGCCTCGATATAAGGCCCGATCAGCCAGCCCCAGACCGTGCCCTGATGATACGAGCTGTCGCGGTCAAACGGGCCGCCCTGGTAGCGTCCGCGGTATCGGCTGTCCCGCGGCGAGAGGGAGCGCAGTCCATATGGCGTGAGCAATTCGCACTCCACGCAGGAGAGCACGGCCCGCTGCTGAATCTCGTCGAGCGGCGAGTGGCGGAGACTGACCGCGAAGATCTGGTTGGGACGCACGGCGCCGTCGCGCCACTCGTCGCGCACGACGTCGTACAGGCAGCGATTGGAGTCATTCCAGAATTTCCGGAAGCTCCTGCGGGCCTGGGCGGCCAGGCCGTGATAGCGGCTGGTTCTTTGTGGATCCTCCGATCGGGTCAGGGCGGCCAGTTCGCAGAGCGCATGGTGCCACAGCGCGTTGATCTCCACCGGTTTGCCGTGCCGGGGGGTGAACACGACGTCACCGAACTTCGCGTCCATCCAGGTGAGCTGGGTGCTCGCATCGCCGCAAGCCACCAGGCCGTCCGAGTCCACGCGGATGTTGAATCGTGTGCCCTGCACAAATGCGTCGATGATGCGGCCGCAGGTGATCGACAGGAATTCGTCCCATGCCGCCCGGTCACCACTGGCTTCCAGATATCGGGCGGCGGCGTGGATGTACCACAGGCTGGCGTCCACGCTGTTGTAATCGCACCCATCGCCATAGTCGCTGAAGCGGTTGGGGATGAGCCCGTCCTGCTGGGCCGACGCGAAGGTGGCGAGCACCTCGCGGGCTTCGGCAAATCGCTTCGTTTCCAGCAGCAGGCCCGGCAGGGCGATGAAGGCATCGCGGCCCCAGTCGCCGAACCAGTGATAGCCGGCCAGGATGGTGGCCGAGTGGCCGCCTTCAGCACGTTGCCGGCCTACGACAAAGGTGCCGGCCGCTTCACGCAGGCGATCTTCGACGCTCTGTGTATCATCCTGACGGATCTGCGGAACGACGGCCGGTGCGGTCAATCGTTCCGATCCGCTGCCGCTGAAGTCTGCATACCCACGCAGGATGAGTTCGATGCGTCCGTTGCCGCGCGCCCGAAACCAGCCAGGGACGAACAGGTCCTCCGGCCCACCGAATCCGCGCGCAGTTTCCTCGCGGTGCACGAAGCCGTACCACCAGTCAGGCTTGCTTTGGAACGCGGCCGGCGCACCACCATCGGTCCTTTCAACCTTCAGCCAGAGACGCGGACCTCCCAGAAAGGCCTCGACCGCCACCCGATCTTCCACCTGATGTGTCGGAAAACCGCCATCGAAATGCTGCGTGCACGCGTGGAAGTCGCGCATGGCCGTGAAGGGGCACAGGTCCAGCGACAGCTCCATACCCTCCGGCCCTTGAAGCCGGTAGATGAGCAGCACTTCATTCTCATCGGGCATCATGACAAGCTGCTTCGTAAAATGCAGCTCTTCGAACTGATAATCGAATCGCACCCAGGGGGCAGTGGGGTCATTCCGAGCGGCGAAACTCGTCTGATACTGATAGCCACGCGGATGGAAGGAGTGGTCGAACTCAAAGCATGGTGTTTCCCAGGTCCGCTCCCCGGCTCCGACGCGTTCGAGGACGGCTGCCAACAGCAGCCATCGATCCAGAGGGGGGCGGGCCGAGGCGATGAGCAGTCCATGATATCTTCGCGTGGGCACACCGACCGTCGTTCCCGTCGCGAATCCGCCCCGGCCATTGGTGATCAGCCATTCGCGGGTAAGCTGATGGTCCAATTCATCGACGAACCGGATTAATCGCTTCTGTGGATTGGCTGAGGTCGTCACCTGCATCTTTTCCGCGGTCGATGTCATCACTCATCCTTCCATTGGCCAGAAGATTCATGCCGTCCGGCGTCCAGAATATCCTCGTTCTCCTGATTTGCATAGATGTACGGGCTTGTAGCTTCAGGAAAGACA
>BTUC01000136.1:0-16561 GCA_045863575.1 Phycisphaerae bacterium
CCAGGACGCTGCCTCCGCAAGGGGCCTCCGCGCTCCAGTTGACTTCGGCGCCTGCCTTCACCAGGACCCGGACAACTTCTGCACTGTTGTACGTGGCCGCGTTCAAGAGAGGGCTCCAACCGCCTGAACTCCTGCTATTCACCTCGCCGCCCGTTTTTAGCAGAGCCTCGATCACTTCCGGACCTTTGTCGGCCATGGCATGGAAGAATGGTGTGATGCCATCATCATTCGGCTCGTGGATGTTCAGTCCTGAGTGCAGCAGAAGATAAAGCCGGTCGACGTCGCCAGGGCTGTCCCCTGGCTCGCCCGAGCGAAGGTGCTCCAGCGCCGTCTGGGCGTCTCGGTCTCGTGCGGAAACGTCCGCTCCCGCATCGAGCAAGAGCTTCATACGGACAGGGGTATCGTCGGGCACCCTCGGCTTCGCCTGGGCCGCGAACATAAGGGGCGTCACACCATCGTCACTGCGGGCATTGACATCAGCACCTGAATCGAGGAGCAGTTTGACACTCTCCGCACTACCTTCCAACGCTGCCCACATCAAAGGAGTCGTGTCCCGCCACCAACCAGCCCCACCGCTGTTCATCACACGGAGGTCAATGGGTACGCCCTTGGCCAACTCCTGCTTGAGCACCTGCAGGTCCCCTCGCTGGGCGGCAACATGGATGGGCGCGAAGTTCCGATAACCTGTCTTGAGCTCCACCTGTTCGTAACCAACACCGTCGTTCTCACTGAACTCGTACACCAGCTCGGGATCGTCTTGTTCCGCAGATTGCCGGTAAACGGACACCAACTCGCCGGTCAGAACGGGTCGCGGCTGCCGGAGGGATTTTAAGTGTGGGGTCAGATTGCGGTAACCGAAGTGCTGCTGGAAATACCTGAATTCCTTGTGGACGGGCCTCGGCCAGGCTCCTTGAAAGCCGTCGAGTTCGCAGATGAAACTGGGCCCCTGGTTCGTCCACGTCAAGGGCATCGCCAGTGTTCTGAAAACATGGTCAGCTCCGTCCACGGAGACCGCCTGCATGATGTATCCACCGCCATCCCACCAGGGCTCGGGCGGATACTCTTCTGGGACGAGCAGATCCTCAGGCACATCGAACATCGCCCGAATAAGCAGGATGGATTTGGTCGCGTCGTACAGCCCCCCGGGGCCGCTCTCGATCACGAGCGGATCGCGCGTCAGCCACTTCATTGCCTTCCTGATAGACTCGGGCTCCAGTGTCTGAAAGTAGATGGCCGTCTCAAGCAAACGCGTCCAGCCACCCTCGCTATTATCAGGATCCAACCGGAGTTGATGCCACGTGTCCAATTCAAGGATCATGTTCACCAGATGCTCAACCGAAGGCCGGGTCTGGGCCACACTGCCGGGCTGCGACGCTGGCCGGGACTCCGCAGGCCCATTGAGCGACAGCAGAGTGGAGAAGAGAAGCTGAATGGGAACCGAGACATGAGCGCAAAACATGGCGGACTCCCCTTACAAAACGGCTCTCGACGAGAACAGCTTATCAGCAATCCGGGTCGAATCGAAGCGGGAGTTGCTGCAGGAGGCGTCTGCAGCCCGTCAGTTCTTGCTGCGCGTTTGACGACTTCCCCCCATCCGCAGCGGCCGGCCTCTGTACCGGCGTTTACAGCGCAGAACGACCGGCACGGAGGCCGGCCGCTACCGAATGGGTGACGTGAAAGGCGCACGAGCGCCGCGCAGGCAACGGACCGCCCCATCTTGAGAACGGGCGGCCCGTCATGTTGACGCGAGATACTGCTGCGGTTGTCGTTTGCCGGTGCCTGGGAGCGCCTGGGGCAATACGGTCAGACACCCGCCTTGGCGGTCTGCTGCTCGGGCACTTCCGGCTGAGCAGGCTTCCAGTCTACCCGGGCACGGATCTGCTCGGGACTGAACCAGTTGACGATGAAGTCGCGGCGACGTTCGCCCAGAACGAAGCCCATGGCCTGGTCGCGTTTCTGTTCGTAGTCGCTCTGCAGCACCGGGATCGTGTCCACCAGTTCCACCACCGTCCACTTCTGCGCATTCTCGGGTTCATAGACCACTACCCGCACCGGCTGTGTGGTTGTGCTCTGCCCCGCAAGCGAGAACACGGTCTCGATGAACTCCTCGTCCATTCCCGCCTCCGGGATGAATGGCGGGTACAACTGGCCGCTTCCGCCGAAGTTGTAGAACTGGCGGCGAGGGAACGGCTGTGGCGCCTTGACCGGGTTGGCGCCCAGGGTCTTGCTCAATTCCGCGTCTGCCTGCACGGCCTGCTCGAGACCGACCTGGCGGGCGCGCTCAGCAAGCTGGCGCGCGTGCTCCTCCGCTTTTTCAGCGGCACGCTGCAAACGGATATCCGCGATGACCTGGTCCTTGACCTGCTCCAGAGACTCGGGAACGCGCTTCGGCCTGGCGCCCATCGTCCGGAACACGTAGGCATTGCCCTCGCTGTCCACGAAAGGCTCCGAAACAGTCTCGAAGATATTATGGAAGAACCGCGCCTTCTCTGCGGAGGCCTCCTTGTCCGCCTCCAGACCGGGCACCAGGAATGCGACCTCGCTGGTCCCGATCTGGTCTCGGCTGCCCAGCGGCGCTCGCGCTCGAGCGAAGCCACCCAGGGTGGAGAAGTCGCTTTGATCGATGAAACCCTTCCGCTCATAGCTGAGCGCACCGCTGATCGCCGGCCGGGAGGAATCAATCAGATTGGGATACAGATCGCCGGACAGCGCCTCCTCGGGCGGCTGGCGGTAATCACCCGGCTGGGTCGTCGGTGCGTCCGCCCACGTGCGGGTCAGCCGCGAAACCAGGTCGCGGGCAACGCCCAGCGCGTCCTTGCGGGCGCGCTCCATCTGCAATTTCCTGCGCACGGCATCGCGGGCGTCATCAAAGGTCTCGTAGGGCTTGGGCGCCTCCCGGTTCGCCGGCGACGTGGCCGGCTGGGTCGTCGGCTTGAGAAACTCGCTGCGATGCTGGTCCCAGTGGGTGTAGGCCTCATCATCGCTGATGTTCTGGCTCTTGGCCAGTTCCGCGACATCCACCTTGATGTACTCGACCTGAACCTCCTCAGGGAGCCGATAGCCGTAACGGCCCGGGCCGGCCGGATCGTTGGCTTTGTATTTCTCGAACTGCGCGTTCATCTCCTCCGGAGCCGGCTGGTAGTCAGCTTCCAGGAACTTGCCCGCATCGAGAGCGACCAGCTTCACCCGGGCTTTCTCCTCGGTCTTGCGGATGAAGTCCTGGATGTCCGCCTCGCTGGCCTTCACGGCCTGCATGGCCGCAAAAGTGGCTTCCTGAATGCGGATGTACGCCTGGATGGCCCGGTCGATCTCCTCGAGCGAAACCTTGTGCTGGTTCCGCACGCTCTCGATGATGGTCGCGGGAATCTGCTCGCGGAATTTCCGGACCTGCTCCTGGGGCACCTGGATCCCGCTGCGCCGGGCGGCCGCATCGAGCATGTACCACTCTTCCAGCGTCAGCGGCTTCGGCCGTCCGTCGGAACCCGTTCGCTGCGGGAAGGTGTTCCAGGGCAGCCGGAGCGCCTCCAGCAGATTGGCCTGGGCATAGGCGGGCCGCATGTCGTCCAGCCGAACGGCCTGGCCGTAGGCCTCGCCCTGCACCACGTGACCGACGTCGGCATCACCGGGGCCCAGGAAGTAATCCAGCGTGCCCTCCAGCAGCCACACCACGAGGAGAAGGGCCATAAACACGGCCAACAGGTGTTTCGTGTACTTACGGAAGAACTTCATCATGGCTTACACGTCCGCCTTTTCGAAAGGTCGCTCCCATCCGGGAAAAAAGGTGGTTCAGATTACCGGCTGCCCTGCCAAAAGCAAGTTCCAGGTCAAGCGGTGAGTGCGCTTTCGCGGCGCTTCGCGGCCAGGGATCATTGTTGGCTTCGCGGCATGATCTTAGTCTAAGATCCCTGCGCCGAAAAGCCATGGCAATTGATTCGAAGTGCCTATTCCTATAATAAGCGGCTTTAGAGGTCCGGCTTGCTGGCCGATAGACTTGGCACTCCGAGGTCATGGTGCCGGCTGGCGGGTGCTGGCTCGCTTCTGGGCGGCATCCCCTGCCAGAAGACCGTAAAGTTCTTAGCCACTTGGCGTTGTGATTTGATATGACCCAGCCGAAATCATCCGACAGCAGCAGACGAAAAACCGGCGGCGGACAGGCACTGGTCATCGTGGAGTCACCCGCCAAGGCCAAGACCATCAGCCGCTATCTCGGATCGGGGTACATCGTGGAGTCCTCGATCGGACACATCCGCGATCTGCCTTCGACGGCGGCGGAAATCCCCGCGGAGCTCAAAGACCAAAGCTGGGCGCGCATCGGCGTTAACGTGGAAGAGAACTTCAAGCCGCTCTACATCATCCCGTCCAAGAAGAAGCAGCAGGTCAGCAAGCTCAAGCAGCTGGTCAAGAACGCCAGCGAAGTTTATCTGGCCACGGACGAGGACCGCGAGGGTGAAGCCATCGCCTGGCACTTGCGCGAAGTGCTCAGGCCCAAGGTCCCGGTCCGGCGCATGGTCTTCGACGAGATCACCGAGCGGGCCATCCGCGACGCGATCAGCAACCCGCGCGATCTGGACGAAAAGCTGATCGAAGCCCAGGAGGCCCGCCGCATACTCGACCGGCTCTATGGATACGAAGTGTCGCCGGTGCTGTGGCGGAAAATCGCGCCCAAGCTGTCGGCCGGGCGCGTGCAGTCCGTGGCCACGCGACTCATCGTCGATCGCGAGCGGGAGCGGATGAAGTTTGTGGCCGCCGAGTACTGGGACATCGAGGCAGCTCTGCGCGTCCGGGCGGCCTCAGGGGAATCGATCGCCACGCGACTCATCGAGCTGGCCGGCAAGCGGGTGGCCACGGGGAAGGACTTCGATCCCGCCACGGGCAAGCTGCTCCCCGATGCCGACGTGCGCTTGCTCGACAGGGCATCGTCCGAGGATGCGGCCCAGCGGCTCAGGTCGGCGACGTTCACCGTCGAATCAATAACCGAGAAGCCGTTCACGCAGAAGCCCGCACCGCCCTTCATCACCTCGACGTTGCAGCAGGAGGCCGCCCGCAAGCTCCGCTATCCGGTGCAACTGACCATGCGGCTGGCCCAGTCGCTCTACGAGAACGGCCATATCACCTACATGCGTACGGATTCGACGCATCTGTCCAGCCAGGCCATCGCGGCCGCCCGCAAGCAGGCCGCTGACCTCTACGGGCCGCAGTTCCTGCCCGACCAGCCCCGGCATTACACCACGAAGGCCAAGGGCGCCCAGGAGGCCCATGAGGCCATCCGCCCCGCCGGAGAGCAGTTCCGTACGCCGCGTGATCTGGAGGGCGAGCTGACCGCCGATCTGCTCAAGCTCTACGATCTGATCTGGAAGCGTACGCTCGCCTGCCAGATGAAGGATGCAGCGGGTTCGCGGACCGGTATTCGGTTCACCGCCCCGGCCGGCGAGCACGGCCAGGCCGTCTTCTCCGCCAGCGGCAAGACCATCCACTTTCCCGGTTTCCTGCGGGCGTATGTCCAGGGCGCCGATGATGGCGATGCCGAGCGCGACGACCAGGAGCGGATCCTGCCTCCCCTCAGTCAGGGCCAGGAGCTCGACCCGACGGCCGTGGAGGCCAGGCAGCACACCACGGTGCCGCCGGCCCGCTACACGGAAGCCAGCCTGATCAAGGAGCTCGAGGACCTGGGCATCGGGCGTCCCTCTACCTATGCCAGCATCGTCCATACCATTCAGGACCGCGGCTACGTCTGGAAAAAGGGGACCGCCCTGGTGCCGACACTCACCGCCTTCGCGGTGATCAACCTGCTCGAACGGCACTTCGAGGATCTGGTTGATTTCGGCTTTACGGCCAAGATGGAAGGCGACCTCGATGCGATCGCTTCCGGAGAGCTGAGATCCGTTCCCTGGCTGCAGCGCTTCTACTTCGGGGATACGAAAGAGAACGGCGATGGCGACCTGGCCCACATGGGGCTGAAGCGCCGCATCGGAAGCGGATCCGATCGCATCGATCCGCGCGAGGTCTCCACCATCGAAATCGGCAAGGACGAGCAGGGTCAGCCGGTGGCCGCGCGCATCGGCCGTTACGGGCCGTATATCCAGATCGGTGACACCGATCAGCGCGCCAATATCCCGGAAGACACGCCACCGGATGAGTTGAGCATGGAGAAGGCCCGCGAGTTTCTGGCCCGCGCTTCGCAGGGCAGCCAGGTGCTGGGCCAGGATCCTGCGAGCGGAAAGCCGGTCTATCTCAAGACCGGGCGTTTCGGGCCCTATGTCCAGCTCGGCGACCCGGAAGTCACTGAAAAAGGCAAGCTCAAGCGCGGAGGCAAGCCCAAGATGGCCAGTCTCTGGCCGGGCATGAAGCCGGAGACGATGACGCTGGAAGACGCCTTGAAGCTGCTCTCCTTCCCTCGCGAGGTGGGCCGCCATCCCGAAACGGGCGAAACCATCACCGTCCAGGACGGGCGCTTCGGCCCATACGTCCGCATGGGCAATGAGTCGCGCAGCCTGGCCAGTCACGAACAGATGGCCACCATCAATTTGGATGAGGCCCTGAGTCTGCTGGCCCAACCCAAGCGCGGCCGTGGCGCCGCACGCCAGCAGCAGATGATTGCTGATCTGGGCAAACATGCCAGCCGTGAAGGCAGCATTCAAGTCAAGCAGGGTCGCTTCGGTCCCTATGTCACCGATGGCGTGGTCAACGCCTCGCTGCCCAAGGGCACCGAGCCCGCCGGTCTGAACCTGGACAAGGCCATCGAACTGCTCAACGCCCGCGAGCAGCGCATGCGCGAGCAGGGCAAGGATCCTCGCGCCCCCAAAAAAGGCAAGGGGCGAACGAGAAGCTCCAAAGGTCAGACCTGAGGCCGCGACCGCAACTGAACCGGCCACTGGTGTTTGCGCGCCCGCCCTTCCCCACTTCACGTCCCGCCGCGGCGCGATGCGATGCTCGATCGACTCGCCTGTGCGCCGGGAATCGACCGATAATAGCAGAGGGGTTGTAAGCGCCGCCTGTGAAAAGAGTTACAGACTGCAAAAGTTGACTTTGCTCGCAGACCTCTGCTATGATTGGTCGCTGACCCCTAGCAGTCTGTTCCTGGGCCACGGGTAAGCCACTGACAATTGAATCACCGGAAGGGAAGATTGATCCGCAATCTGTCCTTGGGCGGCCACTTGTTCGGAGTCAGGCGTGATTTGGCTTCGCAGCGCTTCTTCAATTGGAAGAGCGCGGTAGCCCGTGCTATAGCTCAAATAGGGAGGAACCCTCATGGCGAGCAAAGACGCCATTCTGTCGATCGTGGACAAGAGCATCGATCAGCAGCAGTTCCTCAACCTTCATTGGGAGGGGAGCTTCAACGACTACCTGCAGCTCGTGTCCGAAAAGCCGCACGTGGGGCGCAACGCCTTCCAGCGCGTCTACGACATGATCATGCACTTCGGCTTCGAGCGCTACAGCTATCTCAAGGAAGACTACATCCGGTACAAGTTCTTCAGCGACCCGATCGATCATGGCCGGGACGCCATTTTCGGGCTCGACCGCACCCTCATGCAGTTGGTGGACTTCTTCAAGTCTGCCGCCCACGGCTACGGCACCGACCGGCGCATCCTGTTGCTGCACGGGCCGGTGGGCTCGAGCAAGAGCACCATCACCCGTCTGCTCAAGAAGGGTCTGGAGTACTACTCCCGCTTCGACGAGGGGGCGCTGTACAGCTTCTCCTGGCGTTTGCCCAACGAGAACGGCGACTACACGCTATACCCCTGCCCCATGCACGAGGAGCCGCTCAAGCTGATCCCGCCGGAGGCCCGCCGGCAGGTGCTCAGCTCGCTGAACGCGGACCTGCCCGAGGGCAAGGAGATCCGTATCGAGGGCGAGTTGGACCCCTTCTGCCGCAAGACGTTCAACGACCTGCTGATCAAGTATGACGGCAAGTGGCGCAAAGTGATGGACCACATCGTGGTGCGCCGCATCGTTCTGTCCGAGAAGGACCGCGTGGGCATCGGCACGTTCCAGCCTAAGGACGAGAAGAACCAGGACTCCACTGAGCTGACCGGAGACATCAACTATCGCAAGATCGCCGAGTACGGCTCGGACTCGGACCCACGGGCGTTCAACTTCGACGGCGAGCTGAACATCGCCAACCGCGGCCTGGTCGAATTCATCGAGGTGCTCAAGCTCGACGTGGCGTTCCTGTACGACCTGCTGGGCGCGTCGCAGGAGCACACCATCAAACCCAAGAAGTTCGCCCAGACCGACATCGACGAAGTCATCATCGGGCACACCAACGAGCCTGAATATAAGAAGCTTCAGAACAACGAGCTCATGGAAGCGTTCCGCGACCGCACCATCAAGATCGACGTGCCCTACAACATCCGCCTGGGTGACGAGATCAAGATCTATGAGAAGGATTTCAACAAGGAGCGCATCCGCGGGATCCACATCGCCCCGCATACCATTGAAATGGCGGCCATGTGGGCGGTGCTGACCCGCCTGGCCCAGCCCAAGAAGGCAGGGCTCACGCTCATGCAGAAGCTCAAGCTGTACAACGGCAAGAGCATCCCCGGCTTCACCGAAGACTCCATCAAGGAGCTGCGCGAGGAGGCCCCGCGCGAGGGCATGCAGGGGATCAGCCCGCGCTACATCCAGGACAAGGTTTCCAACTGCCTGGTCAATGACGCGGCCATGCAGGACAAGGCCATCAACCCCTTCATGGTGCTCAACGAGCTCGAGGGCGGCCTGAGCCACCACAGCCTGATCTCCGACGAGGAAACCAAGAAACACTACCGCGAGCTGCTCAGCGTGGTCCGCGAGGAGTACGAGGACATCGTCAAGGGCGAGGTCCAGCGGGCCATCAGCGCCGATGAGGACGCCATCAAGCGGCTGGCGGCCAACTACATCGAGAACGTGCGGGCCTACACGCAGCACGAGAAGGTCCGCAACAAATACACCGGCCGTGACGAGGAGCCCGACGAGCGGCTCATGCGCTCCATCGAGGAGAAGATCGACATCCCCGATTCGCGCAAGGATGATTTCCGCCAGGAGATCATGAACTACATCGGCTCGCTGGCCCTGGATGGCAAGAAGTTCGAATACTACACCAACGCGCGGCTGCAGAAGGCCCTCGAACTCAAGCTGTTCGAGGACCAGCGCGACACCATCAAGCTCAAGAACATCGTCAGCGGCGTGGTCGACGACGAGACCCAGGCGAAGATTGACGTGGTCAAGCAGCGGCTGATCAAGTACTTCGGGTACAACGAGACCAGCGCGACGGATGTGCTGAACTACGTGGCGAGCATTTTCGCACGGGGGGACAGTAAGCAGGAGGACTAGTCGTCAGTAGTCAGTGGTCAGTGGTCAGTGGTTGGGTCATTTGTTCTTTGGTCAGTTGTATCGACGTTCCGACGACTGCACCGACCTGACGAGACGCCCAAACCACTGACAAAAGGACTACTGACGCAACAACTGACCACTGTGACAACGATCAACTGACTGCCCGCGCGTAGATGCCCGGCAGGATGTGGCCATGGTATTGAAGATCCACAAAGACCACCAGCGTTTCCGCCAGATCGTCAAGGGCAAGATCCGCGATGACCTGCGGAGATTCCTCACGCGCGGCGAGCTGATCGGCAAGGAAGGCAAGCACCTGGTCAGCATCCCCGTGCGCGGGATCGACACGCCCAACTTCCGCTATGGCGAGAACGACGATGCGGGCGTGGGCGCGGGCCAGGCCAAGGGTGGCGACCCGCTCGGCCAGGCGGACGACGGCCAGGGGATCGGCCCCGGTGGCACGGACCCCGGCCAGCACATTCTCGAAGTGGATATCACGCTGGATGAGCTGGCCGACATCCTCGGCGAGGAACTCCAGCTTCCCCGCATCGAGCCCAAGGGCAAGCACGCCATCACCAGCGAGAAGGACCGCTACAGCGGCGCGAGGCAGACCGGGCCGGAATCGCTACGCCACTTTAAACGCACGTTCCGCCGGGCACTGCGCCGCCAGCTCATGAACGGCACCTACGACCCGGACGCACCGCGCATCATCTTCGAGCGGCGGGACAAGATCTACCGAAGCTGGCGCACGGTCAAGAAGCCACAGTCCAACGCCGTGATCGTCTACATGATGGACGTATCCGGTTCGATGGGCGACGACCAGAAAGAGGTGGTCCGCCTGGAGGCCTTCTGGATCGACGCCTGGCTGCGCCGCAACTACGAGGGCATCGAGAGCCGCTACATCGTGCACGACGTCCGGGCCACCGAGGTGGACCGCCACGTGTTTTTCCACCTGCGCGAAGATGGCGGCACCAAGATCAGCAGCGCCTTCAAGTGCGCCCGCGACCTGCTCGAGGCCCACTACAGCCCCGAGGAGTGGAACATCTATCTCTTCCACTTCTCCGACGGGGATAACTCCAGCGAGTCCGACAACCGCGACTGCTGCCGGCTGCTCCGCGAGCAGTTGCTGCCCAAGGTCAACATGTTCGGCTACTGCCAGGTCGCCAGCGCGTATGGCAGCGGAAACTTCATCAATGTCCTCCACGAGCACTTCAGCCGCGAGCCGGCCGTCATTACCACGCGGGTGAACGCCAAGGAGGATATCTACGATTCGATCAAGGCGTTTTTCGCGCCAGGCCGGTGAGGAGAGACAAGGAGACCGGGGGACAGGGAGACAAGGAGAAGAACAGCCTATGAGCCACAAAACGCACGCAGGTCGGTCCCCTGGTCCCCTTGTCTCCTTGTCCCCTTGTCTCCTTGTCCCCTTGTCCCCTTGTCGCGCCGTATCGCGGCTGTAACGCACGGGAGAGGCACGAGCACGCGATGTCCACAATGCTCCCCAAAGAAGTCGCCGAGCAGGTCGAGATCATCGCCGGCTATGCGCGCGATGAAGGGCTCGACTTCTTCCAGACCATCTTCGAGATGCTGGACGTCGACCAGATCAACCAGGTGGCGGCCTATGGGGGGTTTCCGCAGCGCTACCCGCACTGGCGGTTCGGGATGGAGTACGAGCGGCTCCGCAAATCCAGCACGTACGGGCTCAGCAAGATTTACGAGATGGTCATCAACACGGACCCGTGCTACGCCTATCTCCTGCACGACAACACGCTGGTGGACCACAAGACGGTGATCGCCCACGTCTACGGCCACTGCGACTTCTTCAAGAACAACATCTGGTTCCAGCACACCAACCGCAAGATGATGGACGAGATGGCCAATCACGCCACCCGCGTCCGCCGCTACATCGATCGCTACGGCTTCGAGGAGGTCGAGCGCTTCATCGACGTGTGCCTCTCGCTGGAGGACCTGGTCGACCCTTACTCAGTGTTCATGCGCCGCATCCCGGCCGACCGCCACGTGGACGACCGCCCGCTCCACCATGGCTTCGAGGACCAGCTCACCCGCTATCCGGCCAAGCGCTACATGGACCGCTTCATCAACCCGCCCGAGCGGCTGGAGGCCCAGCGCCGGCGGCTGCGCGCCGACCAGATCAAGGAGAAAGGCGCCGAGCCGGTCAAGCCGCTGCGCGACGTGCTGCTGTACATCATCGAGAACGCTCCGCTGGAGGACTGGCAGGCCGACGTGCTCTCCATCGTTCGCGAGGAGGCCTACTACTTCGCCCCCCAGGGCCAGACCAAGATCATGAACGAAGGCTGGGCCTCCTACTGGCACAGCACCATGATGACCCGCTACTGCCTGCGCGACGACGAGCTGGTCACCTACTGCGACCACCACTCCGGCACGCTGGCCACCTCGCCCGGGCGGCTCAACCCGTACAAGATCGGCATCGAACTGTTCCGCGACATCGAGGAGCGCTGGAACACGGGCCGCTACGGCAAGGAATACGACGAGCTGGAGGACATCGAGGCCCGCCGCCGCTGGGGCCGCGACAAGCGCGACAAGTACATCCGCGTGAAGGGCAAGGAGTCGCCTGGCCGAGAGAAGATCTACCAGGTGCGGCGGATCTACAACGACGTGACCTTCATCGACGAGTTCCTGACGCCCGAGTTCGTCGAGAAGCACCGGCTCTACCACTACCGCTACGACCCGACCACCAACCGCATGGTGGTGGTCAACCGTGACTACAACAAGATCAAGCGCCAGCTCCTCTTCTCGCTGGGCAACCACGGCCGGCCGTACATCTACGTTGTGGACGGCAACTACGCCAACCGCGGCGAGCTGTACCTGGCCCACAAGCACAACGGGGTCGATCTGCAGATCAAGTACGCGGTGGAGACACTCAAGAACGTCCAGAAGCTCTGGGGCCGCCCCGCCCACCTGCAGGCCAAGATCGACGAGGAAAACGTCCTCTTCAGCTTCGACGGCCACCAGTCCAACCAGCAGACGCTGACCGAAGACCTGCCCAAGCCGGCCCACGAAGTCTGAGAAAACCTGCCACAGAGCTCACTGAGCACGCAGAGGGGACAAGAGCCATCGTGCCCACTGATTAAGCCACTACGCGGGGTACAGTGCCTACTCTCCAATCGCTGCACAACAAGCTCGTCAGTTCCTTCATCGAATTGCTGTGGGCCATTGTATCTTTCTGCTTTCTCTGCGCTGTCTGTGGCCTCAGGGGTCTCTGTGCTTAACACCGTCACCCTGAGTTGCCCACGAAGATTCCAAATAGAGGCACAACAGATTCTCCTACGCATTATCCCCGTCGAGCAGGTTGCAGCATCTCGCCGGCGATACCGGCCTGCCCGTCATCCGAACACCGGCGCCAGGCAACTCACGGCCCGGTGGCACCCAGGCGTACTCCAATCATAACGAACTGCTCCATTTGCCCAATGTCGACGTGCAGACGCCCGGCGGATTCCTTCCAGGTCACGCCAGGCTCACCGGGCGTCATTTCCGGCGAGCACACGTGCACCTGCCGGACATGGACATCCGCAGGAAGCTCGTAGTCCATGCGCACCGAACGGTCCGTCACGGACTCCACTGGACCGAGGCGGATGAGGAAGAGCGTCCGGATCGGGCCATGGCCCCGCACGGTTGCTTCCACCGGCGAATCACTCGTGATCACCAGGCCGGAGCCTAACCCGAGGCTTCGGGCGGCGCGGTCGAAGGCCGGCGCAGGCTGCCCGGGTTGTTCCGGTTTCTCCGCAGTGAACTGCCTCACGAAGGCGACGCGGCCGGTGCCCAACTCGGCCTGCCAGTCTTCATCTGTTGACCGGCCGGTCCACTCCGTCAGCAGCGGCCGATCGCGTCGGATGTACTGGCCGTTGACTTCCTTCAGGTCTCCCAGCGTGCCCAGCACCAGCAACCGGCCGCCGCCCTCCACGTACTGTTGCAGGCAGTCCGCGGCCGGCTCGTCCACCAGCTTCAGCTCCGGAGCAACAATCACCGGATAGCGACCCAATTGTGAAACCGTCAGCCCCTTCTCCATGACGACACAATCGTACGACACGTACCGGCGGGCCAGGATTTCGGCCGCCCGCTGGTAATGCTTTCCCGGGTGATCCAGCCGGGCCAGGCCGGTCTGCTTACGGTCGCCCTGCAGAAATGCCTGGTCGCGCCACGAATACAGCAGTGCGCAGGAAGCCTGAGCAGTCGCATTCTCCAGCCACTCCCGGTTCTCCCGGACGAAGCGGGCATACGGGTGGCTGATCTGCGCCAGTTCGGGGGTGCCAAGGGTCAGATAGAAGCTCCCCCCGCCGGCCAGCGCCTCCGCCAGGGCGACCCGGTATCGGTAAGCCGGCTGGATCTGCGTGAGTGCGTTAACCAGGCCGATCAGCGGCCCGTGAGAGACTGCGGCCGACATCCGGTACAGGTGAAGTGATGACTCATCTCCGAGCTTCAACGACCACAACTCGCTGGAGGGCCAATCCAGGGCTCCCGCCGCCGCTTCGTACATGAAATCGGGCGTACCGCCGGCGTGATTCATGATGATGGTAAACTCGGGGAAGCGGCGGTGGACATGCTCCTCGATGGCCTTTACGGAGCCGACGAACCCCTGCCAGCGCCACTGCACGAGGGCTCGGTCCGCGGGCCGATTGAAATCCAGTTGCCCCGCGTCACCGGGCATCGGCGCCGCGTCCCCCCACTTCTTTTTGGAGTGTTCCGCCCAGCTGCGCGCGCAGTGGTCGCAACGGCACAGGAAGCCCGGTTCAATCGCGTAAGGGTAGACGTCGAACTGCAAACCATCGAAACCGGCTTGCGCGGTCACTTCCGCGACCGCCTTCTGGAGTGCAAGCCATCGGGGATTATTGATGCACGACACGTGCGTGCCGGATGGGTCCCATACGCGGTTAATGACCGGTTTACCCGCGAGGTCCACCGCCGCCAGTCCCTCGGCCGAGACACCGCCCGCCGCGAGCAACTCAGGATGGAACATGATGCAGTCCGCATAGCCGATCACACCGATGCCGTGCCGGTGGCATTCCTGCAATTCCGGCCGTGTCTCGGCCAGGAGGTCGGCCAGCAGCCTCGGAGGGATCATGCCGGTGTTGTACCACCGATCGCCGTCGGGCTTCCGCGGGCGATAGTACACGCAGACCGAGACGGCTCCGAGCTCGATCAGTGGTTGAGGATCCCAGTAACGAGCCGTTCCATCGGGTCGCGTCGGATTGAACCCGCCCCACTGCAGGACCATGAGTTCCGGGCGCCTGACAGCGTGCACCTCGGCCGTCGGGCAGGTCGTCGGGAGAGCAGAACCCGTGACCGGTGCTCCCAGGGCATGGTCCACTACAGGCAAAGTCAGGGTCAGCAAAGCGACGCGCAGCGTGATCATTCAATCGGCTCCCAGAGTAGGCGTTCGCGGAGTGGCCGAGACTTCTGAAACGGCCGGCCGTGGGGAGCCATTCTACACCATGGGTTCCGTGTGTCTGAAACGGAACACTCATCGCTTCGACGCGCACCAGAACGGACCCGGGCCCAGAGCTTCTGGCGTCGGTCCTCCCCAAACCGGCTTCATAGGGCTGACAGATGTAACGAAATCAAGGTAACGGCTACAATGCTTGATAGCGGCCGGGTTCACTGGAATGAGCAGGTCTTTCTGGGGAACTTTGGCCCGGGCTGTTTTCGCGGGGAGTCATAGCATGGATCGAATGGACCGGCGCGAATTCCTGGAACGTACGACCGGGTTGGTGACAGCCACATGGGCCGGCCGGGTTCTCGGTGCTGAGGCCCCGCCGGCCAAACCTGTCAAGCCGGCTGAGCCGGCCACGCAGCCCGCCGCGCGCACGCCCATGCGAGCCAGCGACACCGTGACCCTCGGCAAGACCGGGATCCACTCCTCGCGCCTGGCCTTGGGTACCGGCTCAGGGGCCGGGAAGGAGCAACGCGATCTGGGCGTTGACGGTCTCGTGCGGATGTTCCGCCATGCTTTTGACCAGGGCATCCGCTGGTGGGAAACCGCGGACATGTACAAAACGCATCCGCAGATCAAGGCCGCCCTGCGCGACATCAAGAAGCGCGATCAGATTGTGGTGACCACCAAGACCACGGCCAAGACGGCCGACGGCGTCCGCGCCGACATCGAGCGGTTCCGGAAAGAACTGGACACCGATTACATCGACATCGTCCTGCTGCACTGCATGGAGGATGGCCACTGGCCGGAGAAGATGAAAGGCGCCATGGAGGCGCTCAGCGAGGCCAAGGAGAAGGGCCTGGTCCGCGCGGTGGGCAGCTCCTGCCACGGCTTCGCCCCGCTCAAGGCGGCGGCCAACGAGCCCGGGGGCGACGTCCAACTGGCCCGGATCAACCCATAAGCGGCGGTGATGGACGTGAACCGGCCGGACCAGGTGCCGCAGGTCGCCCGCCTGCTGGAGAGCATGCACGAGCAGGGCAAGGCCGTCTACGCCATGAAGCTCATCGGCGCGGGCACTTTCAGCCCGGAGAAGATCGATGCCACGCTGCGATTTCTGCTGCCCAAGCCCTACATCAGCGGCTTCACCATCGGATTCAGCCGCACGAGCCAGATCGACGATATCGTGCGGAGGATTGACCGCATCAGGGCCGTGCAGGCCTGAGTGCTTTGTTTTGCCACCGGGCTCGCTGAGCACGCAGAGCGGGGGAGAACCTCAGCACCCCTTGAGCCCAACACCAGCCCGTCGGGGATGGCAACCCTTGCCGCAAGCTGCTGCTGGAGGTATCATTTTCCGTCCGTTGCAGGGAGGCGCGGATGGTTACCTTCTCGCTACAGAGCGGATCCAACGGCAACTGCATATACGTCGAAGCGGGCGGTGCGCGCCTGCTGTTCGATGCCGGCATCTCCGGGCGGATGGTCGAGGGGCGCATGCGCATTCACGGCCGGGACATCCGCGACGTGGATGCGCTGATCATCTCGCACGACCACGTGGACCACGTCCGCTGCGCCGGCATCTTCCAGCGCAAGTTCAAGCTACCCATCTACATGACCCGCTCGACTCACCGGGCCATCCCCTGCGACCTGGGCAACCTCTGCGACCTCCGCTACTTTGAGGCGGGCGACCCGCTCACCTTTGACGGCGTCACGGTGCACACATTACCGACGCCGCACGATGCGGCCGACGGCTTGGCGTTTGTGGTCGAGCACGAAAACCGCCGACTGGGCATCCTGACGGACCTAGGCCATCCGTTTAAAGCGCTTTGCGACTGCATCGAGACGCTGGACGCG
>BTUC01000137.1:0-16539 GCA_045863575.1 Phycisphaerae bacterium
TGAGTCAACCGTGTTTTCCAGTTCTTTGCGGAAGACGCACCGGTTCGTCGGCCTTGGCTCAAGGGGTGCACTCCTGTTTGCTCTTAAAGGTGCACCCCGGTTTGAGCGGCTGCCGGGTGCGTGATCATGATCCTCTATATAGTGGCATGGGCCGCGGCGAAACATACAGCTTCAGGCGATCGTATTCACGCCACAGGTCGCCAGCTCCACCGCTTTGGGCCGTGCTGCATCGGTTGTGAGCCGACCGGGGCGAGGGGTATACTGTCCGTACGGGTCGGCAGCACGTTTGGGCACCTTTTCAACACAACACCGCGAGGGAACCGGTATGAACAGGCGGCATGCCTGCCTGCTTGCGTGGGCTGTACTATTGATTTCCGGCGAGCGTCTATCGGCCGAGCCGGCCGCGGTAATGGCTCCTCCTCTTGCCCCACCCACGGACTGGCGAGCCTGGCGCGAGCGGCAGCGTCGCGAGCTGGCGGAGCTTGCCCGCCCGGCCGATCCGCCCGGGGAGATCGCTGCGCATCCGGTGGACCGATTTCTGATCGCCTGGTGGCAGCGGGAGCAGATCACGCCGTTACCTCTCTGCGACGACGCCGCTTTCGTGCGCCGAGCCTGGCTGGACACGGTAGGCCTGTTGCCCAATGAGCTCGAGGTTCGCGCCTTCCTTCAGGATCAACGGCCGGATCGGCGTGAACGCCTGGTCGATCGCTTGCTCTCAGAGGATCCCGCTTATGCCGAAGGATGGATGGCCTGGTGGTGCGATCTGCTGCGCAATGACGAGCAGACCAACATCGACGATCTGCGCAAGCCGGTGACCCGCTGGCTCTTGAAGGCCCTGCTGGAGAATCGCCCCTACGATCGCCTGGTGGCCGAACTGCTCAACCCGGGACCCGGCGGCCCGGATGGTTACCTCAAGGGGATTAACTGGCGCGGTATCGTGAACGCCAGCCAGAGTCCACCCATGCAGGCCGCGCAGAACGTCGGGCAGGTCTTCATGGGCACGAACATCAAGTGCGCCTCCTGCCACGACCATTTCACACGGCCATACATGCTGGAAGAAACCTACGGCCTGGCCAGCTTCTTCTCCGAGCAGAACCTGGCGGTGCACCGCTGCGACAAGCCCACCGGTGCGGTGGCCGCGCCGGTGTTCATCCTCCCAGGTCTTGGCCAAGTACAGCCCGATGCGAACCTGGCCCAGCGCCGCGCGGCGGTGGCCGAGATGGTCACCACGCCTCGTAACCCGCGCTTCGCCCGGACCATGGTCAATCGGCTGTGGAAGCGGCTGATGGGACGCGGGCTGGTCGAGCCGGCAGACGACTTCCACGCCAAGCCGGCCAACCCGGAGTTGCTCGACTGGCTGGCGTACGATTTCATGGTTCACGACTACGACCTCAAACACACCATCCGCTTGTTGATGATCTCGCGGGCTTACCAGCTTCAGTCCGTCACCGAGACGGCCGACCAGTTCCGGGAGGCCAGGAAGCAATCGCCGGTCTATATCGGGCCCCCTCCGCGACGATTGACCAGCGAGCAGTTCCTCGACGGCGTTGCCTGCCTAACCGGTTACTGGCCGGAGGTGAAGACGATGGCCGTCGAGGTGGCCAATCCGCACATCCGCGCGTGGCGGCACAAGATTCCGGACGAGCTCGCGCGAGCCATGGGGCGGCCCAGCCGGGAGCAGGTCTGCACCGAGCGGGTGGAGGATCCCTCCATGTTACAGATGCTCGAGATGGTCAACGGCCAGGAACTCGCCGGTCGGATGGCGGAAGGCGCCAGGCGTTTGCTGAGCTCGCCTCTGGGCCAGGAGGAACCAGCCACCGTACTGGAAGTGCTCTTCATTCGGGCATTTACGCGGATTCCGACGGCCAGCGAGCGGCAATTGCTTGCCCCCCTGCTCGGCCGCCCGGACCAGACGATGGAAGCACGGCAGGCCGGTTGGGAGGATGTGTGCTGGATGATGGTCATGAGTCCCGAATTTCAGTATGTGCAATGATACAGGTTCGTCAGTTGTCGGTGGTCAGTGGTTCGGGGCGTGGGCTGTTGGTTGTGGCTGACGGGTTGTTGGGTGGCAATGGACGTTGTTGAGGTGAGTAATGGGTCCGGAACGGTTCACGCGGCGGGAGGTGCTCAGGGCTGGGATGGGCGCGGGTGCCCTGGCGACGCTGGGCAAATGGCCTGCGCCCGCCATGGCCAAAAAGGAGCCGCCGCCGTTAAACCCCGATCCTCCGGCGGAGGCCATGATTCTGCTCTGGATGGCCGGGGGGATGGCCCAGACGGAGACGTTCGATCCGAAGAAGTACACACCCTATGAGCCTGGTATTGAAGCCAAGGCCGTCCTGTCCACGGTGAAGTCCATCCCTACGACGGTCGACGGCATCCGAATCTGCGAGCACCTGCCGCAATGTGCCCAGGTCATGCACCACGGCACACTCATCCGCACGTTCCGCCCGGGTGACCTGGGCGCCATCCTCCACTCGCGGCACCAGTTTCACTTTCACACCGGCTATGTGCCCCCGCAGACGGTCAACGCGCCCTCCATGGGCGGCTACATCGCCAAGGCCCGCGGGCGGCGGCATCCGGACGTGCCGGCGTTCATCGACATTGGTCAGCGCTTCGACGTCGGCGGCGAGGACTTCGAGGTCAAGACATTCCACACCGCCGGCTTCCTGGGCGACGAATACGGCCCCTTCTTCGTACCCGATCCCACGGCGGCCATCACTACAGTCATGCCACCACCGGGCATGTCCCGCCGTCGCTTCGAGGAACGCTGGAAGGCCTACCAGCAACTGCTCTCGCTGCGCGCCGAGGACCGGCTGCTGTCCGACACTCAGCGCGAGACGTTCCGCAGGTCGCTCGATGGCGCCCATCGGCTCATGAAATCACCGGCCGCCCAGGCCTTCGACCTCACCCAGGAGCCCACTGAGAGCTTCGAGCGGTACAACACCGGCAAGTTCGGCCAGGGCTGCCTGCTGGCTCGCCGGCTCGTGGAGGCCGGCGCCCGCTTCGTCGAGGTGACCACCGAGTACATCCCCTTCATGGGCTGGGACACGCACGAGAACGGCCACACGCGGGCCGTGGCCATGTCCAAGGAGATCGATGCTCCTGTCGCCCAGCTCATCCGCGACCTGCACGAGCGCGGATTGCTCTCCAGGACGCTGGTGGTATTGGCCAGCGAGTTCGGCCGGGACATGCTCGTGGAAGGCAAACCCGAGTTGAAGGTCCGTGATCAGGTGGTCGTGCCCGACAGACTCACCGACATCAAACATTATGGCATGCACCGGCACTTCACCGGTGCGTGCAGCGTGCTCATGTTCGGCGGCGGCGTAAAGACCGGTTATCTCTACGGCCGGACGGCGGACGAGCGGCCCTGCAATACGGTAGAAAAGCCTGTCATCATGGATGATCTTCACGCCACCATCTATCACGCACTGGGGATTCCAGCCGATCTCTTTTATCTGACTGAGGAACGTCCGTTTTATGTGACCCCGGATGGCAAGGGAAAGGTGATTCAGGAGATCTTCGCCTGAAGACCAAGGCCTCTAGTGGCGAACACGCGGGTGCGCGCCGTGAGATGGCGAGAGCGTCAGGCTACGCACATGGCCGCGTGGTTCAGCATATCCGACAGTACTGAGGCCAGAGACGGTTCCTTCAGCCACGCAATCACCTCGCCGTCACTCTTGAGCGCGTAGGCATAACCGAGGAGATCGCCGTCCGAGACCATCTCGACACCGAAAGGCTCCGGCGCCGGATGCCTCAGTTGTCCGGCGTCGTCCATGAGCAGTTGCGATGTCGCGGGTATGGTCTGGGCGCTGTTCAGGACCTCGACCAGGCAGTGGGCCTCCTTCTCCTTTCGCGCCCAGGCCACGATGTCATCGCCTTGCCGGATCGCCGCTGGAAAATCCAGCCATGCTCCCGGGACGTTTGCGTCCACCTCGAATTCTTGTCTCATGCCCGAGATCCTCCAGAAGTCACGGCATCCTGCTCGCCAATGGAGTCATCACCCGAACGCCACGCGAATCCGCGAGCTTTGCTCCTGCCGCTCGTATTGCGATTGGCATGCCACGCATCGGATGGCCTCCGGCTTGATTTGCAGCCGGGCCAACGGGATCGGCCGTTCGCAGTCCGCGCACTGCCCGTAGTTCCCCTCCCGAACACGCTCCAACGCTTCTACGGCCTCGGGCATCATCTCGAAAAGCGCACCCGCTTCCTCAGATGCCCCCGACACTTCCGCGAACCGATCGACGCGCGCATGTACCTGCCGGGCCAACAGGCCGAGCTTGGCTTTCCTCTTTGTGCTCATCTTGGGCTACCTCGCTTTCAGTAGTTGCCTCCTTCGCAGTTTGAGCAAGACGTGTGCCAGGCAAGTCGGTGGCGGTAAGTATTGCCGAATCAAGAGCTTGAGAAGACCGGCTACCGTGGGGGTGTGTCTCGCGGTTGGTCACTGTGGACACAAAGTGGCCAAGTTGGTCATTTCTTGGGAGTCGCTTGATGGAGGGATTTCACCGGCATGGACCGCAGCTCGATGCGGTATTGAAGCATTTTTTTTCGCAAGGTGGTCCGGCTGACGCCCAGAAGCCTGGCGGCCTCGATCAGGACACCTCCCGTCTGTTCCAGGGCGGCGCAGATGAGCTCCTGTTCTATTCGTTGCACGCCGAGGTCGAGCACACGGCCATGCAGGCCGCGATCCGCCACCAGGGCCTGGGCCAGGTTCGCAGGATCAGGGGGCATCTGGTCGCGCTGTGCCTCACCCTCGGGGCCCGTCGTTGCGGAGCGCGCCGACAGCACGTGCGGCGGCAGGAATTCCTTCTGTAGAATCGGCCCTCGGGACTCCACCAGTGCTGCCTTGATGACGTTCTCCAGTTCCCGCACATTGCCCGGCCAGGAATAGGCCAGCAGGGCGGCAACGGCCTCGGGATCGAAGCCCCGCACTTCGGTGCCCATCTGCGGATTCAGCCGATGCACGAAGTAGTGGGCCAGCAGGACCGGATCGACCTCCCGGTCGCGCAGCGGTGGAACTTCGATCGTCGCCACCTTGATGCGGAAGTACAGGTCTTGACGGAACAGGCGCTGTGCGACCATCTGTTCCAGCGGTTGGTGGGTGGCCGCGAGGATGCGCACGTCGCACCTGACCTCCACATTGCCGCCGATCCGCTGAAAGCTGTGTTCCTGGAGCACGCGCAGCAGCTTGGCCTGGGTGGGGAGGGGGATATCTCCGATCTCGTCCAGGAACAGTGTTCCGCCATCACACTGCTCGAACTTGCCGATTCGGCGGCTTTCCGCGCCGGTGAAAGCGCCTTTCTCGTGGCCGAAAAGCTCGCTTTCCAGCAACGTTTCGGGAATGGCGGCGCAGTTGACGGCCAGGAAGGGCTTGTCGAACCTCGTGCTATGCTCCCAGACGGCCCTGGCGATCAGTTCCTTTCCCGTACCGCTCTCACCGACGATCAGCACGTTGATATCGCGCGGGGCGACGCGGCCAATCTGCTTGTAGACCTCCTGCATGGCTGGCGATTGCCCGACCAGCCGAACGCCCTTGGGCGATGGCTGGCGCGGCGTGCCTGGCTTGAGCGGCGCGGGCTGGTTGGCCCAGGCGGCGAGCCGGAGCGCATCCCGAAGGCGGCGCTGAAGATCCTCCTGGCGGATCGGAAGGTTCAGGCAGTCCAGCGATCCGCGTTTCATGGCCTCGATGGTCTGCCGGCTGTCTGGGCTGTCGGTCAGGAGAATCGAGGGCAAACCGGGCCGTTCCGACCGCAATTGCTCGAGGGAATCGGAATCACCGATCACCAGCTCCGCGGATCCCTGGGCCAGGAACTCGGCCGCCTCCTTGAAATGCCTCACCTGCGCGGCCCTGACGCCTATGCTGTCACAGGCCCGCTGAAGCTGGCGGAGGAGACCTCCAGAGCCGCCGATGATCAGTACCGTCTCAACCATGATCAGTCAGTCTGCGCAGGTAGTCCCAGGTGAAAATCCCCGTATCGTGCCGGTCGCTGAACGTGAACTGGACGGCGTAGTCGCCGACCGCATGCATCTCTTCGATATCCATGTCTCCGGGAACTGCCGCGACGTCCAGCGTGCGGACGCCGGTATGCTCGTCCACGCAGCTCGCGCAAGGGCATGACTGACGCAGAAGCCGCGCGGGAAGCCGCTGAAGGCCCGTGTCGGGCCACGTGATCTCGAGAACGCGGTCTTTAGCGAAGTAGTCGATGGCGATGGGCCGGGTCATCCTGATCGCACCTTTCCTCACAGTTCTTGCCGCGGCGTCAGCACCTGGCGTGCTCAGGACCATCCGCAGCTTGCCACCGCCACGCCGGACGGCTAAGTAATCAGCATATGCGTGTTGTGCATGGAATAGAAGCGGCCCGGTTTGAACGCACCGTGCTCACCATCGGCAATTTCGACGGTCTTCATCGGGGCCATCAGGCGCTGGTGGAACAAGGCCGTCGAAAGGCCCGGGCGTCCGGCGGGCCGCTCGTGGTCATGACCTTTGAACCGCATCCGGCATCCGTGCTGACCCCCGACCGTGTGCCGGCGGAGCTGACCCCGCTTGCTGAGAAGCTGCGGTTGCTGGCCGAAGCCGGCGCGGACGCGGCCGTGGTGGTCGCCAGCAAACCCGAATTCTTCAGTATCTCCGCGGAAGACTTCATCCGCGAGATCATTGTCCAACGGTTTCATCCGGCCGTGCTGGTGGAGGGCGACTCCTTCCGGTTCGGCAGCCACCGCGCCGGCGACGTTCACATGCTGCGCGAGGCCGGGAGCCGGCTGGGCTTCGAAGTTCAAGTCGTCGAGCCCGCCCGCGTGGCTCTGGGAGGGCATCCCGATACTGTGATCTCCAGTTCCCTTGTGCGGCACCTGCTCGCTTCAGGCACCGTCGATGGCGCCGCGCTGTGCCTGGGTCGTCCCTACGCGCTGCTGGGCCAGATCCGCTCCGGAGCGGGGCGGGGCCGTGAGCTCGGTTTCCCTACGGCCAACCTGGGGGTGGCTGGGCAGCTCGTGCCGGCGGAGGGCGTCTATGCCGGGCGGGCGTTTGTACTCACGGCCGACCCGCTCGCGGCGCAACGGGACAGCGAAATCATTGCGCATCCGGCCGGACCGTCGGTGCCGGCGGCCATCAGCATTGGTCGAACGCCGACGTTCGCAGGCGACCAACTGCTCGTGGAGGCCCACCTGCTGGGCTTCTCAGAAGAACTCTACGGCCGGCACATGCGGCTCGAGTTTCTCGAGTGGTTGCGCCACCAGCAGCGCTTCGACTCCCCCGACGCGCTCAAAGCCCAGATCGCCGACGACGTTCAGCGAACGCGGCAGGCGAACCGGTGAGTTCACCTTCGGTTCCATTTTTCAGCAGAACCGCCGGCAGGGACGCCCGGGGGCTAGGGAACTGCTGAAGGCGAAGCGGCGCCAGGGATGGTTTGGCTTACCCTGTCCATATGTGACGCCGGCTCGGGCTCCTGATCGCAGAACATCTGCTCCCCATACAACTGCACGGACGCGATCTCCCGGTAATGCCCGTTCTCGGCCATGAGCTGCTGGTGCGTGCCGGTCTGGGTAATGCGCCCGTTCTCCAGCACGATGACCAGATCCGCCCGCTGGACGGTGCTGACCCGATGGGCGATCACAAATGTCGTCCGCTCGTACATCACGAAATCCATACCCCGCCGGATGAGTTCTTCGGTCTCGGGATCGATGGCCGCGGTGGCATCATCCAGGATGAGAATTCGCGGGTTCGACAGGATTGCCCGGGCGATGGCCAGCCGCTGACGCTGGCCGCCCGACAGCGATGCCCCGCGCTCACCCAGGGCGGTCTCGTAGCCGCGCGGCAGATCGACGACGAATTCGTGCGCCTGGGCCAACCGGGCGGCCGCTTCGATCTCGCCCTCGCGCACGTGCGGCCGGCCGTAGGCAATATTGCCCTGTACCGTTTCGCTGAACAGGTACGTCTCCTGGAAGACGTAAGCCACCTGCGTGCGCAGGCTGTCCAGGGAAACCTCGCGGATGTCACGCCCGTCGATCAATATGCGGCCCTGCTGGGGGTCGTAGAAGCGGGCGATCAGGCTCACCAGTGTCGTCTTGCCCGCCCCGGTCGGCCCCACGATCGCCACGACGCTGCCGCCGGGCACTTCGAAGCTGACATCGTGCAGCACCGGCTTGGCGGGGTCGTAGCCGAAAGTCACGCCTTCAAATCGCACCTTACCGGTTCCCGGCCCCAGTGCCGTGGCATCGGCCTGCGAGCGGACACCGGCCGGCGCGGCCAGCACTTCGTACAGCCGCCGTGAGGAGACGATGGCGCTCTGGTACTGATCGTTGATGGCCGCCACCTGCTGTAGCCGGCCCAGGATGGCGCCCATGGCCGAGCCGAGCATGAGAATGTCGCCCGGGGCCAGCCGACCTTTAATGATCAGAATGCCGGCCGCCAGGAACAGGGACAAATGCGACGCCATGGCGATGCTCCGCATCACGGGCGTGAAGTTGGCGAACAGCCGGATCCTCCGCATCACCCGGGTGAAGAACTCGTCGCAGTTCTGCTGGAACTTGGTGATTTCCTGGTGCTCGGTCGCAAAAGCCTTCACCACGTGCACGCCGGCGATGTTCTCGGTGATGATGTTGACGTTCTGGTCACCGGCCTCCATGACGCTTTGCAGCGCCGGTTGTGCCTTGCGGCTGAACCGCAGGATGTACCAGGTCCACAGCGGGAGGGGGGCCATGGCCAGCGCGGCCACCCACGGCGAGCGGGTCAACAGCAGGATGATGTATCCACCCACGATGAGCGCGATCTCCAGCGTGACCAGGACGGCCGAGTTGACGAACGCGCGCATGTTCTGAAGATCGGTCAGCGCCCGATTGATCAGTTCGCCGGTCGAGTTGCGGTCGTGGAAGCCGAAGCCCGCCTGCTGGAGCTTGTCGTAGACGGCCTCCCGGATGTAGAAGACCATGTTCATGCTGAACTTGGCGTTCGACACCTCGCGCAGATAGGTCAGCCCTCCCATGGTCAGGGCGAAGCCTGCAAGGATGACTACGATCCGTCGGAGCCGGGCGGCATCAGGGTGATCGCTGCCCAGCCAGCTCCAGAAACCTCCGCGCGCCACGTGGTCGCTGAATTGCACGACCTTGATCTGGTTGACCACCTCGGCCGTCTGCCGGACGGCCAGGATCTCCACGCCGATCCAGGCGGCGATATACAGGCAGGACAGGGCCGCCCGTCCCTTGACGGGGCGTATAAACGAGAGCATCCACCGGAGCAGGTGGCGGTTGGAAACGTCCGATGAGTTCGTGTGCACGAAAAAACCAAAACGCCCGGCGGGGGGTCCGTCCGCCGCGGCCATATCGTGAGCGGTGCCCGCTGCATTCCCGCCCCCGCCATCTCTGGCCGACCCGCAAGGACAATGAGGGCCAGAATACGTCAAGCCGGTCAGGATTGCCAGCGCCATCCCCGGGTGACACTTCTGTTTGACCGCGCCACACTCGGCTTCCTGACGATATCATGACGGTTGTGCAGCAGATGAAGCACGAAGTGAATGGTTGATCCTTGAAACGAAGTGCCTGTTCCGCACCTCGCCACTCCTCAGCTTCGTACTTCCTCGGCCGCTGGCTGTCCCGGGCGTGTCGGCACTCTCACTTTCTGGTTTCTGAGTCGCTTCGCCTGTGTGCCAGCAGATAGCCGAAGACGAACGCCACCGTCGAGCCGATGGGCACGAACCACGGCCAGGCGACGGTCACGTATTGCCGGTCGCCGGTTTTCGGATTCACCTGCACATCGAGGTAGCCCCAGTAATTGATTGCCAGCATCAGGGCCAGTCCCGCGATGAGCGCGAGGGTCTGCAACAGGTTGCCCGCGCTCAGAACGGGCCGGCCGGTCCCCCGCGCCGCCTCTGCCTGCAAGTGCCACAGCCAGGCAAAGAGCATCACTGTCGCGCCCGCCCAGCAGACCACGTGAGTCCAAGGTTGATGCCACGCCACGGCGAAGACGGTGAACACCGACAGCGGCGCCGACCAGATGAAGCCTCGGTTGTCGATGCGCAGGCGCAGAAAGGCCAGCAGAAAGCCGGCCAGCAGCGCGCCGCCGGCATAGCCGGCCATGGACAGCGCCAGGTTGAGGATCTCCGGGAACTTCTCCTTGGCCGCGGCGGCGACGTAGGCCATCAGGCACAGCATCACCCCCCAGAACACGACCAGCAGGCGTGATATGAAGACCACCCTGCGATCCTCGCTCTCCGTTTGGGCCCCGGTATCCGGAACGGCTGCTCCGCGGCGCCGGCGCCACGGCAGGTAAAAAGCGGAGATGGTGGTCTGGCTCAGTGCCGCCAGGATCGAGTCCAGGCTGGAAATGGCCGCGGCGAAGATACCGGCGATGAGCAGGCCGGTGACCCCGGTGGGCAGCACCTGGATGATGAACACCGGGAAGACCCGGTCGCGGTCCTGCTTGACCCATTCGGCGGCCTGGCCGGTCAGTGGGAACTCGCGGTAGTAAACGAACAGGGCCAGCCCGACCATGAGCATGAGGAAGGTGATGATCTGTCCGGCGCTGCTGGCAATGATGGCCAGCCGGGCCTGCCGCGGCCCCTGGCAACAAAACATGCGCTGGGCCAGTAGTTGATCGGTGCCGTACGCGGCCAGGCCGCCCCAGGAACTGGCGATGAGGGCCGTCCAGAGGGTGAACGTCTCGGCTGGACTCATGCTGAAGTTAAAAAACGTGAGCTTTCCGGCGGGGCCGGCCTCCTTCTGGGCATAGCCGATCCGGAAGAGATCGATGAGGCTTTCCCAGGCGCTGCCTGGCAACTCGAACACAACCGCGGACAGGGCCACGATGGCCCCGGTGAGAAAGACCAGGAACAGCACTACGTCCGTCCAGATGACGGTGGTGATTCCCCCCATGAGCGTCCAGCCGATGGCAATCACGCCGATGATGATGATGGACCAGTCCATCGTGCTCAAGGGGGTATGTTCCGTCAGCCACACGCCCATCGTGGAGCTGCCGATGATCAGTTCCAGGATCATGGCAGTGAGGAATACGCGGGCTCCCTGGGCCAGCATGCCGCCGAGGATGAAAAGGCAGGTGGTCACGGTTCTCGCCCGTTCGCCGAGCTGATGGGCCATGTAGTCGTACGGGCTGTAGATCTCGCGCTGGTAGTAGGCCCGGACGAAGACGAAGCCCACGATGATCCTGGCCAGAATGGAGCCGAACAGGCCGAGCTGAAGGTAAGTGAAATTCCCGGCCGGTGCGAAGACGATGGCCGGCACGCCAACGAAGGTGACCGCGCTGATTTCCGTCGCGATGATCGATCCGGAGACGGCGTACCACGGCAGCTTCCGACCGCCGAGAAAGAAATCGCGGATGGTGGCCTGCTTGCCGGCCATTTTCGAGCCGATCAGCGTGGTGAGCGCCAGGTACCCGAAGATTACCCCCCAGTCGATCCAGGTGAAGTGGCCCGAAAGAGATTCGCTCGGTTCCGCCGCCAGCATCAGCCAGGAGCTGTCCATGCTCAGTTGATCCACAGGGATGAGGATTCGATTCTTTCGATCACCGGAGGCGGATGATAGTATGAGCGCCGCAGGCCCACAACCCGGCGGGTCTATGCCCCGCAGGCCTCCTGTCATTCGTAGCGCCTATCAGGAGCTAAGAACCCCCCCAACCCCCCCTCTGTAAGGGGGGGAGAGCACCCAACAACCCACAACCCACACCCTGCCCCGAGCAGCCAACACCCAACGCCCAGCACCCATGCCTCACTTTTTCTTCATCACCGCGCGCCAGCCGCCCTTGTTGGGCACGTGGTGATAGACCTCCCGGTTGGTCGACCGGACGTCCTCGATGGTGGCGAACACCTGCGGATCAGCACGGGTGGCATGCTGAAGCAGGTCCGGCACCGCCCGTCGCGGTGCAGCCACGAAGCAGATCTTCACGGGAGCATCCCGCCCATGTCCCTCCAACTCGGTGACGACGTAACCCGCCTGCCGCAGGTGGCCGGCCAGGCCGTTGTTGCGGTCGTAAGAGATGAGTCGCACCACCTGGTGTCCAAGGGCCAATTGTCCCTCCAGCCACATGCCCACCCAGTTGCCGGTCGCGAAGCCGGCCGCGTACGCGATGGTGCTCAGCGGCTTGTCCAGGTGCGTGATGACACCGGAGATGGCCGTTACCCAGATCAGCACCTCAAAAAAACCAAGGCAGGCGGCGATGAGGCGCATTCCGCGAACAACGCAGATGGTGCGGATCGTCCCGATGGACACGTCACAGATCCGCGCGACAAACACGATCAGGGGCAGCCAGGCGGCGTTTTCGGCCAGCCACCCTGCGGGATTGGGCATCATGATTCTCTCCAGGTTTCTGGCAGTCGTCCTGCATTGAGGGCTTTCGGCTTCATGGTTCTGCGAATTCTATCGGGTTGTTCTGCTTTGCACTCGCTGGTGTTCGACGGCCGGGGAAACCTGCCTGCGGGCCTTTCTGATCCCTGTCGGGCTTTAGGAGGGGTGTAGAATTGAAGTGACAAAATGGCCGGGGTGTCCGTCAAACTGGCAACTCCGGCGCGTGCGTCGGTTTCGCGGGACTATGTCTGTAAGCCGTTGAAATGAAACGGCTTACGGATGGCGTGAAATCTTTGGTCCGCTGGTACGAGGCTTGCATGAGACATCGTGTGGGCCGTGACTGGTGGCCTCAAACAGGAAAACTAACGGATGCGCCAGAAGGAGGTATCCCGATGAGCAGATTGAATGTATTCACCCCGTTCGGTGATCTGCGCCGCGAGATCGACCGATTGTTCGACGCGTTCGGCGGCGGCGTTGACGGCGGGCGAATGACTCGTCCGCGGGCATTTCCGGCCATCAACGTCTGGGAAGACGCTGAGGCGGTCTACGCCGAGGCCGAGCTGCCGGGGGTCCGCCGCGAGGACCTGGAGATCACCGCCGTTGGAAATGAGCTGACCCTCAGCGGTCGGCGCCAGCCTGCCGAGACCGAGAACGTCACTTTCCATCGGCAGGAGCGCGGCTATGGCGAATTCACGCGTGTGCTCGCGCTGCCGGTCGAGGTCGACGCCGACAAGATCGAAGCGACTTTGCGGCACGGTGTACTCACGCTTCGGCTGCCCAAGGCCGAGGCTGCCCGGGCTCGCAAGATCACGGTTCGGGCTGACTAACGGAGCTTGAAAAGAACGGGAGGATTTAGAAATGGCTGATACCGCGATGGAAACTCAGAAACGCGAAGGCGCTATCAACCAGCCAGAGCGCACCCGCGCCGGCCGGGTTTATTCGCCCAATGTGGACATTGTTGAGAAGGAGAACGAGCTGCTGGTCCTGGCGGACGTCCCGGGCGTTCAGCACGGCGACGTGGACATCAACTACGAGCAGGGCCTGCTGACCATCCATGCCTGTGTACGGCCGCGTCAGGAGACGCAGGCGACCGGGTGCCTCCGGTGCGAGTACGGTGTGGGTGATTTTTATCGCTCGTTCCAGATCGGTGAAGGCATCGACGCCTCGAAGATCGAGGCCGAGCTCAAGGACGGCGTGCTGATGCTGCACCTGCCCAAGGCCGAGACGGCGAAGCCTCGACGCATCGAGGTGAAAGCATCGTGACGTTGTGTTCGGGACAGGCACAGACCTGAACCGTTGTCCTGACAGGAGAAAAAACGAGGACCTTTTGCCTGATGCAAGGAGGTCAGATGATGAACCTGATACCATGGAGAAACAAAACAGAGCGAGGCGGCAATGGCGGTGAGATGACCCTGCCGCGCCTGCGGCACCAGATTGACGATCTCTTTGATGAGTTCCTGCGTGACCCGTTCAGCGCCGGCGCCAACCTCATGCAGGGGATGGGTTTTGGCGGAGGCGGCCTCAAGACCGATCTGGCTGAGTCCGACGACGAGGTCACCGTGCGGGCGGAGATGCCGGGCGTGGATCCCAAGGATGTGGAGATCAGCGTTTCCGGCCATGTGCTGACCATCTCCGGTGAGAAGAAGCAGGAAACGGAAGAGAAGCAGCGCAACTACCACTACGTGGAACGCCAGTTTGGCAGTTTCCGCCGGACGGTGCAGTTGCCCAGCTCGGTGGATCCGGACAAGGTGGACGCGAAGTTCAAGAACGGCGTGCTCACGGTGTCCGTGTCGAAGCGTCCGGAGGCCAAGGCTCGCCGGATCCAGGTGAGGGAGGCCTGACCGCGTCTGCGGGGTGATCGCCAAGCCGCTCCGCATCCGCTCCGTTGGCCCGTTCCGTAGCGGCCGCCCTCAAGCGCCGGCCGCTATGGGAGCGGGATCTGAAAGCAGGAGAGAACGAGCGACGAGGAGGGCCGGTTTCGGCCCTCTTTGTCTCTCGCTGTCTCCTTGTCTTTTTTGAACCGACCAGCCGGGTTACAATAGCCACGCCGTTGAGATCGGCTCAAGCGTGTCCTGCACCGGTCCGACTGAAGCGAGGGGCCCCTTGCCCAGAATGAAAGCCGAGGATCGTCGCAAGCAGTTGCTGGAAACCGCTGCCGGCTGCTTCGCGAAGTATGGCTACCGCGGAACCACAACTGCCAAAATCGCGGCCGAGGCGGGCATCTCCGAGCCGATCATTTATCGGCACTTCGCCAACAAGCGCGAGCTTTTCATCGCTCTGATCGAGAAGGTCGGCGATGATGTCTTCGGCAACTGGCAGCAGGCCATGCGCCACGCCCGCTCGCCCCTGGAGAAGTTGCAGGTCCTGCTCTACCGCAATCCTGCTACCTCCGACCCCTGGACGGCCCGCGTCTACCAGTTGCTCTTTCATGCCTCCACCGAGACGAACGACCCGGCGATCCAGCAGGCCATCCGCGACCACTATGAGCGCTACGTCAAGGCGCTGGCGGGCGTGATGTCCGAGGCTCAGGAGGTGGGCCAGCTGCGCAGCGATGTGCCGTCGGAATGGCTCGCCTGGCAGATCCTCCACGCGGCCGTGGGTTTCGCCATGGTCCGTCCGCTGAACATCCCCAGCCACACCAATCTCGGCTTCGTCCAGGGCACTATCCGGTTGCTCATCGAGTTGCTGACGCGCGATGTCGAGACGGGTCCCGCGACCCCATTCGTGCCCACGAGTCCGCTCCGGGAACCCGCCGGCGAAGCCAAAGCCAGAAAGCGACGCTGACCCGATGCCGAGTCCAATGGGTGTGCCACTGCTCTGTGAGTCTCTGTAAGCAGTGGCGAGAGCAAAGGAGCGTCCGGTGCCATCCGGACACTGCTGACACAGCCGTGGCACACGCGCTGCCGCGGCAGCCTCCTCGTGCTTGACCAGTTGACTTCTTGAGCACCAGATCGGGCTTCTGCCCCTTTCACGGGTTGCGTTCTGGGGCTTTTCAGTTGAATGGGCTTGCTTATAATGAGGTCATGGCTGGGATGGATTTCCCTTCGTTGTCTGGTCCGGTTGGGCTGTTTCCACTTCCGAACGTGGTCCTCTTGCCTGGGGCGACGATACCGTTGCAGGTATTCGAGCCGCGCTACCGGACCATGGTTCACGATGCCCTTCAGGATGAAGGTCTGGTCGCCATGGCCCTGCTTCGGCCGGGCTACGAGGCGTACTACTACACCAATCAGGCCAGGATCTACCCCGTGGTCTGTCTGGGCAGAATCCGCGAGCACGTCCGCGCGCCGGATGGGCGCTACTTCATGAACCTCGAGGGCATATGCCGGGCTCGCGTGCGCGAGGAGGATCGCGCCGGGGATTATCGCCGGGCCCTCCTCGAGCCGATGCTGCCGGGCCCCAGCGGCCTGCACGTTGACGGCGAGCACGCCGTCCGCGAGTTGCTCCGCAAGGTGTTGACCGCCTCGCTGTTTGACCGGGTCGCCAAGGTCGACGAGTGCCGCGCCATGACCGCCAGCGAGGTCTCGCTGTGCGAGGTCGTCGATCGGCTGGCCGGAGACCTCCTGCCCAGGGAGGACGTTGAGATCAAGCAGCAGATCCTCGAGGAGATGGACGTTCTCCGCCGCGCGGACATGCTGGCACGCGAGCTTCACGTGCTCTACCAGCGGCTCGAACTGCGCCACCGCGACTACGGCGAGTGGCCCCCGCCGCCCTCCTCCAACTGATCGCGCCCTTTCCCCCCTGAATTCTCCCGGTTATGGTAGGTACCAGAGTCGAGGGGCACCGGCCGATCACTTCCGGCCCTCACCTGCGCGTGAATGCCCATCCCTCGTGCGAAAGGAGCCGAGTTCTTGCGCTACCTCAACTCGCTCGACTACACGGTGATCGGGATCTACTGCTCCGTTCTGCTGTGCATGGGTATTTACCTGCGCCGGAAAGCCGCGCGCAGCCTGGAAGACTACTTCCTGGCCGGAAAGCAGCTCCCCTGGTGGGCCCTGGGCATCTCCGGCATGACCAGCTTCCTGGATATGGCCGGCACCATGCTCATTGTCTCCTTCCTCTATATGCTCGGGCCGCGCGGCCTGTTCATTGAATTTCGGGGCGGTGCCGTGCTGGTGCTCGCTTTCATGATGCTGTGGATGGGCAAGTGGCACTACCGGTCGCGCTGCATGACCGGCGCGGAATGGAACATCTACCGGTTCGGTTCGGGTGGATGGGCTCAGGCCGCCCGCATCCTCACTGCCGTTGCCGGAA
>BTUC01000138.1:0-16520 GCA_045863575.1 Phycisphaerae bacterium
GCCGTGATCGCCCCAGAAGAACACCACCGTATTCTCGGCCAGGCCGTCCTCCTCCAACTCGCGGAGCAAATCACCCGCGCGCAGGTCCATGGCCGTCACCAGGTCGTAGTAGCGGGCCCAATCGTTGCGCACCACCGGCGTGTCCGGGTAGTACGGCGGGAGCTTCGCGTCCTTGGCATCGTGGCGATCCTCCGGGCGCAGCCGCTGCGTGTTGCTGGCAAACCGCTCGGCGTTGGTGCGAATCTGCCCCTCGTGGCTGACGGTAATGTTGAAGACGGCGAAGAAGGGTTGGCCCTTGGCCCGGCCACGCCAATGGGCGGTGTTGCTGCAATCGTCCCAGGCGGTCAGCGGCGCGTCGAAGTTGTAGTCGGTTTTGACGTTGTTGGTGCAGTAGTAGCCAGCAGCTCGGAGGTATTCGGTGAAGCACTTGACATAGGCCGGCGGGACGCCCTTGGAACGCATGTGGTGCGTGCCGATGGTGGTCGGGTGCATGGCCGTGATGATGCCCGAGCGGCTCGGCGCGCAGACCCCGGCCACGGTGAAAGCATGCGTATAGCGGGCCCCCTGGGTGGCCAGCCGGTCCAGGTGGGGCGTGCGCGCCCACTCGTCGCCGTAGCAGCCTAAGTCCGGGCTGAGGTCCTCGGCCGAGATCCACAGGATATTCCAGGCCCGGGGCGAATCCACCGCGGCCTGAACGCCGGATGCACTCACCCCCTGCAACGCCGCCACCCAGAAGGCGAGGAGCGCGAAGTATCTCCTTCGAGCCAGGCCGCTCCCCCCATCACAACGGAGAGGCCATACCCGCCTCCCCCCCTCACCAAGAGGAGCTCCAGCACGCCTCCTCCCCTCACAAAGGGGAGGCTGGGAGCGACTCTTTCGGAGCCACTGACAAAACGTCGAGCGAGAAGCCAGCACGGCAGATCGACCCACCACCCGATCATCCCAAAGAGTCCCTTCGTCTCGAATCGCAAGAATGCACCTCCGGGAAAAGGGGTTGACAAGGTCGAGGAAATGCTGCTGGCACGCGGACCGCTCGGTGAGTGTCACTCGCTGCCACTTGCTGATGAAATGCTGTGGAGTCATCTTGATCCGTCAGGTTGCCGGCGGAATCAGATCCGCCTCCGGTGGGTATGATAACCCTCTGCGGCCGTGGCCGCGAGCCGGCGGAGCCGGCGGTGGCAAGCCCCGGAACCATGCCGGGTGTCGGGGACTTTCGTCCGCGGGTGGGAGCAGTAGGAAGTTTTGACTACCCGCGGTTACCCCCCCTGCCCCCCCTTCCCAAGGGGGGGAGAGCCCAAGGCAGCCGTGCTGGCGCGAATTGCTCCGCCCGCCGCATTTATCAACGGGGAGAGAGCCCTCCACAAGGGGCAGCCGCCACGGCCATGCTCGTCACGGCTGCCCGGGGGCGGCAAACTCGTCTTCAAGCGCCCTTGAGGGTATGGTGAGTCTTTCGAGGGTCCTTGCGGGTATGGTGACCCTACAAAGCCCGAGGAGCGCTGGGCGTTCGTGGGAGATCCTCTGCGGCGATTAGAAAGGAGTATCCATGCCCACCCTTGCACCGGGTCAGACGCGGATTGGCTGGATCGGCACCGGCGTTATGGGCGCTTCGATGGCCGGGCATCTTCAGAAGGCCGGCTACGCGCTGACCGTCTACAACCGCACGCGGGCCAAGGCCGAGGCGCTGCTGGCCGCCGGCGCTGCCTGGGCGGACACGCCGCGGCAGGTGGCCGAACAGTCTGACGTGGTGTTCACCATCGTCGGCTTTCCCAGCGATCTGCGGCAGGTCGTCCTCGGAGACGAGGGCGTGATCCACGGCCTGCGGTCAGGCGGCGTGTTCGTGGACATGACCACCAGCGAGCCCTCACTGGCCCGCGAGATCTACGACGCGCTTAAGGCACGGGGCGTGGCCGGCGTAGATGCGCCCGTGTCCGGCGGCGACGTCGGCGCCCGCAACGCGACGCTGTCGATCATGGTGGGCGGCGATGAAGAGACCGTCGAGTCGCTCCGGCCGCTGTTGGCCTGCATGGGCAAGCAGATCGTACACCAGGGCCCGGCCGGCTCGGGGCAGCACACCAAGATGTGCAACCAAATCCTCATCGCCTCGACCATGGTGGCGGTGACCGAATGCCTGCTCTACGGCCACAAGGCCGGGCTCGACCTGCACAAGGTCATCGAATCCGTGGGCAGCGGTGCCGCAGGCTCGTGGGCCATCAACAATCTGGGTCCCCGCATCCTCAAGCGCGACTTTGACCCGGGCTTTTTCGTCGAGCATTTCATCAAGGACATGGGCATCGCCCTGGAGGAAGCCAAGCGGATGAGCATCGCCCTGCCGGGACTGGCGCTGGCCCATCAGCTCTACCAATCCGTGAAAGCCATCGGCCACGGCCGGTCAGGCACCCAGGCCCTCATGCTGGCACTCGAGCGTATGTCCAACGTGGAGGTCGGCGGCAACGCGGGTCGTCCGTGACCGACCAGGCGGACTGGCGCTTGGTTGAAGCCGGTCAGATAAGCCCCCAGCACGGGGAGGACGGCTGCATCGCTTCCCCGAATCCTGCTCGCATGGTACAGTGTGCCCCCCGGTAAGGACGGGGGCCCCAACGTTTACACCTGGAGAGCCAGAAGTAATGAGTCACGGTAGTTCATTTTCGACCCCAAGCGTTCTCCGTCAGGCATGGAGCCTGGCCGTCGGCAGCAGCCTCATCCTCGTTCTGTTGAGCCGCTCACCCGCCCTCGCTCACGACGGCGCGGTGGACGCGCCCGCGCCGCGGGTAGCCGACGCGGTTCTGCATGCGCCCTCGCCGATGCCCGACCGCGTGGTCCTGACCTGGACGGGCGACCCGACCAGCACGCAGGCGGTCACGTGGCGGACCTCCACGGACGTCACCAAGGCGTGGGCCGAGATCGCAGTGGCCCAGGGTGGTCCAAAGTTCCGCGAGCAGGTGCGGCGGGTCGATGCGACCACGCAGGCGTTCCGCTCCGACCTCTCCAAGTGCCACAACCACACGGTAGAATTTACGGAGCTGGAGCCGGGCACCCCCTACGTCTACCGTGTCGGCGACGGCAACAACTTCAGCGAGTGGTTCCAATTCCGCACGGCCCCGGCCAAGCCCCGGCCGTTCTGTTTCGTTTACTTCGGCGATGCCCAGACCGACGTGCGCAGCCTGTGGTCACGCGTCATCCGCGAGGCCCACGCGGACGCACCGCGGGCGGCGTTCATGCTCCATGCCGGAGACCTGATCGATCGGGCCGAGAGCGACGCCTTGTGGGGCGAATGGTTCGGAGCGGGGAGCTGGCTGAACGCGATGATTCCCGTCATCGCCTCGCCGGGCAACCACGAATATGCATCTGAGAAGGGTCCTGACGGCAAGAACCGCCGTTTCCTGTCGCGGCACTGGGCCGCCCAGTTCGCGTTCCCGCGAAACGGGCCGGCCGGACTGGAGGAATCGGCCTACTTCATCGACTACCAGAACCTGCGGGTCATCTCCCTGAACTCCAACGAACGCCAGGATGAGCAGGTGCTCTGGCTGGACGAAGTGCTGACCAACAACGATCGCGAGTGGACCGCGGTGACGTTCCACCACCCGATCTTCTCCATGGCCCGCGACCGCGACAATGCCTCGCTGCGCGACGCCTGGAAGCCGGTGTTCGACAAGCACGGCGTGGACCTCGTGCTCACCGGCCACGATCACACCTATGGGCGCAGCAAGCTGCTGGTTCCGGAGCAAAACACCTCGTCGGGCACCAACTGGCGTTCCGCGCCGTCGGGTACGGTTTACGTCGTGTCCGTCAGCGGTCCGAAGCTGTACGACCTGGATCCCAAGCCGCGCGTGGAAGTGAGCCGCGTCGCGGAGGATACGCAGCTCTATCAGATCATTTCCATCGAGGGCTCGGAGCTGCGCTACGAGGCCAGGACGGCCACCGGCCAGTTGTACGACGGCTTCACCCTGAAGAAACGTCCAGGCAGGCCTAACGAAATGATCGAGCAGGTCCCGGATCTCCCGGCCTACCTGCGCCAGAAGGCCCACTAATCTCTCCAAGAAATGTAACAGCAAGTTCACAGAGCAGTGGCACACGCCAACTGAAGCAGGCGCTCAAGCGGCTCGATCCAGCCCCAGCTTTCGGCGCAAGGTGGCGATGGCCGTCACCGGTTCGCTGCTCCAGATCTGCCAAAGGCTCCCCTCCGGCCCTACGATGTGAAAACCGTGCATGGTGTCCGGCGCTGAGCGTGGCCGCGTCCAGGTGGCGACAAATCCGGCGTGCTCCAGTTCAGCCAGGGCTGACCGGATCGCTACTTCGATAGATGCGGCCGTGTTCATTGCTGTGCCTCTTATGCGCCAAGCTCTACGCCTCTCCATCGGCCATCCGCCGGCCCCGGCTTCAAGGGGTGTTTGCCTGGGAGTGACAGCCGTCTGTCACCTTTCCATATTGACAGAAGCCGCGGCGTGCGGCAGGCTGACGGCGGGCTGCTTGATCTGGGCCGACAGTTGTTTTGCTTTCCGACCGGCAATGAAGCCAGGGAGAAACAAGGATGTCCGTGCGCACTGACGAAGCCAGAATATGGCTCAACGATATCGGACTGCTGCTCATCCGCGGGATAGCCGGCATCGTCTTCATCTACCACGGCTCGCAGAAGCTCTTCGGCTGGTTCGAGGGTCCGGGCCTCAAGGCGCTCGTCCCCATGTTCGACAACATGGGCTTCCCCATGCCGACGGCCAGTGCGGTGCTGGCGGGCTCTGCCGAGTTCTTCGGCGGACTGTGCCTGCTACTGGGATTAGCCACCAGGATCGCCGCCATACCCGTCGTGTTCACCATGCTGGTGGCCAGCTTCGTCGTGCACGGGAAGGCATTCGGCTTGCAGCATAGCGGGATGGAATACGCACTAACGCTCGCCTGCGTGGTGGCCGGCATCGGGTTTACGGGCGCGGGCCGACTGAGCCTGGACTGGGTGTTGCGGGGCCGAAGAAAGCGAAGAAGGATCGTTGAGCCGGGCGGTCCGAGTTGAAGTGGTTGTGCAGTGGCGGTCCACTGCCCGGTTGGACCTCAGCGAGAAGGCCGGCACCGCCGACAGCACCGAGAGGCATACGCCCGACTGAAGCAGGTTCAGGACCCAGCGAGTCGGCAAGAACAGGAAGGACCTATGGCCAGCACAGACACGCCGAGAATCCTGGCATTCGCGGGCAGCACGCGGACGGAATCGTACAACAAGAAGCTGGTTCGCATCGCGGCCGCGGGTGCCCGGGCGGCGGGAGCGGAGGTGACCCTGGTTGACTTGCGTGACCTGCCGCTTCCCCTCTTCGATGAGGACCTGGAGCGGGATGAGGGACTGCCGCCGAACGGCCGGAAGCTCAAAGACCTGATGCTCGCGCATGACGGGCTGCTGATCGCTTCGCCGGAGTACAACAGCTCGATCACGGGCGTGCTCAAGAACGCGATCGACTGGGTCTCGCGGCCGGCGCCGGGAGAGAAGCCGCTCGGCTGCTTTCTGAACAAGGTGGCCGCCCTCATGAGCGCGTCGCCGGGAGCTCTGGGGGGCCTTCGCGGGCTGGTGACGCTGCGATCGATTCTCGGCAACATCAAGGTGCTGGTCATGCCCGACCAGGTCGCGGTGCCGAAGGCTCACGAGGCCTTCAGTGAGGATGGGCGTCTGACGGACGACAGGCAGCAGGCGGCGGTCGAAAAGCTGGGCTCGGACCTGACGAGCCTGCTCCGGAAACTGCGCGGTTGAGTGCCTGAGGGCTTTGATGGGCTTGATGAACGGGAGTTGGGCATGAAACCGCTGCGTGTTGGCCGCAGCGCCGCGCTACGGCCTGGAAATTCTGCTGCCCCGACAGGAAACCGAGTAGCTCTATGACTCGTGACGGACTCAGCAGCGACGACTGGCGTGAACGGCTGGATCTGGTCGTTCAGACCATGCGGGAGATGAGTCGGCAGACGGACCCGCAGCAGATGGTCCGCGCCTACAGCGCGCGCATGCGGCAGCTCAACCCCACCGACCGCATGGTTGCCGTGAGCCGGCGCGACCTCGAGCCGCCCAAGTATCGCATCACGCGCAGCAGCATCTGGAAGGAGGACATCAATCCCTGGCGAGAGCTTGACCGGCTGCCGCTCCTGGAAGGAGGGCTGCTGGGCGAACTGCTCTACGGCGATGAACCGCGGATCATCGGCGATCTTGCGGTGCCGGGCGAGGATCCCGCGGCCGAGTACTTCACCAACATGCGTTCGCTGCTGGCGCTGCCACTTTACGACGGCGGGACCAGTCTCAACATGGTCGTGCTGATGCGCCGGGAGCCGGGGGCTTTTGATAACGAGCAGTTGGCCGACTGGGTGTGGATGAGCAACCTGTTCGGCCGGGCTACGCAGAACCTGGTGCTGCATGAAGAACTGCGCGAAGCGTACGATCAACTCGACCAGGAGATGCAGGTGGTGGCGGACATTCAACGTTCGCTGCTGCCGGCGGAGCTGCCCCGCATCCAGAACCTCAAGCTGGCCGCCCATTACGAGACGTCCAGCCGTGCGGGGGGCGACTACTACGATTTCTTCCGGCTGCCGGACGGACGCTGGGGCATCATGATCGCCGACGTCAGCGGGCACGGCACGCCCGCGGCCGTCATGATGGCCATCACCCACAGCATCGCTCATACTTATCCCGGTCCGCCGACGCCGCCCGGGCGCATGCTGCGCTTCGTCAACGCGCACCTGGCCGCGCGGTACACGGGCAATTCGTCCAGTTTCGTCACCGCTTTCTACGGCATCTGGGATCCTGCCCGCCGCGAGTTGACGTATGCATGTGCCGGGCACAACCCGCCCCGCCTCAAGAGGTGCGGCGCCGGCGGCGTCGATGCGCTGGACGCGGTCCAGAATCTGCCACTGGGCATCATGGCCGACGAAGCCTACTCGGAAGCCGTCCAGACGCTGCACCCCGGCGACGAACTGGTGCTTTACACCGACGGGATCACGGAATCGGCCGCTCCGTCCGGCGAGCTGTTCGGGCTCAATCGGCTGGACGCGGTGCTGGGCTGCTGCCGCAACGAACCCGCGGAAACCCTGGCCGCCGTGCTGGACGCCCTTCGGGACTTCACCCGGCAGCGCCCTCCCGCCGACGACCGGACGTTGATCACCGCGCTTATTTCCTGAGCCGGTTCCTCGTCGGGCGCTTGTCCGCACCGGGAGAATTCACCCAACGCGCGTCAACCGAGTCGTGCCTGCTCCGACGCCGGCGCCTTCGGCTTCATCAGCGACACCACGATGCCGGACAGCAGCACGAGCAGCACCACCGCCAGAAGATACAGGTTGAAATTCGGCCCGAGCATGTGCTTGAGCCAGCCGTGAATCATCATCTTGACGCCGACGATGATGAGTACGAACGCCAGCGCGACCTTCAGGTAATGGAACCGATCGATCATGCTGGCCAGCGCGAAGTAAAGACTCCGCAGCCCCAGGATGGCAAAGACATTACTGGTGAATACCAGGAACGGGTCGGCGGTAATGGCGAAAATGGCCGGAATGGAATCGACGGCAAAGATGAGGTCCGTCACCTCCACCATGATGAGGGCCAGGAGCAAGGGCGTGGCCATCAGGGCTCCGGGCCGGGCCGACTCGAGGATGCGATCGGGCAGAGCCACCGCACCCGGCTGGGGGGGTTCGCGACCCGCCGCGGAACCGGCACGCACGAAGAAATGCTGGCCGTGGAACCGCTCCGTCACCGGCAGAATTCGCCGGGTTATCCGAACAATGATGTTCTTGTCCGGTTCCACCGATTGTGTCTTGGCCAGCAGCATCTTCAACCCGGTTACGATGAGGAACCCGCCGAAGATGTAGATGATCCAGGCGAATTCGCGAATGAGCTGAACGCCGATTGCAATCATGACACCGCGCATGAGGAGCGCACCGATGATGCCCCAGTAGAGAACGCGGTGCTGGTAGATGGCCGGGACGCCGAAGAAGGCGAAAATCATGGCGATGACAAAAATGTTGTCCACCGCGAGCGACTTCTCGACCAGATAACCGGTGATGTACTTGACGGCGGCGGAAGAACCGGTGTTATAGACGATGCCAACCCCTTCGACCGTCTTCGGGGCGACCGTCATCACATCCTGCGTCAGCCCAAGTCCGAGCCAGTGCCGATTGTACCCCACGTAAATGAAGACGGAGAAGAGTAAGCCCAGCGCGATCCAGAATCCTGACCAGCCCAATGCCTCTCTGATAGAGACGACGTGCGCCTTGCGATGAAAAACTCCCAGATCCAGAGCCAGCAGCAGCAGGATCAGACAGATGAAACCAGCGTACATCCAGATCATGGAGAGCTCCATCCCCAGTTGAAAATCCGGGAGCTTTCATTTCAAAAGGCCGTCGCGTCGCAGCGCCGGCAACAGGCCCTGCTGACACGAGGCGAGCAGGAGCGAGAAGTATAGAAGCATCGGTTTAAGCAGGCAAACCGGGACGATCCCATGAAGATCAGTGAGCCATCGTCAGCGGGACTGTTCCTCGACGCGCTCCTCCCAGGCGGCATTCAGCTCCGCCAGTTCGGCCTTGACCCCGGCCAACTGGGTATTCAGCTCCGCCAGGGCGGGCGGGTCCTTGTAAATGTTCGGATCCCCGAATTTCTCGTTCAACTCGGCGAGCAAATCCTCGCGCTGGATGATCAAAGCCTCGATCTGTTCCAGGCTCATGCGGTCAAAACGCGAAGACGGCCGCCTCGGCCGGGCCCCGGGTCCAGATGGGCGCGCCCCCTTCTTGCGCTCGCCGTCCGCCTTGGACCCGCTCTCGCGCTGGCGCTCCACCTCGGCGATGTAGCTCGAGTAATTGCCGTTGTGAACGCGCCATCCCTCCGGCCTGAGCACCAGCAGCCGATCCACGATGCGGTCGAGGAAATAGCGGTCGTGGCTCACCACGATGACTGTTCCGCCGAACTCCTCGAGCTGCTCCTCCAGCGCTTCGCGCGAAGGGATGTCCAGATGATTGGTCGGCTCGTCGAGGACGAGCACTTCGGGCGACTGGAGAATCAGGGTGGCCAGCCGGACGCGCGACTGCTCGCCTCCGGAAAGCAGGCCAAGCGGCTTGAATACGTCGTCTCCGCGAAAAAGATACGCCCCCAACAGAGAACGCGCCTCCTGCTCGCTGAGGTCCGGTCGGTGCGACCGGATCTCGTCCACAATGTTGCGCTTCGGATCCAGGGCGGCCGGCTCCTGGGCGTAGTAGCCCACGCTGCGCCGGACGTCGTACTTGACGGCGCCGGCGAGCGGTTCAACCTGTCCGAGCAGGATTCGCAGGAGCGTGGATTTGCCGGTGCCGTTGGGTCCGGTGATGCCGAAGCGTTCACCGGACCGGATTTCAAGGGTCAGGCCGGCGAACAGCTTCTTGTCTCCGAAGGCCATGTTCAGCTCGTCGCAGCGCAGGACGGTGCCGCCTCGGGCGTCGACGCGATCAAACGACAGTTTCAGCGTCCGACGGGCCTGCGGGGCATCGGTGACCAGTTCACCGGCCTCAAGCTGGCGTTCGAGCCGGGTGATGCGACCCTTGGCCTGTTTGCCGCGCTCGCCGGCCGCGTGGTAACGGGCGTAGTAGTCCCGTTCCTTCTCGATGAAAGCCTTGTCCTTCTCGTATTGTCGAGCAAGGGTCAGTTCGCGGAGTTTCCTGGTCTTGACGAAGTTGGTGTAATTGCCGGGATAGCTGAAGACGCGGCGACGCTCCACTTCAACGATCCGTTCGCAGAGTCGGTCGAGCAGGTAGCGGTCGTGCGAGATGATCACCGCCCCCCCATGGTGGCCGGCAAGAAACTTCTCCAGCCAGCGGACGGCATCGATGTCCAGGTGATTGGTCGGCTCATCCATGAGCAGAAAAGGCCGGTCCTGCAGGAGCAGCTTGGCCAGGGCGGCGCGGCACTTCTGACCGCCCGAAAGAACGGCCATCGGCAGGGCATAGTCTGCCGGCATGAAGCCGAGTCCCCCAAGGATCTCGTTGAGCCGGGCCTCGAACGTGTGCCCCCCGGCAGCGATGAACTGGGCATTGACCCGCTCGTAGGCAGCCATGAGCTCCGCCAGTCGAACGGCATCATCATGAGCGGCGGCCATTTCCTCGGAGAGGTCGTGCAGCTTCGCTTCCAGCGCCAGGAGGTTCTCAAAGACGCTGCCCACCTCATCGTGCAGCGTACGTTCGGGTGTAACCTCCGGCTCCTGCTTGAGGTAGCCGATTTCAAGGCCCCGGCTGCGCGTCACCGTGCCCACATCCGGCTGCAACTCGCCGGTGACCAGCCGAAAGAGCGTCGTCTTGCCTGAGCCGTTAGCCCCCACCAGGCCGGTCACCTCGCCGGCCTGAAGCTCCAGCGAGACATCTTCGAGGACGACCTGCGTGCCAAACTGGCGGGTGACGGACTGGATGTTGACGGCTGCCATTCACTCACCCACCTGCGCGGGACCTCATGAAACCCCAACCCCTCTGGGAGCATAGTCTACGGTCCCGGCGGACGTTCGCCCAGTCGTGACCGAGCCACCCTGCTCCTCGTGCGCATAGAAGGTGCCCGCGCCGCCGACACAGCGACACGGGCACCGTGGTATCGGTTGAGCGGCTGCGGTTCCGCGGTTTACTGCGTGCCGCCGCCCTCGATCTTCACTTCTTTCTCTTCGACGTTACCTTCTTCGTCAACGTCGGTCTCCGTCTCCTTGACCTGGACCCTGCCGTTCTGCTCGGTCACCTCGGTCTCCTTGATCTCCTTACCACCACCGAGTTCATCCTTGACCTCAACATCTCTCGTGGTGGTGGCTTTTTCCTCGCAGCCCGCGAGGCCGAACGAGAGCAGGCCACCCACGGTGACAGTCAATACCGCCCGTAACCATGCGTTCATGAGTTTCTCCTTAACTGGAAATCCGACCCCCTCGGCTGATTGTATGCCCAGCCACGGATGAGCTTCCTTTTTTTCTTGCCGGCTCCCGGTGGAAATGGTTTCATGCCGGCTTAGCATGGGGAGTCAGGAACAAACAGCGCGCAGCACCCCCTGGAGCAACACCATGGACAGCACGGCAGAAATCCACCCGCAGCGCCGCCGGAACCCGACTCATCTTCTTTTCCTGGCGATCGCCCTCGTTCCCGCGGGCTGCTGTCACCCGTGGACCGAGCAGCCGGCCTGCGAGCATTCCACCACTATCTTGCAGCAGCCGGTGGGTCAGAACCGCATGCTCGTCGGCGGCACCGCCACATTCAGCGTGCAGGCCTCGGGAGCGGGACCGCTCGAGTATCAATGGCGTTTTCAAGGCGAGCCGATCGAGGATGGGCCGCGATACACCGGCACGCAGACATCTAACCTCACGATCCACAACGTGGGGGTCGACGTGGGCGGCCGGTATGATGTCGTCGTCTCTGGCCCCTGCGGCACCGTCACCTCCGAAGGCGGCTTCCTGATCGCCTGGGTCGTTGACCGGCCATAAAGCCATGACCAGATGGTTCGCGCATCGCCGGAGCCGGACCAGCCTGTGAGTCAGGGAGCGGCATCGAATTGCATAGCATGGCGCAGTTCGCTGAGTTTCGCAGCGAGCTGACGCGGCTGGTAGTGGGCGTTAAGGCCGCTGGGGCTGGGCAGCAGCCAGACGCGGGATTGAGCGATCCTCTCCGCCTGCAATCCCAGGGCAGCATCCTTCCGCCCGAATGCTGTGCGATAGGCGCCCATCCCCAGGATGGCAATGTATCGAGGGCGGAACTTTCGAGCTTTCACCGCAAGCCGCCGTCCGCCCGCTACCAGCTCCTCGCGGCTGAGTTGGTCAGCCGCACTGGTGGCGCGATCCACAACGTTGGTGACGCCATAGCCGAGGGCGAGCAGGTCGTTCTCCTCGTGCGGATCAAGTCGCCGCGGGGTGAAACCGGCCGCGTGCAGCGCTGGCCAGAATCGGTTGCCCGGCCTGGCGAAGTGATGCTGGACGGCCGCGGAGTACAACCCTGGATTGATGCCGCAGAAGAGCACGCGCAGCCCGGGCGCAATGACGTCCGGCAGACCGCGCCCGTAGGCGGCGGCGAGTTCCTCGCGGGTAGGTTTGTGTCCTCCGGGCATTTCTGACTATCATAGCGGCCCGCGCGGGCGGGAATGCCCGCACCACGATCCAGGCCTCCGGTCCGCACCGCGGAGGACAGCCCGGAAGCCACCGGCGTGGCTTTGAACCAACGCGGAGGATTAGCGTCGTGAACCACACTCTGGGTGTATCGTTCCTGGCCACCTTTGTCTTCTGGATGAGCACTATGCCCGTTGCAGGCGCCAACCAACACTATCCGGCCAACCGTGATCCCCTCGCCCCTTCGGCATTCACCGCCCTGCCGCTGGGAACCGTCAAACCCGAAGGCTGGCTGCGCGACCAGCTCAAGGTTCAGGCCAGCGGATTAACCGGTCACCTGGACGAGTTCTGGCCCAGTCTCAGCGACTCCCAGTGGAAAGGCGGCAAGGGTGAAGGCTGGGAGCGCGGCCCTTATTACCTCGACGGGCTTGTGCCGCTGGCCTACCTGCTGGACGACGCCCGTCTGATCGAGAAGGTCAAGGGGTGGATGGACGCCATATTGGCCAGTGGGCAACCGAACGGCTGGTTCGGGCCCCCGGGCAACCAGGACCGCTGGCCGCTGGCCGTTGCCCTCAAGGTCCTCACCCAGTATCAGGAGGCAACCGCCGATGAACGGGTCATCCCCCTGATGATGGCCTACTTCAAGTACCTCAAGAACCATCCGCCGGACTGGCCGGACAAGGACTGGCGCGGCGTGCGCGCTATGGAAAACGTCGTCTCCGCCTACTGGCTATACAACCGGACGGGCGATGAGGACGTTGTGGCCGTCGCTCGATCCATCCACGACAACAGCTTCAAGTGGACGGACTACTTCACAGATTTCCCCTACACGACCGAGGCGTTGCAGAAAGGTCTCAAGTACGGCCATACCACGCATGTGGTCAATATCGCCATGGGCGTCAAGCACCCCGGTGTCTGGTGGCAGCAGTCCAAAGACCCGCGCGACCGGCGAGCCGTATACGAGGGGCTGGCCAGCCTCGACGAGCACCACGGCCAGGTGGCCGGACGGTTCTGCGGGGACGAGCATTTGTGCGGCCGCAAGCCGACGCAAGGGACCGAGCTCTGCGCCGTGGTGGAGTACATGTTCTCGCTGGAGAAGCTCATTGAGGCCCTCGGCGATACTGCTCATGCGGACCGGCTGGAGGCGCTGGCCTACAACGCAAACCCCGGCGCCTGCACGGCCGATTACTGGGCCCACCAGTACGACCAGCAGGCCAATCAGGTACTGGTGAGCGTTGCCAAGCGAACCTGGAGCACGAACGACGATACGTCCAACCTGTACGGCCTGGAGCCCAACTACGGCTGCTGCACGGCCAACATGCATCAGGGCTGGCCGAAGTTCGTCAGTCACATGTGGATGGCCAGTCCCGACAATGGTCTGGCCGCTGTTGTCTACGGGCCTTCCAAAGTGACGGCCAAGGTGGGCGATGGCGAAATGGTGACCATTACTGAATCCACCGATTACCCCTGGGACGGGCGGATCACGCTGAAGATCGAGCTGCCCAAGCCGACAGCCTTCCCGCTGCATCTGCGGATTCCATCGTGGGCCAGGGGCGCGACGTTGAAGACCGCCGGCGAGTCGACGGATGCGAAGCCCGGGTCCTTTGCCGTCGTCCAGCGGACCTGGAAAAACGGCGACACCGTCGTGCTGGACCTGCCCCTGGAGGTCCGCGTGGAGCGGAGATGGAACGATGCGGTAACCCTCCACCGCGGTCCGATCGCCTATTCGCTGCGCATCGGCGAGAAGTGGACGAAGCTCAAGCAGCACACGGACCAGTTCCCAGTCATCGACTGGCAGATTGAACCAACCACCTCATGGAACTACGGCCTGATCATCGATCCAGCGAATCCCGAGTCTTCCCTGACCGTCGAGCCGCGACGGCCGGGCGGCGTGCCTTTTGACCACGACCGGCCGCCGGTGGTGCTGCGGGTCAAGGGTCGACAGATTCCTTCCTGGAAAATGGAGAAGCACCAGGCGGGCGAGACCCCGGCCAGCCCGGTCCAGTCGAGCGAACCGGTGACCGACCTCGAGCTGGTGCCCTACGGCAGCACGCGGCTGCGCATCACCGAGTTCCCGTTACTCGCCGAGTAAGCGCCTGCACGGCGATGCGCCCGCCCGGCCCGGACACCACGCCCGAGTCCAGGTCCGGCGCCAGGTCCGTGCGCGGGAAAACCCGAAGGCCGTCCGAGGAGAGCCGGGCCTGCCACAAGTGCATCCGCTGCCAGGGCAGGTTCGACACCTGCTTATTCGCGCCGTGATCCCAGAGACTCGGCTTGCCCCCGGTCCACTGGTAGGCTTCGTGCCAAGCGGCATAAAAGGCGGGATCACCCGTCCGTAACGAGGCCCAGGTCAACAGCTTGGCCAGGTACTCCTCGTGCCAGTCCCGCTCGGGCAACGGCACCGGCGTGCCGTCGAGCTTATACTCCGTTGTGCCGCCGGCGTAGCTCACCTGGTATCTCCAGTGCCGGCGGCCCTGTTCGCCTACCCGGCAGGTTAGCAGCCACTGACAGAAGCGCAACGCCGAGGCTTCGATCACCGGGTCCTCGCGACAGGCGAGGAAGTCCACCATCGCCTCCGTGGCAATGCAGCCCATCCAGGGCTTGACGACCAGGTTCATGACCGCGTGAATCCCCGTGGTGTCGCCCTGGTCGGCGAAGGAACCGTCGGGAAGCTGCACCGAGACGAGCCGGTGCAGCGCCTCCTGGGCCTGATCCAGGTAGTGGGCGTCACCACGGTAGCGGTAAAGATAGACGAGGCCCCGAATGTACGCCGCGTCGCGCCCGAAGGAGCGCCGCGGCCAGTTGTGCCGATCCCACCAGTAGGCGGTCTGGGCCACCGACTCGGCCACCTCCAGAAGGTACGGATCGCCGGTTTCCAGGTGTGCCGCCGCGATGCCCAGCACGCGCTGCATAGGCAGAGACTGCGCCGGCGGCTCGTAGCCGTGCATCCTGACCGCGAACAGCGTCTTGTCGACACCTACGTCGGCCATGTAGTACGCGCTGCGCAGGGTCAGGTCGTAATCAACCGCCGCGCCACCCAGATAGGCACCGAGCAACTGCGCGTGCGGGGCCTCGCCCTCCCAGCCCGGCTCGCGCATGCCCGGTCCATGCCGCAGCACCGCCCCATCGTCGAAGCAGCCCGCGTGGTGTTGTTCGCGATAGTAGGCCATGGCTTTTTCGACGGTCGCGTACGTCTCGTCCCGCACCGGGAGCAGCGGCGCCGCGCACAGATCCTCGCTCACGCCGTACCACCAGTCAGGCAGCAGGTAAACGGCCACGTCAGGCTCCACGCCGCCCAGAGCCGCAACCATGCGCACGGTCCGCCCCATACCCTTGGGGATCTGCTTCTGGGCGGCGCGAACGATGAAGGAATCTCCGGTTCGCGCCTCGGCCGGATTGCCGGCGCGAGCCTCTACTCCCGCGTAGGGCTGGTAGACGCATACATCGGCGTCGCGCCACGCCAGCCCTGGATGCTCGGCGCTGACCAGGTGCGCGGCGCTGGACGTATCCAGGCTCGCGCCATCCCAATGCCACCGGCGCCGGCCGGTGACGAGCTCCGCCCGCTCAGGCCAGTCGCCGCCCAGGCTACGAAAGCCGATGACCGGAACCGCGTCGTCCAGCACGCCGCCCTCTGTGAAGAAGCGCCCGTTCACGTGCCGCACGTTCAGCTCGATGGCGCCGTTGGCATAGCACCGCGCGACGACCTCGCAGCGTACATGATTGTGCTTGTGCAGCCATGGGTAGCCGCCGCGGATGCCCGCCCGGGCCTCCGCCGATTCGTGCCGCTCCAGGTGGACGGGCGCGGCTCCGCGTGCCCGCACGGTCCGGCACACCGGCCCTTCATCCAGCACCTCCAGACGCACCCATTGCCACCAGTTGATGCCCTCCTTCCTCTTGAGCCCCACTCGAATCGCCAGTTCGCCCGCATCGCTGGCCAGCACCAGCTCGTTGGTCTCCCAGGGCAGGCTGGAGTCATACCGCTGGTCCACAACGGCCACGGACGCCGTTGGCCCGCGAAACGCCCCCTCGGCTGTACGGCCGTGCAGCAACGCTGTCAACTCGTCGCCCGGCCCGATCCCCGTCAGGATGACCCGCCGCGCGGATCCGCGCCCGCATGGCCCCGGCCAATAACCCACCGGCGTCGCCTGGGTGGGGGAATCCTTCCAGACGAGCGGTTCGTCCAGCCCGCGCGGCAACGGCAGCGACACGCGCCGGACAGGCGCCTTCTCCGAGCCGGCCACGCGCTGTGCCGGTAGTTCCGGAGGCAACGCCGAAGGGCTCACCCCGTCGATACGGCCGGACCCATGCGGCGTCAGACACCCCCCAATGCCGGCCAGCAACCCGATCCAGATTACCCACACATACCCGCGTACCATCGCAGCCTCCTGGCCGGCTAGTGCCCCTTCCCGTTCCCCAGTTCCGTAGCGGCCCGGGGGGGGGGGGCGGGCGGGGGGGGGGGGCGACGGGCCCCGGCCCCCCCCCCCG